>JAAUTZ010000034.1 GCA_012031225.1 Chloroflexaceae bacterium
CGCCCGACTCTAGCCGTGCCCGCCGCACCCACCCCGACGACTGGTGTGTATGTGTATGGGGTTTTTGCGCCACACCGCGCCGATGCCCTGCGCGACTTGCCCGCCCATGGCGTTGATCCAGCGTATCCGGTATACCTGTTGTGCGGCAATGGGCTGTGTGCGCTGGTCAGCCAAGTTGGGCTGGATCAGTTTGGTGAAGACGTGATCGAGGCCAACCTGCACGATCCGGCGTGGCTAGAGGCGCAGGTGCGCCAGCATCAGGCGGTGCTGAGTGCGCTGCTGCCACAGGGCACAGTGGTCCCATTCACCTTTGGCACCATCTTTCACAGCGCGGAACGGGTACAAGAGATGCTGCACACACAAGCCCAACACTGGCACACCCGCCTTGCCTATCTGCACGGGCGCGAGGAGTGGGGCGTAAAACTCTTCTGCGATCCTGATGTGCTGCGTACAGCGGTGTTGCGCTCCCAACCCCAAGCCCAACGCTTGCAGGAGCGCATTACACAGGCGAGTAGCGGCACCGCGTATATGCTCAAGCAGCAGCTCGAAACCTTGACAAAGAATGCGGTAGAGGAGCAAATCCAAATGATTGCCGATACGATCCACGCCACCTTGCTGCACGATGCCATTGCTGGGGTGCGAAACAACCTGCCTGCACCGGAACTGAACCAGACCCACGAACAGGTGATTCTCAATGCCGCCTACCTCCTCCTCCCCGATCAACTGGATGCGTTCCGCCACGAACTGGAGCAACAGATCAGGGCCTATACCACCTACGGCATCACCGCCGACCTGTCGGGCGCGTGGGTTCCATACAACTTCGCCAACGTGGACTTGCCCGACCACGCCGCCACCCCTATGCCGCTCAACCCAGCGGAGCTACAGGAACAACCCTAATGCACAATCCCAACCGCGCCGCCCCAGATAAAGACCTCGTGCTGCTTGATCTGCTGGATCGTGCGCTTGACAAAGGCGTAGTCTTATCCGGCGAACTCGTTATCTCCGTCGCCGATGTAGACCTGATCTATATCGGGCTAAAAGTGCTGCTCACATCAGTAGATACGCTCCAAAACATGTCCACCGATGCGCCACTTGAATCGCTCAACACACCACCTGAGAGCCAGCTATGAGCCTCTACCTCTACGCCATCACCTACGCCGACACGCCCCTCCCGTCCGTAGCGGGTATTGATGGAGCAATGGTCCAGCAAATCCCCCACGCCCCGCTTGCGGCAATTGTCTCGCCCCTGACTCACGCTCGGCTTGCGCCCTCGCCCCTGCACCTGTGGCAACACGAAGTCGTCGTATCTGCGGTGCTGGCCCATGCGCCCGTTTTGCCGGTGCGTTTCGGCACAGCCCTGACCAATCACGATGGCGTGCAGGCCACGCTCACCCAACATGCCCCGCAGTTCCTTGCCAATCTTGAAGTCGTGCGCGGCTGTGCCGAGCTAAGCCTGCGCGTGCTGTGGGCTGTGCCCGCCCCATCTACCGAGATGCCCCCAATTCACAGTGGGCGCGACTATATGCACGCCCGCCTTGCCCAAGAGCAAGCCCAGCAGGCATGGCGCGGACACGCCGATACCCTGATCGCCGAACTGCACGCCCGGCTTGCACCGCTCTGTCGAGCGCATCAACACCGCCCCTTGCTTACGCCGCGCCTATTGCTGACAGCGGCGTATCTCGTGGAGCACGTACAGATGCATTCATTTCAGTATGCGGTTGCCCAACTCGATGCCGACTACCCCGCTTTGTCATTTGCCCTGACTGGGCCATGGGCTGCCTACAGTTTTGTGCAACGCCTTGCGCCTCACCCCGTATCGCTTATCACGAACACCGAACGCCTAATCCCCGACACCTGACACCCGCCACCCACCACCCGCCACCTAATCCCTGAAACCTAATCCCTGACACCTAATCCCTGAGTACCTACGCTATGGACAACCGCCTGATCTACGAAACCGAAGACCTTGAAGCCTTTGCCCACGAACTGGAGCAGTTGCGCCAGCAACACCTGCCCCAGCGCATCAGCACCGATAGCGAGAACATCGAGCGCGGGCTAGCGCAGCTCGTGCTGACGCTCATCGAGCTATTGCGCCAATTGCTGGAACGCCAAGCCCTCCGCCGCGTCGAATATGGTTCGCTCTCGGATGCTGAGATCGAACAACTCGGCGAAACCTTCCTCAAGCTCAAGCAGCGTATGGATGAACTTAAGCAAACCTTCGATCTGACCGATGAGGATCTGAACATCAACTTAGGCCCATTGGGCAATCTCCTCTAATCCGCCTGCCATCGGCAACCAGAGCGGGCCCGCCCCGCCTCAGTTCCACGCAAGGCTACTGCGGATGTGCCAATACTCAGGGGCCCGTTCTTGATAGGGCGCAAAAGCCGCTGCCACCGGTGCATCATACGCAACCGCCAAAGCCCCCAGATTGGCGTGCAGCTGAGCCACCGTCGCTGCGCCACTCAGCACCACGCTCACGAACGGCTGCGCCAAGACTGCCGCCAGTGCCAGTGCATCGGCCGTTGTGTGCCGCCGTTCGGCTTCAGCCATCAGGCACTGCACCAATGCCGCATCGGCGGGGCGGGTGTTGCGGGCCGTCAGCCGCCCATTGGCGAGCGCCTCTTTAATAATCACGCCTAGCCCGGCCTGATGAGCCGCCTGCAAGCTCGCGCCCGCGCTCGGCTCAAGCACGTTCCACGTAGCCTGCACCGTATCGAAAAGAGCCACCCCATCCACTTGCACAGACAATGCGCGCTCGATCACCTGTGCCTGCTGGGGGCCACTCACCGATAGCCCAATCGCCACCCCCTGCGCCTTGAGGTGGGCTAGCTCGCGCAGCACCTCGTCCCGTTCAAGTACGCCACTCTCCAGCGTCGCCGAGTGAATCTGATACAGCCGTAGCGATGGGCCGAGGATGCTATAGCTCTCGTGCCATTGCTGGCGCAAGACAGGCAACGTGTGGCTCTTGACTTCGTGTTGATCGGCGTGTACCTGCCACGCCGCCGTATACGTGTAGCCCCACTTCGAGCCAACCGTAAACGTGGGCGGATTAAGCTGACGCTGAGCCAGCCACGCCCCCAGAAAAGCCTCGCCGCGCCCATACGAACGGGCCGCATCGAAGTAGCGCACCCCCGCCGCCCACGCCGCATCCAGCACGGCATGCGTGCGTGCTTGCATGGCGGCCACATCGTACTCGTGCTGGAGATCAGCCGCGTGCCCCAGATTGATGTAGCCGGGCCGTCCCAGTGCGGCCAAGCCCAAGCCCAGTGGCGAGACGACCAAGCCGGTTGCGCCGAGTTGGCGCAGAACATTTTGCATACATTCTATTCCTTTTTTACATAGACTGTGTTACGATTATAGTAGTTTCCATTGCAAACTGTCATCTATGGTATGCATAATACTATGAAGTCAAGCCAAAGTGAGAGGAGTTGACCATGTTTGATCTTTTCAAGCGTCGCTACGATACCACCCCCGAAGGCACGCATGGGCGCGTCCCGCCCGGTCAGTACGTCACCGAGAAGTTTCCGGTGCTGCACTACGGCGATGTGCCCCACTACACCAACCTAGAGGAGACGTGGGACTTGCGGGTGTGGGGCAACATTGCCGAGCCGAAGCGGTTTAGCTTTGCCGAGTTCCGCGCCCTGCCGACGATTCAGGTGACGATGGATATTCACTGTGTCACCCGTTGGAGCAAGTTTGATACGACGTGGGAAGGCGTGCAGTTCAAGGAGTTCCTCAAGCATATTCCAGAGATTGACTCCTCTGCCGCATTTGTGATTGCCCACGCCGAACACAACTTCACCGCCAACATTCCGCTAGAGTTCCTGATGGAAGACGATGCCATGCTGGCTTACAAGTATGACGGCGAGGAGCTGACCCCCGAACACGGCTACCCCTTGCGTCTGCTCGTGCCCAAGAAGTATTTCTGGAAGAGTGCCAAATGGCTGCGCGGGCTAGAGTTCCTGCCGCACGACAAGCTCGGCTTCTGGGAGCGCTACGGCTACAACAACAACGCCGATCCGTGGAAGGAAGAACGCTACTCATCGTAGAACCAACACGCCTCGCACCGGATCATTTCGGGCGCGTCTTTTGGAGGCTACTAATCATCTCTGAAGCCTGCTGGCTCGTCAACTGATCGAGATCAGTCTGATAGTGCTGGCGGGCTTCAGCCAGTGCATCCACGCCACGCTCGCCAGCCAGCTTCAGAATAGCCTCACGCTGCCGCTCGGTGCTAGGGCGGCTATCACGGCGGTGGCGTTGCTCCTCGCGCAGCTGCTCCACCTGCTCAGTCACGGCGGCGTGTTGCGCGGTGTAGATGCGCCAGCCTAGCGCAACCGCCTGCTCGATCTCGGCCTCCGTTGCCGCCAAGCCCAGCGTAATTGTCTCCTCGATAGTCACGTAATCTTCGCCAATCTTGATTGCCGTGCGGAATGTGCGGGTCACGGTGGGCACGCTATCCGTCATAAAAAACCTCCTTTCGGTAGCTATCAGGGACCCCGTGTTATGCTCTGCCAGCCCTGATGCCTGTCACCTCATACTGATCCGCGCCCGCTAGCGTGCAGTCGCGGCGGCGGCATCCAGCAGCCACAACACCCGCCCGTGCGGGGGCTGCACACGAGCCGCAGGCAAGGCCAGATCACCCGCGCGGGACCGTTGCACCGCCGCCGCTTTCTCCGCCCCCGCCACGAGCAACAGCACCAAGCCCGCCTGCTGCAAAGCAGGCAACGTCAGCGTGATGCGTTGCGGCGGCGGCTTGGGCGAATCATCAATCGCGGTGACAAGCACCGTATCCGGTAGCGTCAGGGCGGCGTGGTCGGGGAAAAGCGAGGCGATATGCCCATCGGGGCCCATGCCCAGCAGCACGATGTCTAGCTGCCCGGTGCCGCCTGCAAGGATCTGCTGCACCTGCTGCTGATAGGCGGCAGCGGCGGCGTGCGGGTCGGCATAGGTGGTGGGCATCGGCAACACCTGTGCGGGCGGAATTGGCACATGGTCCAGCAACTCGCGCATGGCTATGCCCGCGTTGCTCTGCGGATCGGCAAGCGGTACGTAGCGTTCATCACCCCACAGCACCCACAGCCGCTCCCACGCGATCTGCGTGCGGTAGGGCAGTTGGGCAAGCAAGCGATAGAGCAACACTGGCGTAGTGCCGCCTGTCAATACGAGGCTACAGCGCGGCTGGGTTGCCAACGTTGCTGCAATCTGCTGCACGAGCAGATCGGCGGCGGCAGTGGCAAGCTGTTGCTGATCTGGGTAGGTGGATATGCTTGGTGGCATAGGGCCCTCCTTGCTGTTCGGTCATCCTATGCTTATTATACCAAGAGGTGACAGGGGGTAGGGGCGGGTGACGGGGGGCAGGGGACGGGGAGCAATCCTTGCCGTGTTACCGCCACCACCCTCCGCCCGCACCCTATCCGCTCTGCGTGCCCTGCGTGCCCAAACACGTCCTACCCGCCACCTGCTCCAGATGGGCAAGGGTTGCGGTGTGTGCGGCATCGTGTGGCAACGCACGCGCATGGCAGTGCAGGCTATGCCAATAGGCGCACAGCAGGCGCAGCAGCGGCAGCCGGGGCCACATCGGCGGGGGCAATGCGCCACTGGCGGTGTAGCCCTCTAGCAGGCCCTGCTGCCACGCGGCAGGCGTATCGGGGCTGAGCGCAAGGGCAAGATCGAGCATCGGGTCGCCCGCCACTAGCTCGCCCGCATGCAGGATCGCTTCGAGCCGAGCGGTATCGCCCGCCGTGCAGCGTACCCGTTGCGGCAGGAGCGCAGTGTGGATCAGGTGCGGGGTGACATCCTGCGTCAGGCGCGGATCGTGCAACACCTGCGCCACCATCGCCTGCTGTTCAGCAGTGTACAGCACCTGTGCGCTCGCCGGATGCGCGTAACGCTGGTGCCGATCAAGCAGCACCTGTGGCCAATCCTCAATCAGCCAGCGGGCATGCACAGTCGGGTTGCCCCAGCCCGGCGCGGGGATGGCGTGCAGGCGGCGCAGCACCCGCCCCGCGTGGCGGGCAACGCCGCGCAGAGGGGTTGGTTCAAGGTGGGTGGCGTTGCTGCCGCCAATGTACTGCTCAAGCAGATACTCAAACGGTACAAGCGTGCGGCGCAAGTTGGCTTCGTAGATCTGGATCACGGGGATGCCGCGCTGTTGGGCGGTGCGGGCAAACCACAGCAGGGGCGTAAGCTGGGCTTCGGGCGCAATTCGCAGGATGACATGGTGCTGCGCCAGCGAGAGCCGCACCAGCACCACACTGCGGCTCTCGCGGTACACGCTGACGTGCTGCGGGCGCAGATTGTGGCTGCGAGCGATCACGGCCGTGTATTCACCGAGCCGCTCTAGCACCCGTACCCACGCCTCGCTGTAGCCACTGTTGGGCGGCACAGCGCGGTTGAGATGCTCATACTGAGCAGTCCCGATCAGCATGGAGCCTTGCTCACTGCGCCGTCTGCACTGGCACAAGCTCCGGTAGCACAAAGCCCCGCACTCGCCCCGCATTGCGATCTACCACAAACACCGTGCCATCGGGCGCAACCGCCAAGCCGCTCGGCGAGGTAAGTGCAGCCTGATCGTTGCCCGCCCCGCCCCAGCGCAGGATCGGCGTGCCGGTTTCGGTGGTGGCAAGCACATGCTGGCGGGCGGGCACACTCACGAACACCTCCCCATTCGGGCGCACTGCAATCGAAGGGTCATCGTAGGTATTGGCGTTCCAGCCGGTAATGCTCCACGTTGCCAGTGGCAGCTCGGAAGTCCGCCCATCTGCGCCTGTCTCAAAGACCTGCACCCGCCCATTCCACGTATCCGCCACATACACCCGATCCAGCGAATCAATCGCTACCCCCGTTGGCTCATTGAAGCGGCCCGGCTCACTGCCTTGGGCACCCCACTGATACAGGAATGTTCCGTTCGCATCCGTCACGATAATTCGTTTGTTGCCCGTATCGGCAATGTAGATATTGCCGTTGCTGCTGACGGCTAGCCCGCGTGGCCCAAAGAAGCCCAGCGGATTGGCCGCATTGCCCTCAAGTGTGCCATCCGTGATCGTTGCCAAACGCCCGCCGCCCAAATCCTGCACACCAGTGCCCCACGTTGTCAGCCACTCCCCATCTGGGCTGATCTTGACAATCCGGGCATTCCACGTATCCGCCACATACACGTTGTCATCGGCATCTACGGCTAGCCCACGCGGTTCGTTGAACTGGTTCTCGCCGCTGCCTTGGCTGCCGAAGGTGCGGATCAGGTTGCCGTTTGCGGCATACAGATGAACGCGGTGGTTTTGGGTATCGGCGACATATACCCGCCCGCGTCTGTCAATCGTGATCCCCGTCGGTTGGTTGAACTCGGAGGGCGAGCCTAGCTCCTGCACCGCCGCAAGGCGCAGCAAGGGCGCACCACCTGCCGCTGCCGCCGCACCGCCGCCCGTTCCCGCCGGCGCACCCGCCACAAGGTCGGCGCGAACCCACAGCTCCATATCGCGGGAGCCGGGCTGGAGCGGGGTGGGCAAGGTGCGGAACACCATGTAGTTCACCGTATCGCCAATGTTGGCGGGCAGGAAGGGCCAGATAAAGGGCATCAATGGGCCGTGCAGTTGATCGGCAGCAAGATTGCCACACGACTCCTCGATCTGGTTGCTGGTCATCCAGCTATTGAGATAGAAGCGTTTGTAGCCTTGCGCGTCTGGGTCGCACTTGTTGCCTTCGGGGAACCACCAGTTAAACACGCCCCCCGTACCGAGTGGCTGCACATACTGCCCCTCGATGATGTTGCGCGTTTCGTTGGTGACGTGCGAGCGAAACAGCATCAGCACGGGCGCAGGGCCCGTTGAGCCATCCGGCAAGGTGACATCAAAGGTGGTTGGCGAGGGGGTGCGAATCTCCTCCCCGCTTTTCCACACAAGGCTTTGGAAATCGCGCAGATACCACTGCATGGGCCACGCCAGCGAGCCATCGCCGCTACTGTCGCTGCTGCTAATGACGATGGGCATCGTCAAGCCGCCGGTCACATCCTCTGCCTTGCGGAAGTTGCGCGTCTGGTTGATCGAAAGCTCGCGCAGGTACTCCACGTAGCGCGGCACGTCGGGCGAGGTCTGGGTGTAGATCAGTGGCTCAATCGCTACGTCGGGGTGGGTGTAGACCACCAGCCACGTAGAGCGGATCATGTATGCGCCCGTCAAGGCGGCGAGGGTTAAGCCAATCACGGCAAGCGTCACGCGCACGCTGATCTGCTGGGTGAGCGTGAGCAGGGCATACACACAGCCGCCAAACACCAGCAGGGGGATGAAGCCCTGCAACAGGTTGCTCTGCCCCACTTGCCCCCCCGCATCACTGTAGAAGCGGGCAAGGGCGACACTGAGCGCGGCAATCATCAGCAGCAACACTGGCGCAACCAGCAACACCTGCCACGCCGGAAGGCTCCCAGTTGGGCGCGAGTCGGCGGCAGCACCAGTATCGTCACCATCCTGTGGCGTGGGTGACAGCAAATGCAGGGGCGGCACCGTCCGCAGCAGCTGGGCTAGCACCCACGCCGCGACAAGGTTGCCGGGCAGGGAAATGTGCGTTACGAGCCACGGCATCTTCTCGCCCGCCCACGAGAACATCACCAGCGCACTGAAGAACCACGCCACCATTACCAGCGCAAAGAGCGGCATATACTGCGGCATACCGCCCGCATTCACGCGCAGGGTCGTAGCAGCGTCGGGCAGGGCATACCGCTCACCCGTGGGCAGGGTATCTGCATCAAGGTTAATCGTCGTTTTACTGGCACTGTCGCTGCGGGCGGTGCGGCGACGGCGCGGCGCATCAGGTGCGGTTTTGCCGTTGCTGTCATCCGCAAGCATATCGCCCTCGCTCTCGGCAGGCACAGGCTCATTCGCAGCCGCCCGCCCCGGTAGGCGCAGGCGAAAGCCGCGCGTGAACAGATACAGGGCTGCCCCCAGCGAGGTAATCAAGGCGAGCGGCTCGTAGATGCCCAGCAGCATAACGTAGTAGTACCACGGCTGATCGCCGCGGGCAAAGGCTTGCTGGCTGCCCAGCCAATAGGCTAGCCCGGCATACAGCCCATCTATTGCGCCGCGTGGGTAGGCAAAGAAGGTTGTGTACATGACCAGATATAGCCCCACCAGAATGCCCGTCGCAATCCACAGCGTCATCCGTTCGTTGCGCCACAGGTGCAAAATACGCGGAATGACAATCGGGGTGGGGTCCCACACATTGGAACATGCCCACGCCAGCAGCAGCACCGTCAGCACGAGGAACGCTTTCTCGCCGACATACAGCCCTTCGCCGATGGGCAGCGGCAGGTAGAAGATGATCGTGAGGAAGCTGACGACGGCAAGCACCCCTGTGAGGATCGCCATGCCTAGATTCAAGTGCTTGGCCCAGACGCTCTCGCTGATGATCCGCGTAAGCAGCAGAATGCCAAAGATGAAAAAGACGATGTAGTACAGCTCGTGCGTGCCGATAGCGAGGGCAAGGGCGGCCGCCAGCAGGTAGAGAAAGCCGGGCTTGCCGGTATCGAGGTAGCGAAACAGCCCAATCACCAGCCACAGTTCCCACAGCACCATCAGCCCATCGTGGCGGGCAAAGCGCGTGTAGTAGAGCAGCGCAGGCGAGAAGCCCAGCAGCACCGCCGCAAGGAAGGCTCCGCGCCGCCCTAGATAGGGGCGCAACCACCAACATGAGGCAACTAGCCCGATCCCTGCGATGGCCATTGGTAGGCGGGCTTGGGCATCACCATCGCCAAACAGGAAGTAAGCCAGCGCGGTGAACATATACAGGGTAGGCCCGTGATAGACCGGATCGTAGCAGTAGGTATCGGCGGTATTGCCAAAGGCACAGGTAAAGCCACCTTGGCCCGCATAGAATTTCCAACTCGACCACGCATGGATTGACTCATCGTGGTGCAGAGCCATTGCGCCTAGCCCCCACAGATGGGCAACCACACTCAGCGTGATCAGGACGACGTAAGCGATGATTTCAAGATTGACCCGCGACAGATCAAGCGTGCGGTCAAAGATACTGCGCTGGGGGCGCGGCAGAGTCTCAAGTGCCATCGTGCAACCTCTCTGGGTAGGCGATAGAACAGATTACATCGGTAAGCCGGGCAAATCGCATCGGTATCCAATCTGAATAGCGTATGTCCTCACGAGATAGAGATAGATCATGGTGATGAACCGACACCGGGCCCGATCAGGTCGGCGATGCCGGGCCTGACGGCGATCACAAAATCAGTTGAGCCGAGCGGCGCATCGAAGTGGCGATAGACAAGGAACCGCCACGTATCTTTCAAGGTTGCATCAGCCAATGGATCCCGCAGCACCCGCGCTAGCAGCGACACCGTTTCCGGCGGCGCGGTACGCCAATCCCCATACAGCCCGTACACCGCGCCTTCGGGGAACCACCAGCGCAACGGGTAGCGTTGGATCACAAAGCCCGCGCTCTCCAGTGCCTGCTGGTTCTCCGGCGAGAGGTTCTCGCGGAGCAGCAACACCGCCTGCACTTCTGGGTTGAGCGTGGGTAGCTGCGTGCCCGTGCGCTGGGCGGCGGTGAAGTCGCGCAGATACCACTGCCACACCGTCTCATTGTCATAGATGATCGGCATAGACAGGTCTTTGGGGGTGGTGTGGCGGCGCGATACATCTTCAAGGCGGCGCACTACGCGCATCACGTCGGGCGATGTTTGCGTGTAGATCATCATCTCCGTGGGCACATCGCCGCGCAAGAAGTTGAGGCGGTAGCTATTGCGGACGGTGTAGAAGCTCAGCACTAGCGTCAGGCTGAGAGCCAGCATCGCCACCGACCAGCGCCAGCCGCGCAACAGGCTACTGGCGACAACCAGCACGCCGGTGAGGGCCAGCATAAGCAGCAGCGTGAGCAGCCAGCGGCCATTGGCGACATCGCCGGACGTGAGCAGCGCATTGAAGCGCACATGCCCGATGGCGAGAATCCCGATCAGCACGCCCGTAAAAATGATCGCAGCCCACCAGCGCATACGCGGATCGTCATCCGGCGGGGTGTGGCGTTGCCACCAGTGCCACACATGCTGGAACGCCCACGCCCCAAGCAGCACCATCGGTAGGGCAACATGGACAACGAGCCACGGCATCTTCTCACCCGCCCACGAGTAGATGCCAAGCGCGGTGATGCTCCACCACAGCAGCAGCAGGGGGAGCAAGCCGGTAGCAGCATAGGCCGGCAAGGCATCGCTAGGAGCGGTAGCAGCGTCAGATCCGGTGCGGCGGGACTGCCAGTGCTGCCCGTGCGCCACCCCAATGAATGCTGCGCCCGCTAAAGCCCAGAGCAGCACCAGTGGCTCATAGATCACCAGCAGCAGCAGGTAGTAGTAGCTCGGCTGCCCGCCGCGCTCAACATTGTGCTGCGCCAGCCAGTAGAGGAGCGAGCCAGTCGTGCCGGAGATAATCCCGATCAGGTTGGTGAGGAATGCCGTAAAGAACAGCGCGTAGATTACGAAGGCGATGCCAAGTGCGGGCAACAGGAAGCGGCGCGTGCTGTGATACGCACCAATCACCGGATCCCCGTTGGCGAGCGCACGTTGCCAGCGGCTCTGCCCATCTGCATCGCGCCTGAGCCAGACCTGCCAGATCAGCAACGCCGTTGCCGCCAGCCCCAAGCCGATCCCAATCAAGATTGCGGGGTGGCGGAAGAACAGCCCCAGATCGGCAAGGTAGCTGCCCAAGCTCGCCAGCAGCGTACCATTAGCTGTATCCGCCCGATTTCGCACGCGCAGGGCGTAGGCATTGTCTTCCGTCTCGAGCGGTTGCCAGCCAAAGATGGGGCCCGACTCGGCCACCTGCATTGCGCCTGTCGCCGGGTCACGCTGGGCCACATGGCCCGCATCTACCACCGCCTCGCCGGGCAAGATAAACACCAGCAACGCCAATGCCACCCCCAGCGCACCAATGACTGCCACCCCGGGCCGATACACGCGCCACAGCATCAGCATCAGCAGGGGCGTGCCAATCATCAGCAAATACAGGTAACTAGTCTCTTGATTGACGTACATCAGCGCAAACGCCGCCGCCCCGACAAACAGCCAGAGCGGGCGACGGTCTGCTGCGAAACGAACGACCGCCACCACCACGAGCAACTCAAAGAAGACCGAGTAACTATCGTGGCGAAAAAACCGCCCGACATACAGAAAGACGGGCGAGATGAGCAGATAGACCGACGCGGCAAATGCCGCAACGCGCCCGATCTCACGCCGGATCAGGAACGGCATCACCGTGAGCAACGTGCCAAACACGGCTCCGCTCAGGCGGGCCGTCAGGTCGTTGTCGCCAAAGAGGGCGAAGGTGAGTGCCCCTAAATGGTAGAGCAGCGGCCCGTGCAGCAACGGATCGTGGATGTAGCCGCGCCCCACATAGATGAACCACGAATACGTGCCGTGCAGCGTTTCGTCGTGGTGCAAGGCTCGCTCGCCCAACATCCACACATGCACGAAGGCGGACAGGGCGAGTAAAACCATGTACGCCAGATGCTCATACGTCAGCCCGACGGCAGTATCAGGCGCACGCACCACGCGCACCGACTCAGGGGCAGGTACAGCCGTCATCGGCGCACGCTCAGATGTTGTTTCAGTCGTTGTCATGCGTCCTCATCCGCAGGGTAGCCAGTTGGGTGCCGCTCTCCGCATTGCTGACAGTATACCAGATACCAGCAAATTGGGGCATGCGTTGCGAATGCTTTGCACCACCGTATATGATACCTGATCCACCCCACACATAGGATGAGGAACAGATGAAACTATGCACCGCAGAGATACTTAAGGATTGACTTGACAATCCTATTTGCATTCTGTATAATATGAACAAAATATTACTCTAACACACAAAAATCTGAACACCGTAATATCTGAGATTGTAAGGATCAGCGTAGTTTCTCAATATTTCTTGATCAGCACGCACTGCGTGGATTGACTTCGATAGCATGATAGTACAAGGAAGGCATATTGCCATGACCGCCATTAGCCCACCTATTCGCCTCGCTCCCGTATCCCAAACTGAACGCAAAGAACACGGCACGACCCGCCAGAGCATCCTCCATTTGCTGCGCCGCTATGGGCAACTCACCGCATCCGAATTGAGCGAGTATCTGCACATCGGCGCAGTTGGTGTGCGCCAACACCTGACCTTGCTCGAACGCGATGGACTCGTCGAGATCACGGGCTTGCGGCGCAGCATTGGCCGCCCAAGCTACCTCTACACCCTCACCCCAGATGCCGAGCAGCACTTCCCCAAGACGTATGACAGCCTCGCGCTTAGCACAATCAATTTTGTCTCCGACAAAATCGGGGTGCGCGGGATCATCGAGCTATCTGAACGCTGGCGCATCGAGCAGTACAATCTGCTTGCGCCACAACTGCACAACCGAGTTGGGGCCGCCCGCGTGCAGTGCCTCGTCGAATTACTCAATCAGCAGGGCTATATGGCTGAGTACGAAGCTCATCCGAATGGCTCCTACACGCTCAGTAAATATAATTGCCCAATAGATTGTGTCGCCCGCCAATACCCGCAACTCTGCCAGCAAGAGATCGTCCTCTACGAACAACTGCTGCACGCTACCGTGCAACGCGAAGCCTCGCTGATGCAGGGCAGTTGCTGCTGCCGCTACCGCATCACCTTCGCCTAGCGGGTTGGGATCACGCAGCATCACGCGGGGCCGTGCGCTCCGCGTGGGGCTTTGGGGGGGCCGCCGCCGATCCGCCCCACCATCCCGCGCAACGGGCGTATGCCGCTGCTATGCTGTGGGCCCCGCATATGCTGCGTGGGTTGCGTTCGGGCCATATACGGCTCCGGCACTCTGCCACCTCTAGTAGATGGATTGCTTTAGACATGGTATAGTAAACGTGTGACAACCTAAACCGAAGATCACGCTGTACTCGGATTAAGCACACTGTGTAAGGAGAAGACCATGCCATTTGAATTGCCCGCATTGCCCTACGCTGAAGATGCACTCGAACCACACATTGATGCCCGTACCATGAACATCCACCACACCAAGCACCACAATGCCTACGTGACCAACCTGAACAAAGCCCTCGAAGGGCACGCTGAGTTGGCTGACAAAAGCCTCCCAGAGTTGCTCGCCAACCTCGACAGCCTGCCCGAAGCGATCCGCGCTGCCGTCCGCAACAATGGCGGTGGGCACGCCAATCACACCCTGTTCTGGGAGATTATGGCACCCGGCGCAGGCGGCGAGCCGACAGGCGCACTAGCTGAGGCGATCACCACGACCTTCGGTAGCTTCGATGCCTTCAAGGAGACCTTTGCGAAAGCGGCAGCCACCCGCTTCGGCAGTGGCTGGGCATGGCTCGTAGCCCACCCCGACGGGTCGCTCGAAGTAACCAGCACGCCGAATCAAGATACACCCGTGATGGACGGCAAGCAGCCAATTCTAGGGCTGGACGTGTGGGAGCATGCCTACTACCTGCACTACCAAAACCGCCGCCCCGATTACGTGAGCGCGTGGTGGAATGTCGTCAACTGGACCAAAATCAACGAACTCTACACTACAGCCCGTAGCTAAGGATAACGCTTCTGGCTGCGCTCCGTGTGGCTCGCAGCAACCCTGTTGGAGGTTGATGTAACTGACAGGGTGATTCCAACGTTATAATAACGTTGTAGGATAAATACGATACCACAATGATGGCAAACACGTAGTTTTTACGGCTAGCGATTAGCCCAAGCAATGCAGGAGGAGCAGACTCATGACGATGACTGATTGGAACACCCGTGCGAACGACATGGTGAAGATGTGGACTGAATCCCAGAACAAGATGTGGGAAAACTGGGTCAGCACGATGAAGGGCATGGGCAGCATGGGCACCGCCCCGAATGGCCGCGAGACGTGGATGAAGACCGTCGAGGTGTGGCAGGACTCAGTCAAGACCGCCCTTGACGCACAGGTAACGTGGACGCAGTTCTGGACCGAAAGCATGGCCTCGATGAGCGGCTCGTCCAAGCAGATGAACGACTGGTCGGCGCAGACGATGGAAATGACCAAGCAGTGGACGGAAGCCCAGAACAAGATGTGGAACGACTGGTTTGAGTCGCTGAAGACGATGGACACGGCAGCCATGATGAAGAGCTTCAACCCAGATGAAATGATGAAGCTGATGCAGACATGGCAAGACTCCGCCCGCAAGATGATGGAAACCCAGATGGAAATGGTGCGCTCGATGACCAGTGCCCAGATGAAGGGCGAATAACCTTCGCTCTTTTTGTTGCGCGGCAGTCTTCTGTCCATCCCAGAGCCAAGTAAGGTTGCCCCATGCACTGCGGTGCGTGGGGTGTTACGTTCATCTGGGCAGCGATACGATCCACCGCCTGCACGCTCCGTGTGCTGCCTACCAATCAACCCCTACCCATTTCCGCCCCACCCTTCCCCTCAGTCTCTTCAGTCTTGATTGACAAAATGGAATTTTCATAGTATTCTCAGGTTGGCGATGTGGAAGACACACCCAACGCCAAAAGCATGGAGCATACAAAGTCCACGTAAGACTGCTATAACGGATAGCACCCATGATCCAATCACATTGGCAACGTTCGGAATTGCATACATCACGTAGTGCATCTGCGCGTCAAGCTCTACAACATATCACCAACCCCACTGCTGTATCTGACCCGAGTTCATCAATACACAGCCTCGCTACGCCTATTGCCCAACCTCGCTTCCTGCGCCGCCTGATCCAAGCCCTTGTCTTTGATCGGCGCGTAACAGCCCGCATCGGTGTCCACGCCCTCATCGCCTTGCTGCTCGCGCTCCTCATCATCGGCGAAGCCCGCCCACAGCCGCTCCTCACCGGTGTCGCTCTCACCCCGCCCCCCGCCCCAGACACGCCCCATATGGCCTCAGGCGGGATCGGCACTCTACAGGCAGCCGACGAAGCAGTCGTGCTCGTCGGAAGTTTCATCACTCCCGCAAGCGGGCAGAGCTACACCCCGCCCGCTGCCCTCACCGATACCGAATTGGATAACGTTGCGCCCACCGTGCGCGAGGTGGTCGCGGTGACTACGCCCGTGTTCACCACCATTCACACGCTGCAAACCGGCGAGACGCTCGGCAGCATTGCCGAACAGTACAACATTCCCCTTGACACACTTGTATGGTCAAATCCAGCGATCAATGGTGAGGTGTTGATTCGCGGGCAAGAGCTTCGCATCGCACGGATGACTGGCATCCCCTACACGATCCAAGCGGGCGACACGCTCGACAGCATCGCCACCCGCTTTGGGGTCAATGCAGATATGATTGCCGAATTCAAGCCGAACGGAATCAGCGTCGGTCAACCCCTCCCAGCCGGACGCGAAATCTTCATCGTAGATGGCACAGCAGCCATTCCTGAAAAGCTGCTCAGTGCGTATGGCGGCATGGCTGAGCTAGCCGCCACCGGCCCCCAGAATGCGGGTATCACCCGGAGCGCGAGTAGCCTACTGGAAGGTCCCGATACCGTGTACGCGGCGAAAGCGAAGGTGGATGGTGGGCGGCGGGTGAAGCTGATCGGGCAGCACGACGGCTGGGCCAAGATCAGCGTCGGCGACACAACCGGCTGGCTCCCCCTTAGTGCGCTCGATGTTGCTAGCGACATCCTCGCCCAAGTGCCAACCACCAACGACTTCCCCGCCCCCCCTCCGATGTGGGTCTGGCCGGCGCGGGGAGCCTTCACCTCCGGCTATGGCTGGCGTTGGGGCGGTTTCCACAATGGTATAGACATTGCAGCCGGGTCGTGGTCGCCGATTGTTGCCGCTCGCGCAGGCACCGTGATGGAAGCAGGCTGGTGCAGTGGCTACGGCTTCTGCGTCCGCATCAGCCACGGCGATGGAATTCAGACGTTATACGCGCACTTGATAGACTACCCCACCGTCTCGGTGGGGCAGCAAGTACCCGTCGGCAGTGTGATCGGGCACATGGGCAGCTCGTATGATCTGGCTGGCGGCGGCTACTCCACCGGCGTACACCTCCACTTCGAGGTGCGCGTCAACGGCGTAAATGTTGATCCGTTGATCTACCTACCCTAGCCCCCACGCCGCGCTTAGGTTGCGTGAGCAATCTGCCCGCACAAATGACTACCCAACCCAAGCGCGGCGTGCGTGGATCGCAACTCAGCAGTCCCACCTATTGCCGCGCCGCCTGCACTGTGCTATAATCCGTCTGTTAAAAACCAAATTGTACTGACCTTTCTGCTTCGCCGTGCCATCGGCATCGCGCTGCTGATTCGTGTTGTATCGAGCGAAGCATACCCAGAGGAGGACTCCCTTGCGCGTTCGTAGCTATGAATTGATGTTTATTGTTAGCCCCCTGCACGCCGATGATGATAGCATTACCAACATCATCAACCGCGTGTCCCAAACGATTGAAGCCGAAGGCGGCGAAATCACGTCCGTCAATCACAACCCCCCGTGGGGGCGGCGGCGGCTTGCCTATCCAATCCGTGCCTATGCCAGTGGTGAAGCCAGCCGCCGCAACTTCACCGAAGGCTTCTATGTGCTGATGCACTTCAACCTCGAATCTGCAAAGGTCTTGACCGTAGATCGAGCGATCCGCTTCATTGACCCGATCCTGCGCCACCTGCTCACCATTATCACCGATACCCCGACTGCCAACAGCGACAGTGATGACAGTGGCGGCAAGGCATGGGATAGCACCCCCGCCGATCTCGACGGCGACGATGATGATCTCGACGACGACGATGATGATCTCGACGATGACGATGATGATCTCGACGACGATGAGGACGATGACAATGGCGACGGCGACGATGATCCCGATGACGAAGATGAACTAAGCGTTGCCGAACACGCCACCGCCAATTAAGTCGCACAAAGCGCGGCGCGTGTTCCACTTTTGATCAGCGTGGGCTACCGCAAAGTAGCCCCACTCTTGGGAACACGCCCGGCCTGCCGCGCTCCAATGAGGAATTGGGCAACACGCGCGAAACGGTGCAACAGAAAGCGAGTGATTGATTGGCAAAAGATTTGAACAAGGTGCTGTTGATTGGACGGCTCGGCACCGATCCTGAGATGCGCTACACCGCCAGTGGCAGCCCCGTCACCACCTTTCGGGTGGCAGTCAGCCGCCATTGGAAAGACGGCTCTGGCGATCCCCGCGAAGAAACCGAATGGTTCAGTATCGTGACATGGAACAAGCTCGCTGAAATCTGCCACCAATACCTTTCCAAAAATGCCCGGGTCTACCTCGAAGGGCGGCTCCAAACCCGTTCGTGGGAAGACCAGCAGACGGGCCAGACGCGCTACAAAACCGAAGTGGTTGCTAATGATATGATTATGTTGGATGGCCGCCGCGATGCCCCCAGTGCAAGCGGCGAACTCACCCCACCGTTCGGCAGTGCCGAGCCGCAACGCACCGAGCCAATCCTGCCCAACTTTGATGATGATCTGATTCCCCCCCTTGATATTGGCGATGAGGATATTCCTTTTTAGAACCTATGGCACAAACACCTAAATCAACACCGCGCCCCACGAGCAAGGGCACCTCTCAGAAAGAGCAAGCCGCAGCCCAGAAACGTCAAGCCCAAGTTGCCACCGAACGGCGTATGTCGGCCAAGCAGCAGCGTGAGCAGCAAGAACAACGCCGCTTCATGATGATCATCGGAGCGGTTCTCGGCTTAGCGTTGCTGATCCTCGCCGGTGGCATCACCTACCAGCAAGTCTGGGTGCCTAGCCGCCCGCTCGCCCAAGTTGGCAGCACAACGCTCACCCGCCGCGACTACTGGCAAGAAAGCCGCATTGCCATTGCCCAAGAGATCGCCCAGAACTTGCAACTCCTGCGGCTGTTTGGCAGCGACGCGCAGTTCAGCAGCCAGTTTGCGGGGCGTTCACCCGTCCTCAATCAGCAGGTCGAACTGCTTGGGAGCGAGCCGGAAAACGAGCAGGTGATTACCCGTTGGATTGATGGGCAGATCATCGAGCAGGGCGCAGCATCGCTCAGTGTACAGGTTACAGACGATCAGATCAACCAAGCCCTGACCCAGAGCTACGCCGCCTTCCTACCGCCTGCACCCCCACTCGATAGCAGCACCGGCGTAACTGATACGCTTGACTTGGAGGATCAAACCCCACCCACCCCCGAAGCAGCCCAAGCCCGCGATCAGGTAGACCAGATCGCTGCGGAAATCTATGCTGGCTTCATCGGTGAGTTGGAACTGACCGGCGTAGAACCGAACCTGACCCAAGATGACTTCCGCCAAGCCTTGCTCGAACAGCAACGCCGCCAGAGCTTGCAGGGGGCTGTTGAGGAGCAGCTTGTACCCGAAGCCGCCTTCTCACCCTCCAGCGAGCCGGAGCGCATACAGGCCCGCCAGATCCTGTTTGCCGTTGAGCTACCGGAAAACCCCTCACAGGGGGTCGTTGATACCGCCTATGCCGAAGCTCTTGCAGCTGCCGAAGCGACCCTTGCCGAACTGCAAGCGGGAACCGATTTCGCGGAACTCGCGGCGCAACGTTCAGATGATGCTGGCTCGGCTCAACAGGGCGGCGATGTCGGCTCCTTTGATCGGGACGGTGTAAGCGCAAGCGGTGCAACCTACGCCCCCGAATTTGTTGCGGCGGCATTTGCATTGGATGAAGGCGAACTGAGCGCACCGGTGCGGACACAGTTCGGGTGGCACATTATCGAAGTAACCAGCCGTGACGCACCCGACCTAGAGCAGCAGCTACGCGAAGCCCGCCGCGCGGCGTTCGATACATGGCGCGAAGAGCAGCGCACCGCCTTGAATGCCACCCGCATCCCCGCACCTACGCCAGACCCCGAAGCCGCGCCGAGCGAGGATCTACCAACCCCTGCCCCTACGTTCCAGCCGGGCCCACCAACTGCACCGGCCCTACCGGATGGGTTTGATCCACAAGGCGAAGGCTTGCAGATTGAGGGCTTAGAAGGCTTCAGCCAAGAAGAGTTGGAAGGCGACGAACTCCCCCTAGAGTTGGAACCGCCGACTACTCCCTAAGCCAAACGACAGGACGAGCAATGCGGGCGTGGAAACCAGTTTTGGGGCAGGGCATCTGGATTGCAGCGGGGCTGCTGCTAGTGGCGGCGGCCGCCGCAGCGTGGCTCCTGCTGCGCTTTGTGCCGCGCTTCACGCCCGCCCCCGAACTCTGGCGCATCACCCCGCTCACGTTTCTGGAAGGAACCGGCGCGGCAATAATGCTCGTGCTCGCAGGCTGGTTTGGCTACCGCCTGCTCGCCACCCTCACCCTGACCTACACCCTTGACCGCAACGGCATCTACATCAGCTGGATCGGCAACCGCACCGTGATCCCACTGACAGAGGTGCAAGAGCTAGCAGTTGCGCCGCACGCCGTCCCGCTGCCGGCCGTGCCGCACCGCAATGTTGGCTACTACTGGGGGCGCATCCCGCTTGGCAGTGCCACCCCACTGGAACTCTACACCACCCTACCGCCGGCCCAAAGTACCCTGATCCAAACCACGCACGCCATCTATGCCATTGCCCCGCGTGAGCCAGAGAGCTTCGTGCAGGAGTTTGGGCAACGCCGCGCACTCGGCGTAACCCAAAGCCTGCGCCCCACCTTCCGCGAGGGGCGGCTGTTCTTCTCGGCCTTCTGGAACGACCCGATCATTCGCACCGCATTGCTGGCAGGCTTGGCTACCGTGCTATTGCTGCTTGGCTGGCTCTCGTTTGCCTACGCCAATCTGCCGCCCACGATTGTACTAGGCTTCGATGCGGCAGGTGTGGCCCAAGACCTGCGCCCGCGCCACCAGATCCTGTGGGTGCCCATGTTGGCGATCAGCTTTGCGTTGCTCAATACGATCATCGCCCTGAGCATCTTTCAGCGCATGCCCACCAGCGCACGCCTGCTCCAGATTGGCACCGTGCCAATCCTTGTCCTGTTCGCCGTCGGCACAATCATGATTGCCACGCGCTGACCGAAAGCAAAGCAGCTTGCCCCAAACCCGCTCGAACGGGGACTTATGCCATCGTGTTGTTTAATGTTGTTACGCGCAACTCAGCCTGATCGAGGATCTGCTGGCACGCCCCAGCAATATGAATCCCCTGTTCATACAGATCAAGCGTCTCACTGAGCGACAGATTGCCACTCTCCAAACGGGTGACAATCTCCTGCAACTGTTTGAGCATCTCCTCAAATGTATTCACCCCACTGCTCATCGCCTATCTCCTTTCGGTTGGCTTGGTGCCGCCTGTACCTGCTGCACTTCCACGTGTAGCGTGCCATCATGCAGCGTAATCTGGAGCGCATCACCGGATTGCACCGCCGCGCTCGTGCTAATCAGTGCGCCGCTCTCGGCCGCGTGCAGCAGGGCATAGCCGCGTTGCAGCGTCGCGTGCGGGCTGAGGGCGTGCAGGCGTGCCCGCAGGCTAATAAAGTACATGCGCTTGCGCTCTTGGGCTGCTTCAGTTGCCCGATCTGCGCGTTGCAATAGCTCGTCCACCTGCTGCCGTGTTGTCGCAATGCGACTTGTGGGATGATACCGATGCAAGCTCCGATTGATCTGGACGATGGCCGCATTCGTGTTGGTGAGATAGCTCTCAATCAGCAGATCAAGCGTCGTGCGATAGCCCCCAATCTGCCCCAGCAAGGCTTGCACATCTGGCGCAACTAGCTCTGCCGCCGCCGATGGGGTCGGCGCACGCACATCGGCTACATAGTCCACAATGGTCGTATCCGTCTCGTGCCCCACCCCAGTGACAACCGGCACCGGACTAGCGAAGATGGTGCGGGCGATCTGCTCATCGTTGAATGCCCACAAATCTTCGAGTGAGCCACCGCCGCGGGCCAGAATAATAACATCTACGTCGTTGGCATACAGCGTATGCAGAGCCGCACAGATGCTCGCGGGAGCCTGCTCGCCCTGCACGATGCATGGCGCAAGCAGCACCTGCGCCAGTGGATACCGCCGCCGCAACACATTGAGCATATCTTGATAGGCGGCTGCCTGCGGTGACGTAGCAATGCCGATGCGATGGGGCAGGGGCGGCAGGTCCCGTTTACGGCTCGGATCGAACAACCCCTCATCGGCGAGGCCCTGCCTGATCGCCTCGAATTGGGCGTGGAGCAAGCCCGCCCCAACCGGCTGCAAGCTATGCACATAGAGCTGCATTTGCCCGCTTTTTTCATAGACCGATACCGCACCGCGAGCAAGTACCGCCGTACCATTTGCCGGAATTGCATCCACGCCAAGCCGTTGCACATTGCTGCGCCACATCACGGCACTGATTGCCGCATCCTGATCTTTGAGCGTGAAGTAGAGATGTCCAGAGCTATGGTGTTTCAGATTGCTCACCTCGCCATGCACCCACACCTCAGCAAGGCTTGGATCATTCGCAAAAACATCCCGAATATAGCCTACTAAAGCATTAACACTCAAGGTTGTCATGATGTACTCCGTTCTCGCTCGGCTTGCGGCGGCACGCGCTGGGCTTGGTGCAGGCGTTGGCGAATATCCTGCGCGGCGGTGTGCCATTCGCGGCGCAGTTCCAATTGCCACTCGGCAGCGGCAGCGTGCATACGGGCAAGCGTCGTCTCGTCGCCAATCAAGGCGAGGGCTTGGAGCGCGATGCGGCGCAGGTGGATGATCGGCGGCGTATGCCCGCGCCGCACGGCTGGATCGGTTTGATCGGTTGCCCCCGCTGTGCCAAACGAAGCCAGTTGATCGAGCGTGGGTGTATGCCACACGGCAACATCGGCGAGCACGCTCCGCACCGTCTCATCCGAGCTTGCGTCGCTAGCAAAGGGTAGCTTCAGTTCAGCGAGGACAGGATCAAGCCAGCCGAGCGAAGGCTGGGCGGTGCCAATCCAGCCGAGTGCTTGGATGGCCGCCGCCTTGAGCAACAGATCCGAGTGATCGCGCAGCAGCACCAGCAGCCACCCGATCACCTGCGGCTGGGTCAGGCGCACCCGCCCCGCAATATAGGCGATGGCACTGGCACTGTGATCGGGGATGGTCGGGATTGCCGGAGCTGGCGGAAAATGCGCCAGCAGCAGATCGCTGACCCAATCCGCATCGAACATGGTCAACGCATCGGCCATTGCCAGCAATGCTGCCTGCCATTCACGCGGTGCTACATCAGGCGGCGGCAGCGCAACTATCGTCTCCAGTAGCAGGGCGGCATCGGTATGTTCAATCGCCACATCGCCCAGCGCAAGGGCTGCGACGCTCCGTTCAAGCGGGCTGAGGGCGGGCTGCGTCAGGGCGTAGCGCAGGGTGTGCTGCCCTACCTGCATCGTCTGCGCGGTGCCATCAAGGGCTTGGTTCCACGCCAACAGCAGGGGGATCAGGCGGTAATCCAACGCGGCAAGGCTAGCGGCATACCAGTGCGGATCGCGTCCGTGCGGGCGATCCGGCAAGCGCGGCACAGCCTCGATCTGCTGCATCGGCAGAGCCAGTTCAAGCTCGTGCCAGTGCTGCCCCACCTGCGTAGCCTGCATCTGGCTCTGGGCTTGCAGCTGCTGCGGAGCGGGCGACGACAGATCGAATGGCATCATTGCAGGCTCAGCAGATTGTACCATCTCTGCGTCCAGCTGCTCTCGATCAACTTCAGCGCGGGCTTGCTCATACACATCCCACGCAATCGGCTTATCTGCCATCGCCTCAAAGATACTTGGCAGGGGGATCTGCACCACTAGGGCCCGTAGCGCCCGCACTGCCGCGAGGCGCACATGCGGGTGGTCATATTCGCAAACTCCCGCCGCCAGTAAGGTCGGCTGCGTGAGAATGCGGTTTAGCTCTTCAAACACCGTTGGGTGGCGCAAGCGGCCAAGGGCGGTGGCAATCTGGGCCCGCCGTTCCATCAAGGGTTCGCGTTCGGGATCGAGGCGGGCAACACAAATATCAATGTAGGCAAGTTTGCTGGCTTCATCCAATTGACGGGCGGCTGGCTCCGCTAGTGCCCGCAACGCCCGCGCCACGAGCAGCGCGTGGGTGCTATTCTGGTCGCGGATCGCCGTCTCCACCAATGGCCCAAGCGGGGCGGGGTGTTCGAGTGCGCCAGCGAGGGCATAAATCACTTCCTCCCACCACGTCAGGCGCGTAGATACGCCACACAGCGCGATGATGTCATTCAGGCGGGCGTGGAAATCGGGGCGGGCGTGCAAGGCGAGCGCGGCGGCGTAGGCGTGCAGAGCCGGATACACAAAGCGCACATGCTGCTGCCCCACCTCAGCCAGCAGGCGGTTACTCAGGAACAAGCGGAACAGGTCTTCGAGCGGGTAGTCGCGTTCGCCGCGCACCGCCGCCATAATCACAAACACGTCGTTCAGGTGCAGCGTATCCACCCCACGCCAGCGTAGCTCCCACGCCAACGCGGTGATCGTGTGGCGAGCAACGGTGCCTAGCTGAAAGAGATCGGGTAGGTTGCCGAGACTTTGCTCCAGCAGATCTTGCAGCAGTTGGTTGCGGCTCAAGGCGTTATCGGGCGTAACCCGCAACCGCTCCAAGACAAACAGCAACATGGTTGGATCGGTGGTCAAGTCAATCAAGCGGTTCTCAAGAATCTGGCGGTAGATGCGCCCACTTTGTGGGCCCACACTCTGGCGCAAGAAGCGTAGCACTTGGCGTTCGGTAAGCGGCTGCATCAGCACAATCGTTGCCGCATCCAACACCGCCGCCGGAAAGACATCCCGGGTACAGCTCACCAGCACCCGTTCGCGGGGCAGGCGTTGGGCAAGGCTCGCAAGCTCGCGGGCGGCTTCCGTGCGGTCTGGCTCGGAGATCGTGTCCAGCCCATCGAGCAGAAACACAAAACGTGGCAACGGCTCCGCTTGCTGGTTGGCATCCGGCTGCTGCAAGAGCTGGCCCACCTCGCGCACGAGGTCTGCCCGGCGCCCACTCAGCCCATCGAGGATCAGTTGGGTCAGGCGATTGCTGCCCCGCTGAAGGGCGTAGCCACTCAGATTGATGAACAGCGCAAGCGGAGCCGTAGGCAGATTGGTACGGGCGAACGTGGCCATATCTGCTGTGATGCGCTGCATGGTGGTAGTTTGCCCGGAACGGGGCTGCCCCAGCAATGCGACCAGATTGGTGGGCGGGTGCAGCTCACCCAGATACAGTTCGCGGTTGATCGCACTGAGCAGATCCATGCTCGGTGGCGCATCTTCTGGGCGTAGCTCAAAGACGGGCCACGGTTGCCCACGCGGTACAATGATCGCCTCCGAGTTGATAAATTCGTCCGTCTGCCAGCGCGTAAACTGCGGATTGTCGAGGATACTCTGGATATACTCCAGCCGCGCATTCGGCGCAAAGATACGCCCGTCGCGGTTTCGCATGTACAGTACGGGTGTACTCCACTGCACGCTAGTCGGCGTGTAGATGCGTTGTCGGACCATGCTCACGGCGGTATCTACTACACCATTCCGCAGCAAGTATTCACTTAAGTGGTAGGTAAACATCCGCGCCACGCTCAAGTCAAAGAGGCGTTGCATGGCAATCACGGCGGGAATGCCACTCTGCTGGACAAGCTGTGCCGCGAGCGAGGTAGGAACCCGCATCTGTACCTCAGCGGTAGCCGCTTGTGGCTCCTCGTGCTGGGCAGCGGTATTGCATGCCACCAGAATCAGCAGGCGCGGGCGGGGATTGGCTTGTTGCAAGCGGCGCACCAGTTCATTGCTATCATACAGTTCGGCTTTGCGCGTCACGCCGTGCTCAAGCACAAGGCGCGTGCCGCGGGTGCGATGGTGCAAGGCATGCCCAAAGTAGATGATGATGTCGTAGGCTTGATTGATAGCCGCGTGCAGTTGCTCGGAAGAGGCGGGATCAAGCACATCGAGGGCGAGCTGCCCCGCCCGCTGCATCGGCGCAAAGCGGCTGCGAAAGTCGCGCTCTTCGGCTGCCCGATCCAACCCAACCAGACCAGTCCAATCTGTTTCCAGATCAACGGGAGCCGCGATCACCAGCAGCACCCGTAGCGGGCGTGTTTCGGTAGGGATGCCCGGCGGCTCGGTGCTGCTTAGGTAGCGCGAGAAGCTGATCCGCGCATCGGTGGCAAGCGGGATCGGGCGGAGCATCCCGCCACTGGCATCATAGTGCAGCAGTTCCCACGGCACCTCGTGCAGGGCGGGATCGTCGCTATTCAGCCAGAGCCGCACGCGCAAGCCCCGCTGACGGGCCCGGGCGGCGGCGTGGGCTTGCTGGAAGGCATCATCCAGTGGTGCGGCAAATAGGCGCGTAAATAGCTCCAAGCCATACGCCACAATCGCCGCCGATTCGCCGCCGGCAATCGTGGGTAGCCCAGCAAGACGCAGCACGCCCTCGAAACTACGCTCGGTCTCTAGCATGATCTGCACCGGATAGCCCTGTCGTTGCGGGTCAAATGGGGCTACCCGAACTTCTAAATCATCCATCGGCAAGGTAGATGCGGTAGGGCTAGTCGGCAGAAACATGACATGTGCCTCAGATTGGGTAGAACTCCTCTGAATATGTAGTGTAGCACATGTCGCACACGATGCGGGCAGGCGCGGCTACGGATGCTGCCCGCCCGCCCAACACCCTAGCCCACCGGCCCAAGCCTAGCTTATCCGCCCTCGCCCGCACGGGCAGGCGCGGCTTCGGCGGCAGGCGCAAACAGCGGCATGCGCGGGATGCCCTGTGCCTCATCGCTGCGCCGCTCGGCAATGAACTGCTGGATGCCGTAGTATGCGGGGCGGGGGCTACCATCCTTGTACAGAATGCTAAACGACCCCTGCTCGTGCAACGGATCTACACCGGCTTCATCCTGCACCACCGTGAAGTTCAGGTTCCACACAAACACATTTGAAACCCACTCGTACTCCCGGTAGACAATCTCTAAGGCTCGCACAAGATACTCACGCTGCGCCTCGTAGCTCGTCACGTTGCCGTATTCGTAGCCGGGAGTGTTGTTCTGCGTTGCCCACCCAAATTCGGTGATCCACATCTGATGTTGACCCAGCCCCATCTGCTCCATCACGCGGCGGTGGTTCTCGATATGGCGGAAGTAGAAGGTCTCGTCGTCATTCCAGCCCAGTGCATCGCTTGGGTTATCTGGGAATGATGTATCCGGTGGGTTGGCAAAGCCAAACGGGTGGGCCCCCTGCACATCCATATAGTCCCGGATCATGCCGTCGTTGTAGCGATACATTGCCTCAAGGTAATCGAGATCCGGCACGGCGATGGTGTGGATGTTGGTGCGGGTGGGAGCCAAGCCGCCCGCCACAACAATGATGCTCGGATCGGCTTGCTTGATTGCTGTGTATGCCGCCGCCAGCACTTCAACATAGTGGCCCGCATCTTCAAGGGTGACCTCGCCGCCGTTTTCGTGGGCAAGGTTCTGCTCATTCCAAATCTGGATCGCATGGATTTTGCCGCGGTAGTGGCTCGCCATTGCGCCCACAAACCGCGCCAGATCAGCCGGATTGGCGGGCAAGCCGTCGCTGCCATTCGCAGTGTACCACTCCGGCGCACGCACCACACTAATCATCACCAGCAGCCCCTGCTGATCGGCTTCAGCCACGATCTTGTCTAGCTCATCCCAATAGTATGCGCCACTGCGATCCTCAATGTTGCGCCAGTGGATCTGCTGGCGAATCCACTCAAAGCCGCCCTGTTGAGCTATCGCATAGACCTTCTGCCGATCCGTGTAGTAGAAATGCCCCACCACGCCGTAGTTCATGCGATTGAGCCGCAAGGGGTAGGGCAAGCCGCCGGGGCCTGTGCGTAGCACGGGGGCGGGCGGTTCTGCGCGAGCAGGCGGCGGCGGAACTGGCGTAGCAACGGCAGGAGCGGTTGGCTCCAGTGGCACAGGCACTTCGACCCACGCCGCCACCGTTGGCTTCTGGATGATCTGCGCCGTTGGGAGCGGCGATGCGGTTGCAGTGGGAATCGGGCTAATCGCCTGAGCGGACGTAGGCCCGGACAACCGCAGCATTACCGCCGCCATCGCCAAGCCAATCAAGATTGCACCCCAAATCACCAGCCAAAGATATATCGGTTTGCCCAAGAGAGTCTGCATCGGTTGCCTCGCATTTCGTGTCACGGTAGCGTTGGGAAGCACAGCGCATAGCACGCCACACCTCAACAAACGCAAGGCAACCACACACGCACACGATAGCAGGCTGAGAACAAGCTGCGTAGGGGCTGTTAGTTATATGGCAAACCTGAGGCCGAATCGGAGCCGGGGGCACCCGTAGGCGATAGCGCAGCGCGGGGAGCACGGGCGGCAAGGTAATCTTGCGGTTCGGGATCAATCTGGACCCGCTCCACATTCGGGAGCAGGCGATACAGATCGCTGGCAATCTGCTCCATCGCCGTATGCACATCAGTCAGCGACATGCCGCCGGGGAAGGCGCAGCGCAGCGTAACAATCGTGCCGGAGTCCGTTAACAGGGCTTCACTCGCTACAACCATAGCCGCATCGGGCAAGCTGGCGATAGCGTGGCGCACCTGCTCGGTGAGCGGTGCGTAGCGCACGGCGGGCTGCACCTCGTCGCGGCGTGGCTCCAGATGCACCGCTATCGTGCTGCATGCGGGGAGTTCGGCGCGGATCGCCTGCTCGAACCGCTCGGAGTAGGCATGCGCCTGCTGCAAGGGCATATCGCCGGGCAATTCAAGATCAAGCTCCACGCGCACACAGTCAGTGAGTTGATAGAGATCAAGGTTATGCACGCGCAAGCCTAGCTCTTGGGCGATTGCATATACCGTTGTGGCATACGGCTCGCCATCGGTGCGGGCAGCTTCGACATGCACAATCACGTCGGCGTGGTCAAGTTCGTGGCGCACCACCGTCTGCACCCTATTCATCAGCCGTTGGGCATCCTCGATAGACTGCCCGCGTGCGGTGCCCACCTGCACCTCGACGTGCGGCTGGGCACCAATGAAACGGGTGCGGACGCGGGCACTGTCGGGTAGCACGTCGGGCAGCTCGTGAATGCGGTAGGTCAGGCGGCGGTTCAAATCAGGGGGCACATCATCCATCAAGGCCCGAACTTCGTGCCGCCCTAGCCGGAGCGCGAGGGTCAGCGCAAGCAACGCCACCAGCGCGGCAGCAAGGGCATCAGCCCGCTCGACAAACCAGAGCGGGAGGCCCAGCGCATCGCTGAAGGCGATCAGGCTCAGGGCGATCAGCACCAGCACCGAGCCAACCATATCGGTGCTGAAGTTGACCGCACTTGCCGCCAACGATTGGCTCTGCTCACTAGCACGGCGCAGGAGCACCACGCGCACGAGATTGATGCCGAGCGAGATGCCGATGACGAGAAATGACCAGACCGTGACGCTGGGGATGATTGGCTCAACGAAGATGCGCTGCCCAGCCTGCCACAGCACCCACACGGCGGTGATCCCCATCAGGGTGGCTGCACCGAGCGCACCGAGATGATCGGCGCGGGCGTGGCCATAGGGGTGATCGTCATCCGGCGGGCGATCTGCCACTCGCACCGCCAGCAGGGTGATGCCGGTGGAGAGTAAATCCATTGCCGCATCCATTGCTTCAGCGAGGATACTGAGGCTTCCGGTAAGCAACGCGACAGCAACTTTGGCGAGCGTGAGGGCTAGCCCTAAGAAGGCCGAGAGTGCTGCTGTAACTTGCCGATTGAAGCGCATGTTCATGCGGAATACCACCTTTGCGTGCGAACCACCAGCCAGCCGCGCCAGCCTGTTGCTCCCTACTTTCAAGGGTACGCACGGCAATCGGCTTTGTCAAGGCAAAGCGGGAATTTCGGTGTGGCTAAAGTGCGCGGTGCGCGGCGATAGCATGGCCGGTGCGCGGCAACCTGATAGCCACGACCTGCACCCTAGCCCACCACCTGCGCCACATCCGCGAGCATCTGCTGAAGGGTTGCCGGATCGTCCGCCCGCACGGTGATATGCCCAACCTTGCGCCCAGCCCGGGGAGCCTTGTTGTAGGTGTGCAGGTGAGTACCCGCAAATTTCAGGACCGCCGCCAGATCCGGGACACTACCGATCAGGTTGAGCATAGCAACATGCCCGCGCAGGGTGGTTGCCCCAAGCGGCAAGCCGAGTATGGCGCGGAGGTGGTTCTCGAATTGGCTGGTCTCTGCGCCTTCGATGGTCCAGTGCCCAGAATTATGCACACGCGGGGCCATCTCGTTGATGATCAGATGTCCGTCCAGTTGGAAAAACTCTAGCACCAATACGCCTACATAGTCGAGCGCATCCAGCACGCGCCGCGCATAGGTCTCGGCTTCCAGTTGCAGCGCGTGTTGGGGTGGCATAGCCGGCACAAGCGAGCGGTGCAAGATCCCCCCTTGATGCAGGTTCTCGATCAGCGGGTAGTACGCCATCGTGCCGCGCAGCGAACGCACCGCAATCAGCGAGAGTTCGCGCTCAAAGGGGATCAGCCGCTCGGCCAGCACCGGCTCGCTATTCAATTCCGCCCATGCGTGGGGCAGCTCATCGGCCGTGCGGATAACCACCTGTCCCTTGCCATCATAGCCATACCGCCGCAGCTTAAACAGCATCGGCAAACCCAATTCGTGCCGGGCATGATCCAGATCGCTGGTATCGTCAATCGGCACAAACGGCACAACGGGAATGTTCAGGCGGCTGAAGAACTGCTTCTCGATCAGGCGGCTCTGGGCGGTGGCGAGGGCTGCCGGAGGCGGATACACGGGGCAGAAGGTGGCCAGTGTCGAGGCGGCATCGAGCGGTACATTCTCAAATTCGTAGGTGACACAATCCAAACCCGCCACAAACTGCGCGAGTACCTGCGGATCGCTGTAGTCGCCCACGATCAGTTCGCCTACATCACCCGCGCATGCCTGTGGCGACGGATCGAGGAAGCGGAAGCGCAAGCCGAGCGGGTAGCCCGCCAGTGCCAGCATACGCCCTAGTTGCCCGCCGCCCAGAATGCCGATGGTACGCATGGTCGGTGCTACTCCTCACGCGGATCAGGATGCGCCAGTACCCGTTCGGTCTGGCGGGTGCGATAGGCTTGCACCGCCGCCTGCAATGCCGGATCGGTGGTGGCGAGGATCGCTACGGCCAGTAATGCCGCATTGATTGCCCCCGCCCGCCCGATAGCCAGCGTGCCAACTGGGATACCGGCGGGCATCTGGACTATCGAGAGTAGCGAGTCAAGCCCATTCAGCGCGGCAGATTTGATGGGCACACCGAGTACCGGAAGGGGCGTTTTGGCGGCGACCATGCCCGGCAGATGTGCGGCTCCACCGGCTCCGGCAATAATCACACGCAGCCCGCGTGCCTGTGCATCGCTCGCATACGCAAACAACAGATCGGGGGTGCGGTGCGCTGACACAACCCGTACCTCGTGCGCCACGCCTAGCTCGTGCAGCGTGTGGGTGGCGTGCTGCATCGTCTCCCAATCGCTCTGCGATCCCATAATCACCCCAACTAACGGAAACTCGGCGGCACTGCTCATGGCACCAACTCCGGTGTCTGCCGCTCGCTTAGGGCTTGCCCAACTGCCTGCACCAGCAGGCGATGTTCGGCAGCATGCAGGCGGTCCGCATAGCTTTCTAGCGTGTCGCCCGCGTGGAAGGGCACCGTGGCGGTGGCGATCACGGGGCCTGCGTCTACTTCCGGGATGGCATAATGCACCATACAGCCACTCACGCTAATCTGCCCCTGCTCATATGCCGCAAACGCCCGCTCAATCGCGTGGATGCCCGGAAACGCATCGGGCAAAGCCGGGTGCAGATTGATGACCTGCTTGGGGAAGTGGCGCAGGAATGCCGCGCTAAAGATGTGCATCCAGCCCGCAAGGATAATCAGGTCGGGCTGGTAGGGGCTGAGCTGGCGGGCAAGATCAGCATCATAGGCTTCGCGCTCAGCCCAGCCTTTGCGCGGCGCATACAGCGTCGGGATGCCTGCCGCCGCCGCCCGCTGCAAGCCGTAGGCGTGCTTGCGATTGGTAACGACTAGCACCACCTGTGCGGCAAGTGTTCCAGCGCGGCACGCATCCAGCACGGCTTGCAGGTTCGTGCCGGAGCCAGAGATACAGACAACTAGGCGCGGCAGGTGGCTCATGCGATAATCACCCCTGCGTTGCCTTTGACCACCTCGCCCACCACCGAGAGGTCTACCGTGAGGGTTGCAAGGGCGCGGGTGGCGTGGCCCGGCGGTACCACGAGGATCATGCCTAGCCCCATGTTGAAGGTGTGGAATAGCTCGTGCTGGCTGAGTTGCCCACGCTGCTGGATCAGCCCGAAGATTGGTGGCTCGCGCCATGTGCCGCGCCGGATGATCGCCTGCACACCATTCGGCAGGATCCGGGGCAGGTTATCAACGACTCCGCCGCCCGTGATATGAGCCATGCCGTGTATGTCAATCCCCGCCCTGAGCAACTTCTGCACCGGATCGAGGTAGCTCCGATGCACCGCGAGCAACGCCTCCGCCAGCGTGGTATCGCCAAGTATGCGGTAGGGTTCGGTCCAATCCAGCTCAGCTAGTACGTGACGGGCGAGGGTATAGCCATTGGTGTGCAGCCCAGTCGAGGGCAAGCCAAGCAGCATATCGCCCGCTTGGATGCGGCTACCATCAATGATCATGCTGCGCTCTACCACGCCTACCATCGTGCCCACCAGATCCAGCTGATCGGGCGCGTAGATGTCGGGCATCTCTGCCGTCTCGCCGCCCAGCAGGGCACACTGCGCGGTGCGGCAGGCGACAGCCATGCCTTTGACAAGCGCGGCAACCACCTCCGGCTGGAGCACTGGCGCGGCGATATAGTCGAGGAAAAACAGGGGATGTGCGCCCTGCACCAGCAGATCGTTGATGCAATGATTGACCAGATCCTGCCCCAGCGTATCCCAGCGTTGCAACTGCGCCGCCACCATCGTTTTCGTGCCAACCCCATCGGTAGTGGCAACCAGCACTGGCTCCTGCATCTGTTGCACCGCCGCAAGGCTGTACAAGCCCCCAAACGCCCCGACATCAGACAGCACTTCTGCACCGTGCGTTGAGCGCACCGCATCACGCATCAGGCGCACCGCTTCCTGACCTGCGGCAATATTCACGCCAGCACGGGCATACGCATCAAGTTGCTTGGTCACAGGCTCCCCCTTTTGTCGCTAGAGATCGCAGTAATCACAAGTTAGCGTTTCGTCCTGCCGATGTCACGGCGAAAGTGCATATCCTTGAAATGAATCTGGTCAACAGCCGCATAACAATGGTCAAGAGCTTCGGGCAAGGTTGCACCAATGCCACTCACGGCAAGCACACGCCCAGCATTGGTGACGATCTGCCCATCGGCGGCAAGCGCAGTGCCCGCGTGAAACAGCGTGACATGGGGGTAGCTTCGATCCAAGCCAGAGATCGGTGCGCCAGTGGGGTAGGTGCCCGGATAGCCGGGCGCAGTCAGCACGATAGTGGCACACGCACCTTGCAGTAGCTCCAGATCGAGGCGGGTAAGCGTGCCCTGTACACACGCCTGCAACGTGCCATAGAGATTGCGGATCAGGGGCGCAAGCGTTTGAGCTTCAGGATCACCAAAGCGGCAGTTGAACTCCAGCACGCGCAAGCCCTGCTCAGTCAGCATCAAGCCCGCATACAGCACCCCCACATAGGGTGTACCGCGTGCCGCCATGCCGTCAATCACCGGCTGCAACACCTGCTGCTCAACCGTGTGCAGCAAGCTACTATCCACATCGGGCACTGGCGTAAACGCGCCCATGCCCCCCGTGTTCAAGCCCTCGTCGCCCTCGTAGACGCGCTTGTGATCGCGCACGGCAGGCAAGGCAATCACCGTGCTGCCGTCGCTCACCCCCATCACCGAGACTTCAGCTCCCGCAATCCGTTCTTCGATCACGACCCGCTCACCCGCCGCCCCAAACACCCGTTCGACCATTATGCTGTGGAGCGCAGTCACCGCTTCGGCGGCAGTCGCGCATACCAGCACGCCCTTGCCCGCTGCTAGCCCATCCGCTTTGACCACTACGCCATACGGCTGCGGGGCAACCTCACGGGCGCGTTCGAGCAGATAGGCGCGGGCGGCTTCATAATCGGTGAAGCTGGCATACGCGGCGGTGGGGATGCCGTGCTGCTGCATAAAGGCTTTGGCAAACGACTTCGAGACTTCCAATTCGCTGGCGGCTTGGGTTGGCCCAAAGATCGGCATCCCCGCCGCCTGAAACCGATCCACAATACCTGCCGCGAGCGGCTGTTCAGGTCCAACCACCGTTAGGGCGATCTGGTTGGCTTGGGCAAACGCAAGCAACGCGGGCAGATCATCGGCGGCAAGGGGGACATTGCTAGCTGCCGCTGCCGTATCGCTTGCCGCCCAGTGGGTACCGGCATTGCCGGGTGCAACATAGACATGGGCCACATCCAGCGAGTGCGCCAGTGCCCACGCCAGCGCGTGTTCGCGCCCGCCGCCGCCAATCACCAACACCTTGTCGCTGCGCGTGGTTGGCATCGTTTAGGTTCCCCACACGGCTTCAAACATGAGCTTCTCACGTTCAGTTTCGAACAGCCACGCCGGAATCTCAATCGGGTAGTGCCCAGAGAAGCAGGCGGTGCAGTGGCGTTCCGGTGCTGACGCACTTCCGCGAATCACATCCAGCATCCCCTCAAGGCTGAGGTAGGCGAGACTATCTGCACCGATATGCTCACAGATTGCAGGCACATCCAGCTGGTGCGCGATCAGTTCAGTGTGGGTGGCCATATCCACACCCATAAAGCAGGGGTGGCGCACAGGCGGCGAGGAGACCCGCACATGCACTTCGCGTGCGCCGCCATCGCGCAGCAGGCGGATCAGGGGCCCTACCGTGTTGCCTCGCACTATCGAATCATCCACCAGCACCACGCGCTGGCCGTCAAGGTTGGCGGTGAGCGGGTTATACTTCAGGCTCACCCCGACCTGACGGAGATGGTCATCGGGCTGAATGAAGGTGCGCCCGATGTAACGGTTCTTGGTGAGGCCTTCGGTGTAGGGCAAGCCGGACTCGCGGCTATAGCCAATTGCAGCCGGGATCGCTGAGTCAGGCACGCCAATCACCAGATCGGCAGCTGCGGGGGCTTCGCGGGCAAGCTGCTGCCCCAACTGCTGGCGCACCCCATGCACCACCTGATCTTCCAGCAGCGAATCGGGGCGCGCAAAGTAGACATACTCAAATGAACACAGGGCCGGCTGGCGGGCGGGAATACCGGGGAGAGAAGTGATCCCGTGCCGGTTGATCAGCACAATCTCTCCCGGCTCGACTTCACGCACATAACGTGCGCCTACCGTCAGCAACGCACACGACTCGGATGCCACAATGTAGCCACCTTCAATCTCGCCAATGCAGAGCGGGCGTAAGCCATGCGAATCGCGCACGGCATACAGGGCATCGCGGGTGAGAATGGCGAGCGAGTAGGCTCCATCGGCAACCTGCATCAACGCACGGATGCGCTCCACCCAACGTGGGCCAGCCCGCTCATCGGTGTGGGGCGGTAGCCTGCGGGTTACTTCAGGCGGAGCCGCAAGCATCTGAATAATCACTTCAGTATCAGTGGTAGAGGATAAACCCACACCGCGTTGAAGCAGCTGGTGGCGCAATTCGAGGGCATTGGTCAGGTTGCCGTTGTGAGCTACCCCAAGTGGCCCATACATAGTCTCGATCACATAGGGCTGCACATTGCGGAGGTGCGATGCGCCTGTCGTTGAGTAGCGCGTATGCCCAATCGCAATGTGCCCTTGCAGGGGGCGGAGGTTATCCTCGTGAAAGACTTGGGCAACCAAGCCCATGCCCTTCTGCACATAGGTCGCCGTGCCATCGCAGGTAGCAATGCCCGCACCTTCCTGCCCGCGATGTTGCAGGGCATATAGCCCGAAAAACGTTAGGCGGGCAACGTCGCGGCCCGGTGCATAAATGCCAAATACCCCACACTCCTCGCGTGCTCCTGTTCGGTATGCTGCTTCCACTCGTACTCCTCGCTGACGATACGACAGATAGTCACACGGATATTGTACCATCAATCGCTCGGCCACTGGGCAAGGGTATTGGGTGGGGCGGCAGTAGCGATACGCTGAAGTCGGGCGAAATTGGTTTGGGCAACAAGGCCGCTCAGGAGCCAATTCGCTATTGGGCTTAGCTGATTCCAAAGGGATAGAATAACCATGAAAAAGTGCTTTGAAATTGGTGTGAAAAACCTATTGACAAACCGTGATCGGGGTGCTAGAATGTTATCTTGTACTAAGCAATTAGGCAACACGTTATCCACAAGTTAACAATATGAAGCCAAAGCGGAGTACACACATCGGCAAATTGTTTAGATTCTGTTGATGTGGCTGCACCTTTACAACTGAAGTGTGATGAATACTGTGCGGCCCTTTTATATCAAGGGTCATCAGATTGGAATACAATCAAAATGTACTCCACAAACAACGCAGAGTTTGATCCTGGCTCAGGACGAACGCTGGCGGCGTGCCTAATGCATGCAAGTCGCACGCGCACCCTTTCGGGGGTGTGAGTGGCGCACGGCTGAGGAACACGTGGGTACCTACC
>JAAUTZ010000121.1 GCA_012031225.1 Chloroflexaceae bacterium
CCAACGTCATCATCTGGGCAACCGTGCCGAACGGGGCAGCGGCGTGTTCACCGACGATGGTAGCCCCAGCTTCACCAATGTTATCATGAGCGGCAACCGTGCCGAAAGCGGCGGCGGTGCATACACCTCGCGCGGCAGCCCCAGCTTCATCAACGTGAGCATCAGCGGCAACTATGCCGACGAAGGCGGCGGTGGCGTGTACAACTTCGAAAGTAGCCCCAGCTTCACCAATACCATCATCTGGGGCAACAACACACAGGTCTTCAATGAGGATAGCACCCCCACCTATGCCTACAGCCTTGTGCAGGGCGCAACGTTCGCAGGCACGGGCAACCTCGCCGGCGATACCAACCCGCTGTTCATTGATCCCCAGCTACCCGCCAATGCCCCTACCTTCGACGGTAATTACCGCTTGCAAAACACATCGCCTGTGCGTGATGTGGGTAGCAACGCGGCCAACACCACCGCCACTGATCTGGATGACAACCCGCGTATCTTCAACGGCGTGATAGATCTGGGGGCCTATGAGTTCCAGTCATTGCTGCCCACGCCCACTCATACGCCTACCGCTAGCCCCACCCCCACTGGCACCGCTACGCCTACCGCGACCCGCACGCCGACGACAGTGCCGATCAGCACCAACTGCACCACCCAAACCGCCGTGCCCCAAGCCGAGTGCGAAGCCTTGCTCGCGCTCTACACCGCCACCGATGGCCCCAATTGGGAATTCAACGATGGTTGGGCCCAGAATAACATGCTCTGTAGCTGGTATGGGGTCACTTGTACTGGCGGGCGCGTCACAGCTCTTGCGCTCTTTGCCAACCAACTCACGGGTAGCATCCCGCCCGCCTTGGGTAGCCTCACTGCGCTGACAAGCCTCGCGCTCAACGACAACCAGCTCACGGGCAGTATCCCGCCTGCATTGGGCAGCCTCACCAATCTGACCGAACTCAACCTTGCCAGCAACCAGCTCACGGACAGCATCCCGCCCGCCTTGGGCACCCTCACCAACCTGACCGAACTCAGCCTTGCCAACAACCAGCTCACGGGCAGCATCCCGCCTGAATTGGGCAATCTCACCAACCTGACGCGCCTCGACCTTTCGGTCAACCAGCTGAGCGGTAGCATCCCGCCGGAGTTGGGCAACCTCGCCAATCTGCGAGACCTCTCCCTCTCGATCAACCAGCTCCGCGGCGACATCCCGCCCACGCTGGCCAATCTGAGCGCGGTAGTGCTGCTGTTCCTCTCCAAGAATGAGCTGAACATCAATGTGACGGATGGGGCCCTGCTGCTGTGGCTCGATCAACCGCGCATTGCGAACGACAATTGGCGCGATCAGCGCGAGCCGTCCCCACCCACGCCCACCCCGACGGAGGACATCTACGCCCTGCCCACCAACACTCCCACCCATACGGCGACGGCGACCGCCACGCTAACCCCGACGGCGACCCTCACCGCCACTGCCACCACTACGGCGACCCCTAGCCCCACGCCCACCGCCACGGCTGGGACTATCCAGCCGCAGCTCAGCGTCGCCACCGAACGCGGCGCACCCGGCTCGGCGTTCAGCTTCACGGCTATCGGGCTACCCGCCGCCACCAGCTTCACCATTCTGGTTAATGGCACCCCCCTCGCGGTGCAGGTGCGGAGCGACAGCAATGGGCAGGTGCGCTTTGTGCTAGGCACCGCGCCCCAAGCCCGCACCGGCGTGTACATCGTCATCCTGCGGAGCATACCAGCAATCGGGCTGCACAATGAGATTACGGTGCAAAGCCGCTACGTGCTAGATAGCGCGGCACCGCTGCTAGAGCCGGAAGACGGCTTCCCTGCGCCGATCAGCGTTCCCGACAGCATCGCCCCGGCGGATACGGTGCGCGTGTATCTGCCCTTCGTGGTGCGCCAATAACGCACACGGGCGCAGGCAGGTGGGTGTCAGGGCAGGCAGACCACAAAGGGCGCAGCCCGCTTCAGCGGGCTTGGGCGGATAGCCGGGAGCTTTAGCTCGCGGCGGCAGGTGCGAGGGCGGCGGCTACGGGCTAGGCGGCGGGCGTTTCAGGGTAGAGGATGTAGCCCTGCCCGCGCACCGCAATCAAGCGACGCGGGTGCTTCGGGTCTGGCTCAATCTTCTCGCGGATGCGTTCAATCAGCTTTTGCAGGGCACTATCTGAGGGCGGATCGGTAGGCCAGATGGCGTGCTTGATCTGCTCTCGCGCACACACCTCCCCCGCATGCTGGGCGAGAAACGCATACACTTCGGCTTCGAGGTGGGTAAACGCCGGCGGCAACCCCTCCGATGCAGGCGCGGCGGGCGGTGGCGAGGCGGCTGGGGCAACAGGCGCGGGCACCGTGTGGAGCGGGAGCGCATCGGCGGGGCTGGGCTGTTCACCGATAAATCGGCGCAGCACCGCCGCACTGACGTGCCCGCGCCCCTGTGGGCCCAGTTCGATCAAGCCATAGCGGGCGAGCAAGGTGAGAACACTGCCCACCTCCGGCTCTAGCGGTGTGTGCGGCAGGTGCGCGAGCCGATACAGCAGCGCGGACGCATGCGGCACATGCTGCACCGCCTGCCACGTCGCTTGCAGGATGGGCAAAGCGACTTCAAAGAGCTGCTGCTCAAACGTGGCCCAGTCCGCTGGGTGGCGCGGAGCCGTGCCCGCCAATTGCTGGTCGTACAGCAGCGCACCGGCGAGCGTCAGTAGATCGGGGTGGCGGCTGGCAAGGCGCACAAGCTGCTGCTCGTCGTGCGGCGAAAACGGATGCGGCGGGTGCAGCGACGCATGCCCAGTGGCGGGGCTAACTCGCTGCAAGAGGGCATTCGCGGCGGCTGGCTCCAGCTGGCCGAGATAGACTGGCTCGGTAAACAGGCTCCAAAACGAGGACGGCACAGGCAATGTCGCCGGATCGGAGAGCAGGTGCAAAGGCACATGGCTTGTGGCCACATACGCAATACGATTGCCTAGCGCGGGGTCTTGGGTGAGTGTGCGAAGCAGACTGCCGACGGCATGCGGCATCGTGGCAATCGCTTCGGCATTATCGAGCAGCAGCAGCACCAGTTCGGCGGAGCAGGTGCGGATGAGTTCCGCAACGTGATAGCGTAGGGCATGCACATGATCCAGCGCACGCGCATCACTATGGTCATGTTGCATAGGCGGCAAAGCCAGTGTTTCGGTAGGTGTGCCCATCGCCTGCGCCAGAGCCGTCGCAAGATCCTGCCAGAAGTAGCGTGCGCCGTGCGTGTGCAGCGGGCCCATCGCTTGATAGGGCCCAACATTGACGTACACGGGCAGAATATGATCATACGCCCGTAGCTCAAGCATTCGTTCGGGCGACGGGCGCAAGGCTTGGTGGTGCAAATAGTAGAGCAGCGAGGTTTTGCCCGTGCGGGGCAAGCCCACCACCGCACAGCACTGCGGGGGCTGGATCGCCAGTTGCCCAGCGATCTGCTGCACCTCGCGTTCCCGCCCGTAGAACTCAGCAGGATCAAGGATCGGCTTACGATTGCGAAACGGATTCACGGCAGGTTGCCTGACTATCCATAGGGGTTGACGGCGCATCGTGCTCCTTATGCTCAGTATACCTAAAAGCCAGTGATTTGTCGAAATGGTCAGGCGGAGTACCCGCTAGCATAGCCGGCACTCCGCGCACGGTAGGGCGTGGGGCTACCGCGCCTGCCAGCCATCCCGCTGCCAGCGCAACAGCGTGGTGCTATCGGGGTCAAGCGCAAACAGCCGTACCCAGCCATTGCTAATCAGATCAAGCACGGCGGGGCTAGCTGCCAGCACGGTGTCAATCTGCGTGGTCGGAGCCTCCACCACCACCTGCAACCGGAGCGGCTCGTGATACCAGCGACCATCGGCAGCTTGCACCGATTGCAGGGCCAAGCCGGTGCGGAGATCGCCGCCATTGCCGAGTACCACGCCCACCGCACCGATCCGGTTGTGCAGAGCTTTGGTGCCACAGCCAAACTGCTCATTGTCTACCGTCGAGGCAAAATATTGCAGATTGATCCACGAAGCCACAACCATCGGGGCATTCAAGATCAAGCCCAAAATCGAGAGGTCAGGATCGGTGCGCCAATCGTAATCGTGCAAGAATGACCGCCCCGCCAGATTCAGGGTGCGTGTGCGCTCGCGGCGGGCGGCAATAAAGGCCGCATTGCGGGCCAGTGCCCATTCGGGGCGCACCTCCGACCAATCGCGGGCTTTGTGCTGGATCAGCCGATCTCGGCTCTGGCGCGGCTGATCGCCAATGCCCAAGCTCGCCGCCCGTTCGAGGCGCACCCCAGCCCCCGCCTGATCGAGCCACTTCTGAAGCTGATCCAGATCGGGCCGATGGCTCGCTGGTACGCCCGCCAGATCATACAGTGTCACCGTATCGTAGGTGGTATCGTGTAGGGCGGGCACAAACACGGTATCGCTGGGGATGTTCCAGCCCTGCGCCGCCAGACTCTGTCGCACCGCTGGATCATTGAGGATAGCGGCGGCGATGCGGGCATTGATCGCCCCCCCGTGCCCGCCACACGCGCCACAATCCAAGCCGGCGGCATGGGCGTTATTTTCGCTGGTGCTGCCGTGCCCACACAGCAGCACGATGCGCCCGAACGTCTCGCGCAAGCCCATATTCTTGAGGATTGCATCGCCTGCTGCAATCCGATCCGCAAGGGCGATACCCTGCCCGTTAGCGGTAGAGTCAAGGGTGAATGGCGCAGTGCCTTCATCGGGGCGGGCCGCTTGGGCCCAGCGCAGCGCATCGCCGAGCAGGCCCAGCCCATAGGTCAAGCCCAGTGTCTCAACGAAGGTGAAGCCGGTGCCGGGAGCTTTCAGCATCTCTTGGAGCAGTTTCTGGTTGGTGTTGCGTGGCTGCCCCTGCGAGCTAATCTGGACACTCGGCTGCAACAGCACTGGGCAGCGGGCAGTGCCGTGACCATCCGCGTGCCAGTCTACACTGACCCCGAAGAAGCCCGCAAAGCCGTGCGTAGTTACCGTAGAGGCAACCGTTTCGAGGTGGCGACGGATTAGCTCCGAACGCACATCAATGCAGAAAAAGGCTTGTACGGCGGGGCGTGGGGCAGCGGCGGCGGGCGGCGGCGCAAACTCGTGGAGTGATTGGCGCAGGTAGCTATCCTCAAGCGCGTCCTGCAAGATCAGGCGGATCTGTTCATCCTCGATCTGCATTGGCGCCGGCTGCACTGGGCGCGGCACCGCCGGACGTGCGGTGCGGGTGGCGAGAGCGACATCGGTGCTGATGCCGATAGCCAGCAGGTCGGCGAGCATGCCCGTTGCGCCGGCCTGCTGCCATGTGGCGCGGCGCAGGAACGAAGCCCAGCCAAACACGCTCCCAAGCAGGCGATAGAGGTACGCTTCGTGCTGGGCGGGAGCCACCGCCGCCTGTGCAAGCATCCGCGCAATCGTTGTATCGGGATCGCGGGGCAGCTGCTGCACCCAGCCGCGCCAATCGCGCACGCCTGCAATCGCCAACGTGCGATCTGCGTGGGCGGTGGTGCGCCATGCCGTATATAGGCTCGCTTGGGCTGTCCCACCCCATGGGGTGCGCCCGTCGGTGGGGATATGCACCGCACACCACTGGGTTACATGAGTACGCCAGAGGGTGGCAAGCTGCGTGCCATCGTGCAGATCGCGCTGCTCGGTGAGCATCAAGACGGGCTGCGCCGGGCGGGTGGGGATCGGGGCCGTGCCTTCCAAGATGGATACCAACTGGTGCACATCGGCTCCGTGCCGCGCCGCCGCCTGCGTCAGGTCGGCGCGGGTCAATCTGCCTGCCTGCCACTGTTGGCGATAGTAGGCAAGCTGCGGCAGGACGTGTGCGCCTAGCCCATCATTGATGATCCGTGCGGCGTGTGGCACAGGCTGGTGGGCAAAGCCGAGAAACGGATTAACCGCGACATAGTTCTCCAAATCCCAGAGCGGCGGGATCCGCGCACATACGGCGGCAATCATCTCGCGCAGCTGCGGCGATACCGAGATCGCGGCGGGCGGCGGGTTGCCCGTGGGGGCGGTTGTTGGCATTGGTGCAGTATCGTGAAACATAGCTGATCGTCCTTTCATTCTTTTGGCTTGGGGCGACGCGCTCACTCCGCGTCGCCTTGGATGGCTTCTAAACTGTACAGATCGTTCTCATTTAGATACGGGCATGCTTATTCAAATACGTGCGATTGATGGCCATGATGGGTGGATGCTCCGCGCTACGCGGCGGTGCGGCGCACGCTCACGCCGGGTTCTTGGGGCGCGGGCTGATCGCGCCATACGGACGCAACCAGCTTGTCGGCGTAGGCTCCGATGTAGAAGCCGTGCAGGGCATGCAGGTAGAAGCTCCGGCCAGTGGCGGTGCTGGCAATCTGGGGCAACGTGATGTTGATGATGGACAGCAGCGAGATCGCTACGACGGGCAGGATCGCGGCGGCATAGGACAGGGGCGTTGCGACAATGGGGAGTGCGCCATAGACTGGCGCGAGATAGATCTCGGCTCCCTGATACAAGCCGAAGGCGATCAACGTGCCCAGAGCGGTGCTGAGCAGTGCGCCCAGTGCGGGCTGGATCACTGTGGCCTGCGGGCGGGCGCGGAAGAATGCCACCCAGATGTGCCCCATGCCGAGTGCTACAATCGCACTGAGAGCCAGCTTGCCGGGCGATTGGAACGGATCGAAGCCGGTGAGCAGGGTGGCGAGATACATCGCGGGCAGGGCAACCAGTATCCCGATCACGAGCAGGAGCAGAGCCGCAGCCGGTGCCAGCGTAGCCGGTTTGGGAGCGGGGGCCGGCACGCCGCCCGTGCGGAGAAACGCCCACGCTTTGTAGAAGCCGTGCCCGATGATGTGCAACGCCGCCACCGGAAATGCAGCCACGCCGATCTGGATCATCATAAAACCCATCTGGCTTACGGTTGACCACGCGAGCGAGCGTTTGACGTTCGTTTGGGCCCACATCGCCAGCATGCCGATCAGCACAGTCAATGTGCCGACGAGCGCAAGGTTGAACAGGGCTAGGGGCACACTGACGAGCAGTGGCGCAAAGCGGAGCAGCAACACCCCACCGGCATTGATGATGCCAGCGTGCATCAAGGCTGAGACGGGGGTGGGGGCTTCCATCGTTTCGGGCAGCCAGCTATGGAATGGGAACTGGGCTGATTTCGTTAGCGCGGCGATGACAATGAGGAGTGCGACGGCGGTGGGGGCAAGATCCCATGGCGTTGGCTGATTGAGCCGCTCCAGAAAGGTGTGCAGGTTGAGGGTTTGCCATTGGTTCCAGATCAAGACGAAGGCGGCCAGCAGGGCCACATCGCCAAGCCGACTGATCAGGAACTTCTTGCGGGCCGGGCGGTGCACTTGGGGGCGGTGCTGGTAGAAGGTGAGCAGCTGGTGCAAGCTGATGCTGGTGAGCAGCCATGCCCCAAAGAGCAGGATCAGGTTGGCGGCGAGCATCATGGTGTAGGCGGCAAAGACGGTGCCCGTCAGCCAGCGCAGGAAGGCTTGCTGGTGTGGCTCTCCATCGAGGTAGCGCACGGAGAAGCGAAAGACGACCGTACCGACACTGGCTACGAGCAGGGCAATGGCGGCACTGAGGCGATCCAGCAGCAGCCCCGCGACGAGGATTGTCTGGGGGGCGACAAGCTGGCTGATGAACAGGGCGACAGACGCACCGAGTAAGCCGAGTAGCAGGCCAAAGAGCACGATCCGTTCTTGGAACCCGACACGGGTGGGGGGCATGGGGTCACTCCTTTCTGGGAATGTTGGTGACTGCCTGAGCTTTTCAGACATGTCCATTTTTTCACTTTGTCTTTTTGTATCTTTATAAATCCTTGAATATCTTTATAGCAAAGATTGGGCGAGCTGTCAAGAGGCAAATTGCAGGAGGCAGGTGTCGGGTGTCAGGTGTCGGGTATCAGGGGTCAGGGGTCAGGTGTTGGGTATCAGGGGTCAGGTGTCAGGGCCGGAAGGCAGACCACGAAGGGCACGAAGGGCACGAAGAACACGAAGGGGGATCAGGTGATAGGTGATAGGTGATAGGTGGTGGGTGATAGGTGGAGCCTACGCCGAGCGTGAAGATGGGCGAATCCCTGATACCTATGACCGAAAACCTGACACCTACCACCTGACACCTGAACCCCGCCACCGCCCCTTGACAACCCCCCCGATCATCCCGTATCCTTGTGCTAGGAAGCCGATGCCGAAAGGAGTAGCCGATGTCTGACGCGCAGCCGATCCCCACGCCACCCGATACCTTCGATGCGCCGTGGAAAGCCATCCTCGACGGCTCTTTCCGCGATTTCCTGTTCTTCTTCTTCCCCGCCGTCGCCGCCGCCATTGATTGGAGCCATGACCCCCAGCCCCTGCCCACCGAATTGCAGCGCATCATCCCGAACAGTGCGATTGGCAAGCGTTCGGTTGATTGGCTGGTGCGGGTCTGGTTGCTGGATGGCAACGAGTACTGGCTGCTGATCCACATCGAAATCCAGAGCCAGACCGACCACCTGTTTCCCTACCGCGTGGCGATCTATCAGTTCCGCCTCCGTTTGAACTACAACCACTCGGTGGTGACGTTGGCCGTGCTGGGTGACGATGACCCGACGTGGCGACCAGACCGCTATGTGGATACCAAACTGGGGATGCGCGTAGAAGTTCAGTTCCCGATGGTCAAGCTGCTCGATTATCGCGGGCGCGAGGAAGAACTGCGGAGCGACCCGAACCCGATGGCGTTGTTGGTGCGGGCCCATCTGGCAACGCTAGAGCTGCGCCACGATGCGCTGCGGCGCAAGGCAGCCAAGCTAGAGTTGTTCCGCGACCTGTTGCGGCGGGGGTACACGACGGATGAGGTGCGCCACTTGCTGAGCATCGTGGACTGGTTCCTGACGCTGCCAGCGGCGATGGACGATCTGTTTTGGGAGGATGTCACAACCGAATTAGGGGAGGAAGCCATGGAGTACATCACGAGCTTTGAACGGCGTGGGCTGCGGAAGGGCATTGAGCAGGGCTTGCAGCAGGGCTTGCAGCAGGGCTTGCAGCAGGGGCGTAGTGAAGAACGTATCGCCGTGACGCTACGCCTCCTGACGCGCAAATTCGGGGAATTGCCGGAAGCGGTGACGGCGCAGATCCGCGCCCTCGATAGCGAGCAGATGCTGGAACTGGCCGAGAGCCTGCTCGACTTCACCACCTTCACCGACCTGACGGCGTGGCTCGCCGCCAACCCGCCCGCTATCGCGCCGGACGCGGGGGAGTGAACCGGCGGGCGTGGGTTTCAGGTGTCAGGTGGTAGGGGTCAGGGAACGCAGACCACGAAGGACACGAAGGGCACGAAGGGCACGAAGGGGTATCAGGTGTCGGGTGGTCAGGTTTCAG
>JAAUTZ010000035.1 GCA_012031225.1 Chloroflexaceae bacterium
CCGGCTCCTACGCCGCCTGCGCCCGCCTCTGCACCGCCGCGTCAGCCCGCCCCAGTAGCCAAGCCCAAGCAAGGGCGCGGGATGGGGCGGCTGTGTTCGCACCCTCATCAATGGGGGGCTGCTGCTGATTGCACTGGCGGCGATTCTGGCGATGGGCTTGATGTTCTTAGGGGGCAACCCCGATGCATCGCTGCCAACGGTGCCCGGCATTGCCCAGCCTAGCCCGGTATCGTTTGTGCTGCGCGAGGTTCCGCTTGATGTGGAAGTTGCCCTGCCCAGCACGGCAAGCGATGCAGAGGTGCGCGCGGCGTTGCAGGCTGCCTATCGGCGCGAGGTTGAAGCCCTCTACCCCGGCGCACAGATCAACGAGAGCATCCCACCTGCGGTCATCGGCGGCGTAATCGAAGCCGACTCGGTAGATGGACAGACGACCTACACGGCCCGTTTGTCGGGGCGGGTGAGTGTGCCTGAACCCTAGTCCGGCGGGCCTACTCGTAGCGCAACTGCACCCGCTCCACTTCAGGCAGATCCAGCAGCGTGCGGATCAATGCCTGAAAGCCTAGCCCATCGTCGCGCAGAATGCCCCCCCGTAACGTGACTGTCGCAAGTCCCGTCTGATCAAGGTCAACCCGCACGATCTGGATCGTTGATGGGATCACGGGCAACAGCCCACTGTTTGGGGGTGGGCCTGCCGCGAGCGCAAAGGCGGCGGCTGTCGGGCGGTCTGTGGTGGCAACATTCAGGGTGAAGGGCACGAGCGTGTTATCCGCCCCTAGAAAGTACAGCACAATTGGCTCGACAGACCCACGCGCACTCGTTGGACTCGGCACCGCGCTGGTGCTAGCAGGATCAGGCGTGCTGAGCGGCGCAAGCCCGCCGCCCACGACCCGGCGCGGGGTGGGGGTTGCGGTGGGCGGGGGCACGGTGGCTGGGGCCGTCAGTGCCCGCCGAGTTGGGGATGGCGACGGGCTGCGGGTAGGCATAGGCGTATCAGTGGGCCCGGGCGTGATCGGTGCTGGTGCGGTAACGCCCGGACCTGCGAGGCTGGTAGCGATGAGGGTTGGGGTTGGTGCGGCGGCCTGTGACGCAGGCAAGACCAAGCGCAAGCCGGTGATTGCATAGATGCCCAGAATCAGCGCGGTGATAGCCATGAGCGTGCCATAGATGAGCTTCTCTTTGGGCGGTAGGGCTTGCAGCCACGCGATCATACCGCCCGGGCCCGCTACCCCGCTGAGCGGGCGGGCAGCGGGGTCAGATGGGCTAGTGTTGCCTGCTACAGTTGAAGGAACAGATAAACCCATGTATAATGGGCAATTGACGTAGTTCGCACACAGGCAGTAGTTCGCCTGCTCGACGGGAATATCCTGCGGCGCACCATTGACGTAGCACCGATGCTCAGCCGTTGGTGAAGCAAACCGGATAGCCCGGTTCTGCTTTAGCCCCAAGTGGGGGCAATGTTCGGATGGTTGAACCATAAGCGTGGGTTACTCCCAACTGCGCTGATCGCGCAACTACGCTGTATTATAGAAGGTCAGCGATTCCTGTGCAACCACGAGCGGCAGTAGCGGGTGCCGGACTGACCAACTGAACGTGAATGGCATTCTATGCGTATCTTGTTGCTTTCTGATATTCACGCCAATGTTGTCGCATTGGAGGCGGTCTTAGCAGCCGCCCCCGTGTATGATGCAATCTGGTGTTTGGGCGATACGATTGGCTATGGTCCCCGTCCAAATGAGTGCGCTGACTATATCCGTGAACACGCCGCACTGACGATCAGTGGCAACCACGATCTGGCATGTTTGGGTGATCCGCGGGCCGATCTGGATTACTTCAACAATGAAGCCCGCATTGCCAATGAGTGGAACGGCAAGCAACTCAGTGCTACCAACCGCACATGGTTGCATAGCCTGCTGCCCAAAATCGAAACGATCCACCCCGATCTAGGGAGTGTGATGCTGGCGCATGGTAGCCCGCGCAACCCGATCTGGGAGTATCTGCTCTACCCCGATGATGCGCTGGATAACTTCCGCAACTCCTTTACCCAACAGATCTGCTTTATCGGTCATTCGCATGTGCCGATCTATTTCCGGCTGATAGACGACGATGTGTGCGAAGTCAATCTGCCTACCCGCGACAACTACGCCGGGTTGAAACTGCGCCCCAATGAACGCTACATCATCAATCCCGGGAGTGTTGGGCAGCCGCGTGATCAGGATCCGCGTGCGGCGTATGCCGTGTTCGATACCGAGCAGCAGCGGGTTGAGTTCTTCCGCACCAAGTACGACATTGTGAGCACCCAAGAGCAGATGCGGGCGGTTGATCTGCCGCGCCCGCTCATCCGCCGCCTAATGTTTGGCATCTAGCTGTAGTATGCCGCACACGCGGCAGCAGTGGTATTGCCGCAGGCTGATACGCCTGTGACGGCTGGCTTGCTGATCTGAGAGGCGCACCGGTGGCGACTGGGGGCCCGGCTGCGCGTCTCGCGCTTATCCACGAGTTGTCCACAACATACCCCGAAAAATGCTTACAGAATCGGGTGGTTATCCTCTGTTTATCAACGCATGCCCGTGCTATAATACATGGGATGACAAAAAACGGCGAAACCTGACGTTTATTCCTACTGAACATAACGCTCTGTAATGCCGCAAATGTCCCTTGTGTCGGTGGTCGCCTGCGAGCATTGTTGTCAGTTGGTGTTGATACAACCCTGATGAATGCCTCGCGGGAAGTGATAGTGTAAAGTGTTTTGTGCGTATGAATGATTTTGTGCATCTGCATGTTCACTCTGAATATAGCCTGCTCGATGGCTATGCCTCGACCAAAGCTATCGCCCAACGGGCTGCCGATCTGGGGATGGGCAGCATCGCCCTGACTGACCACGGCGTAATGTACGGGGCGGTGGAATTCTACGAGGCGGCGCAGAAAGCGGGCATCAAGCCGATCATCGGCGTAGAGGCATACGTTGCGTCCGGCGATCATACCGAACGCGCCGGACGCTACTACCACCTGCTGCTGCTGGCGAAAAACGAGATTGGCTACCGCAACCTTGTGCGGCTCACTACACGCGCCCACCTCGATGGCTTCTATCGCAAGCCGCGCATTGACCGTGCCCTGCTCGAACAGCACCGCGAGGGCCTGATTGTCACCTCCGCATGTCTGGCGGGCGAAGTTGCCCAAGCGATTGAGCAGGATGACAAGCGCAAAGCCCGCGAGATTGCCGAATGGTACAAGGGCGTGTTCGGTGAGGATTTCTTCCTCGAATTGCAACTGCACGACAACACCCCCCAGCTCGCAGGCATCAATGATGAGTTGGTGCGGATCGGCGGCGAGCTTGGGATTGAGCTAGTTGTCACCAACGATACCCACTATATTCAGTCGTCCGACCTAGAGATGCACAACCACATCCTTGCGATGGGCTACGGGATCACCCTCGATGAGCTGTGCAACAAGGGGCGCAACTTCGACGGAACCTACCATATCGCATCGGGCGAGGAGATGTGGCAACGCTTCAAACACTACGGCACGGCTCCGCTCGAAAATACGCAGCGCATTGCCGATCTGTGCAATCTTAACTTGACCTTCGGGCGGGTGCAGCTCCCTGCCTTCGAGATCCCAGATGGCTTCAACGCCGAAACCTACCTGCGCCACCTCTGCTTTGAGGGGCTGAACCGCCGCTGCAACAACGCGCCCCCATCCGGCTATGAAGAGCGGCTCGATTATGAACTGAATGTCATTAACCAGACGGGCTTCCCCGACTATATGCTGATCGTGTGGGACTATGTGAAGTATGCCCGCACTCGTGGCATCCCCTGCCTGCCGCGTGGCTCGGCGGGGGCCTCGCTGGTGCTGTACTGTCTCGGCATCACGGATGTTGATCCGGTTGCCAACAAGCTGCTGTTTGAACGCTTCCTCAGCCTTGAGCGGCTGGAAATGCCCGATATTGATACCGACTTTGCCGATAGCCGTCGCCACGAAGTGATCGAATACATGATGGAGAAGTACGGGCGGGACAACACCGCCCAGATCATCACCTACGGCACACTCGGCGCGAAAGCCGCCCTGCGCGACATTGGGCGGGTGATGGGCATTGCCTTGAATGAGGTGGATCAGGTGGCTCGCCTGATCCCTGCGCTGCCGGTCGGTACGACGATTGCCAAAGCCCTTGAGCGCGTGCCGCAGCTCCGCCAAATCTACGATAGCGACGAGCGCATGCGCGATCTGATCGAGCGGGCCCAGAAAGTCGAAGGGCGCATGCGGAGTTTCGGCACGCACGCCTGCGGGGTGGTGGTGAGCCGCGATCCGCTCGCTGATCTGGTGCCCCTGCAACGCACCACCCGCGATGAACAATCGGTGATGGCGGCGTATGAGGGCAACACGCTTGCGAAGATTGGCTTGCTCAAGATGGATATTTTGGGGCTGGCCAACCTCTCGATAGTGGCGCAGGCGTTGGAGTACATCGCCGCCACGATGGGCAAGCGCATGCAATTGGAAGATATACCGCTCGATGATCCGTATACCTTTGCGGGCTTGAGTGAGGGGCACACGGTTGCGGTGTTCCAACTGGAATCGGCGGGCATGACGCGCTACCTGAAAGAGCTGAAACCGACCCGCGTGGAAGACCTGTATGCGATGGTTGCGCTGTATCGGCCGGGGCCCCTAGAGCAGATCCCGCACTACATCCGCAACAAGAACAACCTCCACCAGATCAGCTATCTGCACCCGATTCTGAAGCCGATCCTTGAAGATACCTACGGCATCATCGTGTATCAAGAGCAGATTATGCAGCTGCTCCAAGCGATTGCAGGCTATACGCTAGGGCGGGCCTACATCGTGCTGAAAGCCATCGGCAAGAAGAAGCGCGACCTGATGGCGCAGGAGGAGCCGATCTTCAAGGAAGGCTGTGTCAAGAATGGGCTAACCCGTGAGCAAGCCGATCATCTCTGGGATCTGATCCAGCCCTTTGCGGGCTACTCCTTCAATCGCCCGCACTCGACGCTGTACGGCTTGCTCAGTTACCAGACGGCCTACCTGAAGTTCAACTACCCCGCCCAGTACATGGCGGCCGTGCTGTCTGCGGCGGCTGGCTCAACGAGCGATGTTGCCAAAGGAGTGAGTGAGGCGGGGCGGCTCAGGGTGCCGATCTATCCGCCGGACATCAATGCCAGTGGCATAGACTTCACCTTTGAGAAGTTGCGCGATGAGGATGGCTACGCGATTCGGTTTGGCTTGGCGGCAATCAAGAATGTGGGGCACGCTCCAGTCGAGGCGATCCTTGCTGCACGCAATGAGGGCGGCAAGTTCGAGAGCCTCGAAGACCTATGCGCCCGTGTGGAACACGCCGCCCTGAACAAGCGCGTGCTAGAGAGCCTGATCAAGTGTGGCGCACTCGATGATCTGAGCGGCAATCGCCACCAGAAACTCGCCATCCTTGATGCGGCGATCCAGTCTGGCTTGCAAGCCCAGAAAGCGCGGGAGAGTGGACAGGTCAGCCTGTTTGATCTGTTTGGGGCGCAGACGAGTGCCACCCCGACGGTGAGTGCGATACCCTTGCCAGTGGTGAAGCTCACGCCCCAGCTCAAGAAAGAAGAGCTAGTTTGGGAGAAAGACCTGCTGGGCATGTATATCTCCGATCATCCATTGCAGGTGCTTGATCGACTCAATCTTGATCCGAGCCAGTATCTTCCGCTCGACGCACTCCGTGAGCATATCGGCAAAGGGGTGAGCGTGATTGGCATGCTCTCGCGTTCGCGCACGGCCACCACCAAGAAGGGCGAACGCATGCTGATTGCGGTGCTAGGGGATCACCAAAACGAAATCGAAGTGGTGGCATTTCCTAAAGCCTACGAGAAGCTGAATGATGTGCTTGCCGATGATCGGGTGCTGCGGGTGCAGGGCAAAGTTGAGGATCGCCGCGACACGCTGCAACTGGTGATCGAGGCGGCGGAGGATTTGGAGCAGCTCGCTGAGGCACTGCCGGAAACGCCTGATGAGACTGAATTGGCCCAGATTGAACATGAGCAGACGGACGCAATGAACGACGAAGAAGCAACTCCCGCGCCCACCGTGCGGCGCACAGAAGCCGCGGCGGCAGTGCCCGCGCCGATGCCCGAAACGGCTCCATCCCCGCCTACGTCGCCTGAGTCGGCTCCCACGCCGGAGATTCCAGTGGCAGCCGCAAACACCCGCACAATCCGCACGCCGAACCGCGTCAGCCTTGCCGCCAAAGAGAGCGGCGCGAGCTACACGACAGGCAACGGGCCCACTGGCCCGAATGGCAATGGCAACGGGCCCACTGGCCCGAATGGCAACGGCTACAACGGCAATGGCAACGGGCACGCCGCAAGCCCCGCTAGCCCATCGCATTCGGGGCGCGTGCTGCACCTGAACCTGCCCACCTCGCCCGATGTGCAGCACGACATCCGCCGCATGCAAGATATAGATGACTTGCTGCGGGCGTGCGAAGGGGGCGATCAGGTGTTGCTCTATCTCCCCAATGGCGTGGGCACGCTGGTGTTCCAGCCGCACTACACGGTGCATGCCAGCCCCGATCTGATGCGCCAACTCGGCACGCTGGTGGGGGATGGCAATGTCTCGCTGGCTCCGTAGCCTGTGCCGGGTGGGCGGTGGAGCCGCGTGCATGACAGGCAGCGCATGCTCCGCGCCACGCACAGCCTCAAAGCTGTGAACAGATCATAAACATTTGGAGCCGCCGTAATCCTTTGTGATCCTTGCCACGAAAAGGATCACCCCATACTGGGTTGCCCCGAAAGGAAATACCGTGTTATGACACCGATGGTAGCACCCCCGACCCTGATTGCCCCCTATGGCGCGGCGGGCACGCTTGTCAATCTGCTGGTGACTGACCCCGCCGAACACGCCACGCTGCTAGAACAGGCGCATCGGCTAGCGGCGATCCAGCTTACGCCGCGTAACCTGTGCGATCTGGAGCTACTTGCTACAGGCGGCTTCTCACCCCTCAGCCAATTTATGGGACAAGCCGACTACGAGCGCGTGCTGCACGAGCTGCGCCTTGCCGATGGCACCCTGTTCCCGCTGCCGATCACGCTGACGGTTGATCCGGCGCAGTTGGTGGGGATCGGCGAGCAACTTGCCCTGCGCGACACGCGCAACAACGTGGTGGCGATAATGGATCTGGAGCAGACCTTCGACTGGTCGCCGGATACCGAAGCGCGGCTGGCACTCGGCACGACAGATACGCGCCACCCACTCGTCGCCGAAATGCAGCAGTGGGGGCGGGTGGCGCTTGCGGGCCGCTTGCGCGTGCTGGCACTGCCCAGCTCCTACGATTTCACCGAGCTGCGCCTCACGCCCGCACAGGTGCGCGAACGCCTGATCCAGTTGGGGCACGCCAATGTGGTTGCCTTCCAGACCCGCAACCCCCTACACCGGATCCACGAGGAGCTAACCCGCCGCGCTGCCGCCGCGATCAATGGGAGCCTGCTGATCCATCCGGTAGTTGGCTTGACCAAGCCGGGCGATGTAGACCACTTCACGCGGGTCCGCATCTACCGCGCCTTGGTGGAAAACTACTACGATCCGCAGCAAACCCTGCTCAGCCTGCTGCCCCTCGCCATGCGGATGGCCGGCCCCGCGAAGCCCTGCTGCACGGACTGATCCGGCGCAACTACGGCGCAAATCACTTCATCATCGGGCGTGATCACGCGGGGCCCGGCAACGATAGCACGGGCAAACCATTCTATGAACCCTACGCGGCACAGGAGCTATTCCAGCAGCACGCCACCGAATTGGGGGTAGCGGCTGTGCCCTTTCAAGAGTTGCTCTACCTGCCCGATACGGATGAGTACGTCGAGGCCCATGCCGTGCCAACAGGGGCGCGGGTTGCGACCATCTCAGGCACGCAGGTGCGCGAGGAGTATCTCGCACAGGGGCGGCTGTTGCCTACGTGGTTTACGCGCCCAGAAACGGCGCAGATCCTCGCCGAGAGCTACCCCCCGCGGCACCAGCAGGGTTTTTGCCTATGGTTCACCGGACTGAGTGGAGCCGGCAAATCTACGATTGCCGAGATTGTCACGGTGCTCTTGCTGGAGCGCGGGCGGCAAGCAACCGTCCTCGATGGGGATGTCGTGCGCACGCACCTCTCGAAGGGCTTGGGCTTTAGCCGGGCCGACCGAGATGCCAACATCCTCCGGATTGGCTTTGTTGCCAGCGAGGTGGTGCGCCATCGCGGGGTGGCGATCTGTGCCGCGATCAGCCCCTACCGCGCCACCCGGGATGCGGTGCGTGATCTGGTGGGGGCAGAGCAGTTCGTTGAGATTTTCGTAGATGCGCCGCTTGCCGTGTGCGAAGCCCGCGATACGAAGGGCTTGTATGCCAAAGCCCGGCGCGGTGAGCTAGTCGGCTTCACGGGCATTGATGATCCCTACGAGCCGCCGCTTCAGCCAGAGCTACACCTAACCACCGCCACAAGCGATGCCGCAACGTGTGCGCGGCAGATCGTGCAGGTGCTAGGGCAGCGCGGCTTCCTGCTGCCGCCGCGCTAGGGCCAGCGCGGGCGATCCAGTAGGCGTTCCGGCGGGCAATGGTGTACAATGCCCCAAGAGACGGCAAATTGCTAAACAGGGAGAAGATACTATGCGTGTCCTCATTACTGGTGGTGCTGGCTTTCTTGGTTCGCATCTGTGTGATCGTTTTCTGGCGGAAGGGCATACCGTGATTGCGATGGACAATCTGATCACGGGCAACACCGATAACGTTGCCCATCTTGCTGGGCACGAACGCTTCATGTTCATTCATCACGATGTTACCAACTACATCTTTATCGAGGGCAAGCTCGATGCCGTGTTGCATTTGGCTTCGCCCGCCTCACCGATTGACTACCTCGAATATCCGATCCAAACCCTCAAAGTCGGCGCACTCGGAACCCACAAGGCACTCGGCTTAGCCCGCGATAAGGGCGCACGCTTTCTGCTGGCTTCGACCTCCGAAGTGTATGGCGATCCACAGGTTCATCCGCAGTCGGAGAGCTATTATGGGCATGTCAATCCGATAGGGCCACGGGGCGTGTACGATGAAGCCAAACGCTACGCCGAGTCATTGGTGATGGCGTACCACCGTTCACACGGGCTAGAAACCCGGATCGTGCGGATTTTCAATACGTATGGGCCCCGTATGCGCCTGCGCGATGGGCGGGTGGTGCCCAACTTCATCAGCCAAGCCTTGCGGGGCGAACCGTTGACGGTATACGGCGACGGCGCGCAGACCCGCTCGTTTCAGTATGTGGATGATCTGATCGAAGGGATCTACCGCCTGTTATTCTCGAATGAGGCTGAGCCAGTCAACATTGGCAATCCGGGCGAGTTTACGATCCTCGCGTTTGCGGAACTGGTCAATCAAATGACGAACAATGCTGGCGGTATCCGCTATGTGGACAGCCGCACGCTGGACGATCCGCAGGTGCGCCGCCCCGACATTAGCAAAGCCAAGCGCGTGCTGGATTGGCAGCCGACGATTACGCTAGAGGATGGGTTGCAGCGCACCATCCCATGGTTCCGAGCGGAGTTGCAGAAGCGCGGCGAGCTGTAGCGGCAGGCCTTGAGCGGGGGATGGTGGGGCCCGAATGGCAGCCGCTACAGCCGCTATTCGGGCCCCGTACCCGGTCCGCCTTGTGGGGGCTACCGGCCCTATAGGGGCTGGGTCTCACCCCCGTGCATCGTAGCTCGAGCGGTGGTGTTCGAGGTTTTGGAAGCTGGTGGTGGCGGCCTCGAAGCGCAATGGCACAACCCCAAGCGGGCCATTGCGATGCTTGGCGATGTGGATTTCGGCGATGCCCTTCTTATCCGTCTCGCGGTCATACATATCCTCGCGGTAGATAAACATCACGATGTCGGCATCCTGCTCGATGCTCCCCGATTCGCGCAAATCGCTGAGCATCGGGACGTGGTTGGTGCGCCCTTCCACCGAACGCGAGAGCTGGCTCAAGGCGAGCACCGGCACATTTAGCTCACGCGCCAGTGCCTTCAAGCCACGACTGATCTCGCTCACCTCTTGCACGCGGTTGTCGCTGCGTCGCCCTTGCATGAGTTGCAGATAATCCACCACCACCAACTCAATCCGTGACTGGGCGTGCAGCCGACGCGAACGGCTCCGCATCTCCATGATGCTCAGGGCGGGGGTGTCGTCAATGAAGATCGGCGCAGAGGAGAGCACCCCCATGCCTTCCATCACGCGCTGCAAGTCGCGGTCAATATTGCCTGTCCGCAGGCGTTGGGTATCAATGCCGGTGTGCATTGCTAGCAGGCGTTGGACAAGCTGCTCGCGGCTCATCTCAAGGCTAAAGATCGCAACGGTATGCTGCTGGGCTACGCCCGCGTGGTAGGCAAGGCTGAGGGCGAGCGACGTTTTGCCGACGCTGGGGCGGGCGGCGAGGATCAGCAAGTCAGAACGCTGCAAGCCGCCCGTCAGCTTGTCCAGATCGTAATAGCCGGTTGGCAAGCCGACCATCTCGCTCCGCCGCTCGGAGAGATCGCTGACCTGCTCGAAGTAAGTATCAATCACCGAGCCGATATGCACGAAATCTTGCATCGTGCGCCGCTGCGAGACGGCAAACAGCTCAGACTCGGCTTTGTCAAGGGCATCTTCAACTTCTTCATGTTCGGCATAGCCGAGCGCAGTGATCTTGCCGCCCGCCTCAATCAGGCGACGAAAGATCGCTGTGCGCTCGACGATGCGGGCGTAGTATTCGACGTGGACCGCCGTCGGCACATGGCCGGCTAGCTCACTGAGGGCAAAGATGCCCCCCACCTGCTCCAGCCGATTTTGGCGGCGCAGCTCGTCAATCACCGTCGTCAGGTCGGGTGGAATGCGCCGGTTGTAGCAGGCGAGCATTGCCTCATAGATGTAGGCGTGCTTTTGCAGATAGAAATACTCCGCGTGCAGCCACGCGGCAACCGCAATGATCGCATCCCGATCCAAAAGAATCGAGCCAAGCGTAGAGCGTTCAGCATTCAGATCGTAGGGCACAGCGCGATCTATGCGTTCAATTCGTTCGAGTTCATCCATCAGCCCACCTCACCCAGTTGCAGGAGCCATCCACAGGCTATCCGATAGGTTTCCCACAGCTATCCAGAGGTTGTCCACACTGCCCTCTGAATCAACAATGTGCCGTCGGCACATGGCCGGGGCACATTGGCTGTTCTTGATCAACGCACACATTCTGAGAATCTGTGCGCCCTATTCTTGCTGGTGCAAATCAGTGCATCAGATCGCTAGGCTTGCTCGGCATCAGCGGCACTATCATCAGAGACATCGGCGACATCGGCATCGGTTAGCTCAGGCGGGGCATCTGCCACAGGCGTAGCTTCTGGATCCACTGCCCCCCCAATAGCTTCAACGACAACATTGAGGATGGCATCTACGCCGGATGCAACCTGTACCTTAACGGGATAGTTGCCGATGCGCTTGATCGGGTCTTCCAGATCAATCTTGCGCCGATCAATCTCAATCCCAAGTTGGTCGTGCAGCTTTGTGGCAACATCCGCATTGGTGACTGAGCCATACAGCCGATCCAGTTCACCGACGCGCTCCTCAAACCGCAACGTCACGCCATTGAGGCGGGCGGCTAATGCTTCTGATGCAGTCCGCGCTGCCGCCTGCTTGCGCTTCCGCGCCGCAACCTGTTCTTCGGCTTGCTTCACCAAGCCCGGCGTAGCCATCACCGCCATGCCTTTGGGCAACAGATAGTTGCGCCCGTAGCCGCCGGATACCATCTTAATCTCACCTGCCTGCCCCAACTTGTCAACATCTTGGGTTAGCAGTACACGCATTTTCGCCACAGTTCTATCCTCAGCTCTTGTTTGGTGGTGCGTGAAGATGCTTAATCGCCAGCATGCCTATGCGTTTGTTCAAGAACAATTCAATGTACTAGAACAAATGTAGGCTATTTTACTGAGCTTGTCAAGCGGTGCGCTCAAAGTGCTGCACGCATCCACCCTGCCGTTAAAAAAGTGAGCCGCAGGAGCAGTGCCCGCAGCTTGGATCACCATGCCCAAATCATACTGGTGAGCCGCCTAGGACTCGAACCTAGAACCAACTGATTAAGAGTCAGATGCTCTACCATTGAGCTAGCGGCCCGCAACATTATCACACACATAAAAGCCCTGTTCACCAGAGCTAGACGGCATTATAGCACAACTCACGCCACGCTGCAAGCCCCGCGCCGCGCTTGACGCATCTGCCAGAGCAGCATATAATGCCCGCGTCTGTTATCCGTATGAACCTGAACCGTACCACCTGACGACGTATGTCATTATGCCGCAACTAGCCCCCGCACTCACGCTACGTATATCGCCTGTCTTGGATGGTGGAGGTGCAACCGAATGACGAATCTGCCACGCCAGCAGCCTCCTGTGATCGCTGTGTGCGGAGCCGGAACCTGCGATGCCGCTACTGCTGCGCTTGCGTATGCGGTGGGGCAGGAGCTGGCTCGTGCTGGGGCAGTGCTCGTCTGTGGTGGCTTGGGCGGGGTGATGGCGGCGGCGTGTCAAGGTGCGGCTGAGGCGGGCGGCATGACGCTGGGCTTCTTGCCCGGCACCAGCCGCAGCGAGGCCAACGCATGGGTGCAGCTGGCCCTGCCCACCGGCATGGGCCATGCCCGCAACGTCCTGATTGTCCACGCGGCGGATGCGGTCATTGCGATTGCCGGCGCATACGGAACGTTGTCGGAGATTGCACTGGCCCGGGCTAGCGGGCGCACCGTGATCGGGCTACATACATGGGAGCTAGGCATGGCCCCCGATGGCCGCCCCCACCTGCTGGTAGCCCACACGCCTAACGAGGCGGTTGCGCTTGCACTGCGCCAGATCACTCAGCCACATGTCAGATCAGCTTCAGAGCAGGCTGAGTAGCTTATCACGGTTGATCGCGTATTATAGGACTAACGAAGTTCATTCAGAACCTGATCATCGCGCATCAGGTGAGCTTCTGGAAACACACTATGAATTAGGAGGACGAGAGCAATGCTCAAACGGATCACGCTCGCAGCATTGGCGATGCTGATGATTGTCGGTTTGGTCGCTATTCCGCAGCCAGTCACCGTCGAAGCCCAGATCGCCACGAACCCCCGCGAAGTGCAGCCCACCTTCCCGCCGACGCAGGCGCGGTTTTTTCCTGAAACGGGACACGCCGCAGTGAACTACTTTCTTGAGGCGTGGAAGAATACGCCCAATGCGCTGTTCACACTGGGCTACCCGATCTCGCGCCCATTTGTTGAGGAGAGCTTCACCAACCCCGGCACGTACTACCGGGTGCAATACTTCGAGCGGGCCATCCTCGAAGAACACCCAGCCAACTTCGGGCGCGATGGCAACCGCTTCTATATCCTAGGCCGCCTGCTAGGCCAGCAGCTTGCAACTGGGCGCGAGAATGAAGCCCCGTTCCAGCCGGTGGCGAATCCCGGTGATGGCACATGGATCCCGGAAACTCAACACACGCTCCGCAATTCGCCCGCGCCCTTCCGCCAATTTTGGGAGCAGAATGGCGGCTTGGCAGTCTATGGCTATCCCATCTCGGAGCAGTTTCAGGAAGTGAACGCCGCCGATGGGCAGACCTACTGGGTGCAATACTTCGAGCGGCAGCGCATGGAGTGGCACCCCGAAATCGCCGATCCACGCTTCCAGATCCTGCTGGGCTTGCTCGGCAATGAAGCCCGCGCCCAAAACCACCGCCGCAACCCCGCCTTCACTGCGGGCAGTGCCCGCGATAGCCTGCCTGCGCCGTTTGTCTATGGCTACAACGTGCACCTCTACGAGGATGGCTCGGCGTGGCAAGACCGCGAGCGCGTGCTGCAAATCTCGAAGAACTCGGAAATCTATTGGTTGCGCCAGCAGATCGCATGGGAAGATATTCAGGATCGCTCTGGGCAGATCTTCTGGGGTGAGCTTGACCAGATTGTGGATGATGCCCACAATGCCGGAATGGGTGTGCTGCTCAGTGTGGTGCGTTCGCCTTCGTGGGCTACCCCCGATGGGCGCAACGGCATGCCCGCCCGTGAATACTTCGGGACGTTTGCCGACTTTATGGGCCAGATGGCCGCCCGCTATCGCAACAAAGTGCAAGCCTACCAAGTCTGGAATGAACCCAACCTTGCTATTGAGAATGCGGGCACGGTAGCGGATGCCTCGTATTACGTAGACTTGCTGTCAGGTGCGTATGCTGCGATCAAGGCCGCTGATCCCTATGCTATCGTGGTGAGTGCCTCGCCCTCCGCAACTGAGACCAACCGCCCCGATATTGCGATCAGCGATGTGGTTTTCATGCGCCAGATGTTGAGCAACCCCAACTTCCGCGCCGATGTGATCGGGGTTCACCCCGGTGGGCAGCTCAACCCGCCCGACACGATCTGGCCCGACAACCCCGGCCCCGGCCCCGGCTGGCAGGATAACCGCGAGTTCTACTTCCGCCGCATCGAAGATATTCGCCAAGTCATGATCCAGACCGGCTACGCAGATCGCCAGATCTGGTACACCGAATTTGGCTGGGCCACCCAGAACAACACGCCCGGCTATGAGTATGGGCAGTTCAACTCCTTCGATCAGCAAGCCCAATACATTACGCGGGCATTCCAGATTGGGCGCAACGATTACGCCCCGTGGGTGGGAGCCATGTTCCTGTGGAACCTGAACTTCTCGATCCCATGGGGGCAGAAAGAGGGCAACCCATTCCACGAGCAAGCCTCGTTTGGTGTCCTCAATCCCGACTGGAGTCCGCGCCCGGCGTGGTTTGCAATTCAGGCTATGCCTAAAGACTAACGGCATACTGGTGCGGTACGTGCCGGACTAACTGCCCTACCAACGTATGGTATGATAGATCGGGATGGGCACGGCTCCATTCCGATCTGTCGTTTCGGAACCATTGCGTTCCGCTGGAGAAGAACCAACGCTATGAGCTATCCAACGCGCTTTACGGCTCCGCTCACACTGTTGCTACTGGTGGCAGTGGTGCTGGCGGCGTGTGGCAATCCTAGCCCTCCGCCCCCACCCGCCGCGCAAGCCCCAACGACGGTGCCGACAACTGTCCCGACGGCTGCCCCGACTCGCGCTCCAGTCGTTGCACCGCAGACGGCTACGCCTAGCCCCGTGCCGCCGACGAGCCTGCCTGAGCCTACGCCAGAGCCACCTACGCCAGAGCCACCTACGCTGGAGCCACCTACGCTAGAGCCAGCCCCGCCCACGCCGGAGCCAGTGCCCGCTGCCCCAGCTGTGCCAGATGCGCCCGCCACAGGTGATGGTGGCAACGGCGGCAACGGCATTCCGGGGGCAGGTGGGGATAGTACGGAATACTCGCCACTCGGCTACCCGATCCTCGCTACCGCCAATCTCGAATTTGGCGCGGCTTCGCACCTATTCTACACCGATGCCGAGCGGGTGATGATCCTGATGCAGAATGCAGGCTTCGATTGGGTGCGCCAGCAGATCCACTGGCGCGACATTGAGTGGAAAGAGAAAGATTTTGGGTGGGAGCAACTCGACCAAGTTGTAGATACGGTAGACCGCGCCGGACTTAAGCTGCTCATTAGCATCGTGCGCTCGCCGTCCTTCTACACCGCCGATGGCTCGGATGGCTTGCCCGCCGACCCAACCAAGCTCGGTGATTTTGTGGAGGCAATGGCCTTGCGCTACGGCGACAAGATCGCCGCCTACCAGATCTGGAATGAGCAGAACCTTGCCCACGAAACCGGCGGCACAATCTCCTTTGAGGATGCTGGCCGCTACGTGGAGACATTGATCGAAGCCTACACGCGCATCAAAGCGGTCAACCCGAATGCTTATGTCGTGACGGGTGCGCTCTCTCCGACTGGCCACACCGACTGGAGCGTTTCGATCTCGGATGTGGAGTATCTGCGGGCGATGTATGAGTATCGCGGCGGGATCATTCGCGGCTACTTCGACGCGCAAGCCGCCCACGCCGCAGGCTCAGCCAATCCGCCCGGCACGCTCTACCCCGACAACCCTAGCGATGCGGCAGGCTGGACGGATGATGCGACCTTCTACTTTCGCAACATCGAGAATGTGCGCCGCGAGATGGAAGCCTACGGGATGGGCGGGCATCAGCTCTGGGTGACCGAATTTGGCTGGGCCACCCAGAACGAAACGCCCGGCTACGAGTATGGCAATCTGGTATCATATGAGCAGCAGGGCGAGTATATCCGCGAGGCGGTGCTGATGTCCCACGAGAAGTACCCGTGGCTCGGCGCACTCTTCGTCTGGAACATGAACTTTGCCGTAACGTGGAACGAAACCAACCCCCCGCAACCCTTCCACGAGCAGGCTTCGTTTGGGGTTCTCAATCCCGATTGGAGTCCGCGTCCAGCGTATCTGGCATTGCAGGATACGATCCACGCGATCAAGCGGGCCGATGGGCGGTGAGGATGTCGGGCGAGGGGTTAGGTATCAGGTGTTAGGGGTCAGGGGTCAGGGTGTCAAAAGGAGACCAGTATGGCTTTGCTCGCAATGTTGGGCTTTTTCCTCTTGGTGGTAATTATTGCGGTGGTTGCCACCGTAGCGGTGGTCTATACGCAAATCCTCACGAATGAGGAGTAACCTGCACGACCTGTACGGCTAGCCCCAAGCTGGCAAGCACCGCTTCGGCAAGGGCTAGCCCATCTGCCGCACACTGCCACCCGTGCGGTACTAGTGCATGCGCGGCGGGCGTGGGTGTGGCGATCTTGGCGAGTAGCTCGCGGTGCGGCGTGGGGAGCAGCAGCGCGGGCAGCAGCCACTGCGCGGCAGTTAGGTCGTGCTGGATCGTCACGGGCGGCAAGCGCAACAGCGCGGCGTAGGCATACCCATAGAGCAGCGCATCGAGTTCGTCGAGCGGGCGCAACTGCCCCTTTGCCTGCACCTGCGCGTAGCTAGATCTGCCGCGCCCCTGCCGTCGCCGAATGATCCAGCCGGTAGCGACCTGCAACTGGAGCGGCTGATCGGGTGCGCTGGGGGCAAGCGGCGTGAGCGGCTCCCAATCCCGCAGGCGCGGCTCAAAGCGGCTGTAGCGATCCGTGCGGCTGATCCGTAGCGGGGCAGTGGGCGTGGCGGGCGGCACATGGGCTACATCGGGCAGTTCGGGCAAGCCCTCTACATAGTCAGCCAATGTCAGCACTGCAAAGCCCTGTAGCGCAAGCCGGGCAAGCATGCCCTCACGCCGCCAACTTGTCAGGCGGAAGAGCTTGCCGTCGAGTTCACCTTCGCCCTTGATGATCGGGCGCACACCCGCATTCCGCACGAGAAACACGTTGGGGCGAATCTCTTCCAGATCAATACGGGGTACCACAGGTGATCTCGTTAGCCCTCAGCCGCCTGCACCCGCGCCAGCATGGGGGCATTGTAGGCGTGGCACAGCGCAATCGCCAGCGCGTCGGCAACATCATCGGGGCGCGGCGCAGTGGCGAGGTTCAGCGTCAGGCGCACCATCTCTTGCATCTGGCGTTTGTCCGCGCCGCCGTAGCCGACCACCGCCTGCTTGACGACGAGTGGCTTGTACTCGAAGATTGGGATGCCCGCCTGCGCCAGCGTGAGCAGCACCACCCCCCGCGCCTGCCCCACCGCCAACGCGGTGGTCACATTGCGCGAGAAGAACAGCTCCTCGACGGCGGCGGCAGCGGGGCGGTGGTGCGCCAGCAGCACACTTAGCTCGCGGTGCAACACCAGCAATCGCTCAGGGGCGGGCTGCTTCGCTAGGGTGGTGATGGCCCCGTAGCCAACGGCGGTGGGGGTGCCCGCTCCGCTGTCGAGTACCCCCCAGCCCAGAATCGCCGTACCCGGATCAATCCCGATGATCCGCATCAGTCGAACTTACTCACAAGCTCGTCGGTAATTTCAAGGTTGCTGTAGACGCGCTGCACATCGTCAAGGTCTTCGAGCTTTTCCATCAAGCGCAGCACCTTCAGGGCATCCTGCTCATCGGCGGGAGCGATCAAGGTGGTAGGGCGCATGGTCACTTCGGCATCCTTGATTGGCAGCCCTTGCTCCTCCAGTGCAATCCGCACCGCATTCAGATTGGCGTAGTCGGTGTAGATTTCGAGCAGTTCTTCGCCCGCCTCCACATCCTCTGCGCCTGCGTCAATCGCCTGTAGTGTCACCTCATCGGGATCGAGCCGAATGCTGTTCAGGTCAATCGTGATCAGCCCCTGTTGGCGGAACATCCAGCCCACCGAGCCGGGTTCACCGGGGCTGCCCCCATTTTTGTTCATCGTGGCGCGGACATCGGAACTGGTGCGGTTGCGGTTATCGGTGGCGGCTTCGATCAAGATCGCCACGCCGCCCGGCGCGTAGCCCTCATAGAACACCGTTTCTTCCATTGTGCCGTCGCTGCCTTTGCCCGTGCCCCGATCTACGGCGCGTTGGATGCTATCGAGCGGCATATTGTTTGCGCGGGCCTTGTCAATCGCCAGCCGCAAGCGGAAGTTCATTGTGGGATCGCCGCCACCTTCGCGGGCGGCAAGCGTAATATCGCGGGCAAGTTTGGTGAATACTTGACCCCGCTTCTGATCAGCGGCTCCTTTCGAGCGGCGGATCGTATGCCATTTGGAATGCCCAGACATAACCCGTTCTCCTAATCCTGTTGCTCTTGCTTCGGTGTGTGCCGTAGCGCACAACCTCTCCATATTATAGCAGATTGCCAGTCGGCGGGGCGATGCCCCACTCGCTGATGCTAGGATATTTTTTACTTCAACTATTCACCAAAGTGGCAAAGTATGTTACCATTGACTCAGCGCAGAATACGCACGCAATATGCGACAGTGTTGTTAATCAAATGCATGGGATAGCAAAATTATGAACTTGACAGGGCATGAAACGTACAGCCGCGAATTGACGGCATGGGATCGAGTGTTGCGGGCACGTCACCCCGAACGCCCGCGCACGCTGGATTATGCACGGGCGATTATGGATGATTTCGTGGAATTGCATGGTGATCGGCGATTTGGCGATGACCCCGCATTGATCGCGGGTATTGCCGCCTTTGAAGGGCAAACAGTAGCCATTGTGGGGCATCAGAAGGGGCGCGACACCCGCGAGAATGTGCGCCGCAACTTTGGCATGCCGCACCCCGAAGGCTACCGCAAGGCGCAGCGCATCTTTCAGCACGCCGCGAAATTTGGCTTTCCGTTGATCTGCTTCATTGATACGCCGGGAGCCAATCCCAATAAGGACTCGGAGGAGCGCGGGCAAGCCAATGCGATTGCGGAGAACATTCTGATTATGGCCGATTTGCCCGTGCCGATCATCGCTGTCGTCATTGGTGAAGGCGGCAGTGGCGGCGCACTGGCGATAGGTGTAGCGGATCGGCTGCTGATGCTGGAGAACTCGATCTACTCGGTGGCTTCCCCCGAAGCGGCAGCATCCATTCTGTGGCGCGATGCGTCGAAGGCATCTGAAGCGGCGCGGGCGATGCGGATTACCGCGCCTGAGCTGCATCAAATGGGCATTGTGGATGGCATCATTAGCGAGCCAGATGAGGGCGCACACACCGACAATATCGCCACGCTGGCCCATGTGCGGGTGGCGTTGCGGGCTGCCCTGAACGAGCTACGGGGGCTGAGCACGGCTGCGCTGTTGCAGCAACGCTACGCCAAGTATCGGGCGATTGGCTCCTACCAAGAAGCTGCGGTACACCAGCTCGAGCCAGTGGCAGCGCACCAGAACGGGCACGCTGCCAACACCAATGCTTAAAAAGCAGACCCTTGCGGGGATGAGATTTAGAGCGGCTCGATGATGAGCAACGGCTGCCCGTACTCAATCGGCTGGCCATCCTTGACCAGCACGCGGGTCACACGTCCGTCTACGTCGCTCTCGATCTCATTCATGATCTTCATGGCTTCGATGATGCAGACCACATCACCGGCATAGACCTCATCGCCCTCTTTGGCGAACGCTGGGTCCTTGGGTGAAGGTGCGGAGTAGAATGTGCCCACCATCGGGGCTTTCAGGGCGTGGGTCATTTCGTGGTGAGTCAGTTCTTGCCCTTGCGCGTGGTGTGCGCCAGCCGTGTGGTGAATCACTGTGTCTGCCTCGCTGTGGACGGGCGCAACGACTGCGGGCGGGGGCGGGGTGTAGATCGGGGCGGTTGCCTGCATCGGCGCAAAGTGCGCCGCAGGCATCATCATGGTAGGCGTACCGCGTTTGATGTGGAGCTTGTTGCCACTCCGCTCAATCGTGATTTCACTCACGTCAGAGCCTTCAACAAGCTGTAGGAGATCGCGGATTTCGGCTATACTAAAACTATCCGTCTCTGATGTGGAAGGCACTATTTCGTCGCTCATGGTGGCAATTCTCCTTTATTACAAGCTACCTTTCTTGCTATTGTAACATGAGCGCGGGAACTTGCGAACAGCAGCAGATGTTGGACAAAAGCAAAAGGATGATGCAGAAATGTTGAAAAAAGTGTTAGTTGCGAATCGGGGTGAGATTGCCCTACGGATCGTGCGGGCGTGCCGCGATCTTGGGATCAAGGCGGTGGTGGCCTACAGTGAAGCTGATCAGGACTCGCTCGCGGTGCGGGTCGCTGATGAAGCGGTGTGCATTGGCCCCGCTACCCCGTCGCGTTCGTATCTCAATCCGGCGAGCTTGATCTCCGCCGCAGTCATTACCGGCTGCGATGCGGTGCATCCGGGCTACGGCTTTCTAGCTGAGAATGCCTACTTCTCCGAGATTGTCGCGGAGTGTGGGCTGAAGTTTGTCGGCCCTCACGCCAACGCGATCCGGATGATGGGCGACAAAGCCTCTGGGCGGGCGACGATGCAAGCTGCTGGGGTACCGATTGTGCCCGGCTCGGATGGGAACTTAATCAATACGGAACATACGATTGAGATGGCCCGTAAAATCGGTTATCCGGTGATGCTCAAGCCAAGCGGCGGCGGTGGTGGGCGTGGCATGCGGGTGGCATTCAATGAGAGTGAATTGGTCAAGGGCTACCAGACCGCCCGGGCTGAAGCGGAAGCCGCCTTTGGGCGCGGCGACTTGCTGATGGAGAAGTATCTGCCGCGCATCCGCCACGTCGAGATACAGGTGCTGGGGGATAACTACGGCAACCTGATCCATCTCGGTGAGCGCGATTGCTCAGCCCAGCGGCGCCACCAGAAGATTGTCGAGGAGTCCCCGTCGCCCGGCATCACCGCCGAAATCCGCGAGAAGATGGGGCGCGATGCGACCCGCGGGGTGAGTGCGATCAACTACAACAATGCGGGCACGCTAGAGTTTCTGGTAGATCCCGATGGCAACTACTACTTTATCGAGATGAATACCCGCGTGCAAGTGGAGCATCCTGTGACCGAATTGGTGTCGGGTGTAGATATTGTCAAGTGGCAGCTGCTGATCGCTGGGGGCGAACCCCTGAGTATCCGGCAGGAGGATGTGAAGCTGCAAGGGCATGCGATAGAGTGCCGCATCAATGCCGAAGATCCTGAACGCGACTTCCTGCCGGTGGCGGGCAAGATTGACTTCTACCTGCCCCCCGGCGGGCCCGGCGTGCGTGTGGATAGCCATATGTATACGGGTTATGTGCCGCCGCGCTCGTATGACTCGCTACTGGGCAAAATTATTACGTGGGGTCAGGATCGGGATGAAGCGGTAGCCCGTATGCAGCGAGCCTTGCAAGAGACGATTGTTGCGGGGCTGAAGACAACAATCCCGTTCCAGATCGCAATGTTCAACGATCCGGTCTTTCGCTCCGGCGACATTTCGACGCGCTATGTGGCGGAGATGATGGAACGCTGGAAAGCCGCTGCCTAATACCCTCGCCAGCCCATCCGCGTCTGATCCGATAGCATTGGTGGGCCGTGAAATAGTGCAATGAGGAGGTCTCTGTTGGAATTGATTCCGATTGATGCCCATATCACGGGCATAGATCACAATCTGATTGCCCGCCCCGGTGTGGGCATGGTGTTTGTAGTGCAGGGCGACGATGTGGCAATTATTGAGACGGGTGCGTCGCCCACCGTGCCCGATACGCTCGCCGGGTTGGAGCGGATGGGGATTGCCCGCGACGCGGTGCGTCACATCCTCTGCACCCACGTCCATATGGATCACGCGGGCGGGGCGGGCTTCCTTGCCGAAGCTCTGCCGAATGCGACAGTCTACATCAACAGTATGACGGGCCCCCACTTGGTTGATCCATCGCGCTTGATTCCAAGCGTGGAGCGGGCCGTAGGCCCAGAGGCGTGGCCCCATCACGGGACGGTGCAGCCGCTTGATCCGGCTCGCTTGCTGCCCGCTGAGAACCTGCACCTCGATCTAGGGCAGGGCGTGATCCTTGAAGCAGTGCCCACACCGGGCCACTCTGCCGATCATATTGCTTATTGGGATCGCAAGAGCGGCGGCATGTTCATTGGCGATGGCACGAGTGTCTCGATGCCCCGCCTGAAGCTGACCTTCCCCGTTGCACCGCCGCCCGGCTACAACCGCGACGAGCACCTTGCAACGGTGGCGCGTCTGCGTCAGCTCGACATTAGCCGCTTCTACATCACCCACTTCGGCGTATACGAAGATGTTGCGGGGTTGCTGGATGCTACCGAGACGAAGCTCGCCGAGCTGTACGATCTGGTGTGTGCTGCACTAGACAGTGAGCAGATTGACGTGCCTGCGCTGTCGCGCCAATGGTTGCCCTATGATCCGGCTGATCCCGACTCGCTGATTGCCCGTTCGTGGGGCGAGATGAGCGTGAACGGCATGCTGCGCTACGAGCGCAAGCGGCGCGAAAAAGCCGCCTAGTGCTACGCGGCCAGTAGCTGCTGTACCACCGCATCCCCGACGGCTGCCGTGCCATAGACCTGCTGCCCAGCGGCGGCAACATCGCCCGTGACGATGCCTGCCGCTAGGGTCGCCTGCACAGCCTGCTCGACGGCGGTGGCTTCGGCTTCGAGCTGAAGCGAATAGCGCAGCAACAGGGCAACACTGAGCAGGGTTGCTAATGGATTCGCTTTGCCTTGTCCGGCAATATCGGGGGCACTGCCGTGAATCGGCTCATACAGCCCCATGCGCGTGGTAGCTCCGGCGGCGGCGACTCCTAGTGAGGCACTCGGCAGCATCCCCATCGAGCCAGCCAGCATCGAGGCTTCGTCGGTCAGAATATCCCCAAACATATTCTCGGTGACAATCACATCGAAGTCGGCGGGGCGGCGCAGCAGGTGCATCGCACAGGCATCTACCAGCATCGTCTCGAACTGGACATCGGGGAACTCCTGCTGCATCAGGCGCGTGGTGTGGCTGCGCCAGAGGCGGCTCGTCTCCAGCACATTGGCTTTGTCCACCAGCGTCAGCTTGCCGCGCCGCGTGCGGGCTGCTTCTGCCGAAACGCGCACAATGCGCTCAATCTCGGCTTGCGTGTACAGGCACAGATCGCTCGCCCACTCGCCGTCGGTGGTGCGTTCGCGGCGTTTCTCGCCAAAGTAGATGCCCCCCGTCAACTCGCGCACCACCAGCATATCTACGCCTTCCAGCCGTTCGGGGCGCAACGGCGAACTGTGCATCAGCAGCGGGTGGATCGTGACTGGGCGCAGATTCGCAAACAGCCCCAGTGCCTTGCGAATCCCAAGCAAGCCCTGTTCGGGGCGCACCTCCGCATTCGGGTTATCCCACTGCGGCCCGCCCACCGCACCCAGCAGCACTGCATCACTCTGCTGGCAAAGCTGGAGCGTGGCATCTGGCAGGGGTACGCCGGTCTCATCTATCGCAATGCCGCCGATCAGCCCGTGCTGGAGGGTGAAGCGATGCCCGAAGCGTTCGGCGATGGCGGCGAGCAGCTGCTCGGCTTCCGTCGTCACTTCAGGCCCGATGCCGTCGCCGGGCAGAATGGCAATCTGAACATCCATCGTGATCTACTCCTTTGTTCTCGATTCTGGATCGCCCTAGCCAAGTGTCGTGAGGGCGTAGCTGACGCTATCTTTGGGGCTGACCTTGAGCCGCACATCGGCAAGGTTGCCATTCTCATCCACCACAAAATGGCTTCGCACAATGCCCATATAGGTTTTGCCGTACATCTTTTTCTCGCCCCACACACCATACAATGTGGCGACGGTATGATCTTCATCAGCGAGCAACAGGAAGGGCAGATCGTACTTCGTCTTAAACTTTTGGTGCGAATTGATCCCATCAGGGCTGATGCCCAACACCACCGCATTGCGCTCGCTGATCTGCGGGTAGGCATCGCGGAAGCCGCACGCTTGGGTGGTGCAGCCACTCGTATCATCTTTGGGGTAGAAATAGATAATCACCTTTTTACCACGAAAATCAGAAAGGCGCACGGTTTCGCCAGTATCGGCGGGCAAGGCAAAATCAGGAGCCAATGCGCCCACCTGCAACGGGGTTGCTGGTTCACTCATACAGTTGCGGTTCTCCTATCTGCGACACAAACGGGTATCAGTATATCATTAGATCATCAGATCATCGTGTAGGTATTGTACCGCATGCCGCCCGCGCCGTGCAGCCTGAATCGCGGGTTCGTGGTAGAATCCGAAGGAGAGCAGCAGAGAGCAAGACTGTGCATGTGAACGACACAACTGAGAGCTAGATTGAGAGAACCTGCATGACGAAACGAATCCTTGTGATTGGCGCGGGCCCCGGCGGCATGGCAACTGCTATGCGCCTTGCCCACAAAGGCTACGCCGTCGAACTGTTTGAAGCCGAAGATCGCGTCGGTGGGCGAATGCGCGGCTTTACGCTCGGCGATTACGCCTTTGACACGGGCCCCACCATCCTGCAAGTGCCGCGTGTCTACGAAGAACTGTTCAACGAAGTCGGGCTGAATTTCACCGATTATATGCGTCTGTTGCGCCTTGATCCGAATACGCGCCTGCGTTTCTGGGATGATACCGTGCTCGACCTGACCTCGAACATCCCTGCTTTCAAGCAGCAACTCGCCGCGCTGCGCCCCGATCTGCCGGATGCCTTTGAACGCTGGTACGTCGAACACATCCGCAAAGAGGTGGTTGGCTATGCGCCTTATCTCGGCACGCCGGTGCGCCCCGTATTCGACTACCTGCGCCCTTCCGAACTAGCGGCGGCATTGCCTTTCCGCCCATGGGAGACGCTCTACGATCACTACTGGCGGCACTTCCAAGATGAGCGCATGGTCTACGGGCTGAGCTATCCCGCGAAGTATCTGGGCATGCACCCCGCCGCCTGTTCGAGCGTCTTTAGCCTGATCGCCTTCCTCGAATTTGAGTATGGCATCTGGCATCCCGAAGGGGGGTTCCGGGCACTGGCGCAGGCACTGGGCAAAGCGGCAGCAGACTTGGGCGTACAGATCCACCTGAACACACCCGTCAAGCAGGTCTGGCTGGAAGGGCGCACTGTGCGCGGCGTGGAGCTAGCCAGTGGCGAGCGCATTGCCGCCGATGCGGTGGTGGTCAATGCCGACTTTGGCTATGCCCAGCAGCAGCTGCTCCCGCCGCAGGCGCGGGGGCGCTACACCGATCAGAAGCTCAAGCGCATGAACTTCTCGTGTTCGACGTACATGCTCTATCTCGGTGTGGATCGCCGCTACGAAGGGTTGCCGCACCACCAGCTCTACCTGTCCGAGCATATTCGCAAGCGCGAACGCCCCTACGTGGATGACTCGGCACTGGATGAAACCAACCCATCGTTCTATGTATGCAACCCGACCTTGATTGATCCGAGCAATGCACCCGCTGGGCATAGCACCTTGTTCATCCTTGTGCCGATTCCCAACACCTCCTACAATGTGGATTGGGATGCGAAGCAGGCGAGCTACCGCGACCTGATTCTGGATCGCCTACCGTTGCTCGGCTTCGACCATGTGCGCGATCATATTGTCGCGGAGGAGTGCTATACGGCGGTGACGTGGGAGCAGGAGTATCGCACCTATCTTGGCGCAGTGTTCAATCTAGGGCACGATTGGGCGCAGCTTGGCCCGCTGCGCCCGCACATTCGCGCTGACCACACCCGCGGGCTGTATTGGATTGGGGGGGCGGTGCATCCGGGCAGCGGGCTAATGACCATCCTCGAAGCTGCCCGCAGTGCAACCACCTTCATCACCGAAGACCTGCCCATCGCGCAGCCGATGGCGGCAGTGGCTCTGCCTTAGCCGCCGAAGATGGATACCGGCGGGCAACCACGCGCCTATGGAGCAATGGATCTGCGTGGTTGCCACCGTGCCGCTAGGTTGACGAAATCGCCTGCGCCCGCTATACTAAGAGACTAACAGCGATTAGCATCGTTGGGTGATCTTGGTATGTTCAAAACATCGGGCGCGTTCCCCACCCGCACCTTGACGGGTGTTTCTTTTTGAAACAGCGCACCGATTGCCGATGAACCAGATTACAAAGGAGTAAACCAATCAGAGAGCGGTTTCGGATCAATAACCGAATACGTGCGCGAGAAGTGCGTTTAATCGGGGTGGATGGCGCACAGGTGGGCATTGTTAGTGTCCAAGAGGCGCAGCGGATGGCGGATGAGCATGGCGTGGATTTGGTGGAAGTGGCTCCCAATGCTACCCCGCCGGTGTGCCGCCTGATGGACTATGGCAAGTTTCGCTATGAGCAGAGCAAGAAAGAGCGTGAAGCCCGCAAGAACCAACGCCAAACCGAGCTGAAGGAAGTGCGCCTGAAGCCCAAAACCGGCGATCACGACTTGGGTGTGAAAGCCCGCCAAGCGCGTAAGTTCTTGCACGCTGGCGATAAAGTCAAGTTTACGGTGCGGTTTCGCGGGCGTGAGTTGGCGCATACGGAGGTCGGGCGTGAAATCCTCGATGAGATTGTCGAGCAGTTGCGCGACATTGCCGTTGTCGAGCAGAAGCCCTTGATGGAAAGCCGCGCCATGACTGTCGTGCTGGCACCGAATGCGAAGGTGCTGAAAGCTGCTCAGCAGGCCCAGAAAGATCTGGCCCGTCGCCAACGCGAGGAGAAGCAACGCCGCCTCGCCGGAGAAGATGCCCCCACCAGCGCGGACGAGCCTACGCCGCTCAGTGATGATGAGGCAGTAGATGAGGATGACGAACTCGATCTGCTCGATGATGAAGATGTCGAGCTGGATGATGAGTTCGAGGACGACGAGGATTTTGAGGACGACGATGACGATGAGGATGATGAAGACGACGACGATGAGGATGATGAAGACGATGAAGACGATGAAGACGATGACGGCGACGTTGAGGTAGCTAAGAAACGCCGTTAGCGGCACATCGCCCAGAAGGAACCAGTTATGCCAAAGCAGAAGATGAAAACCCATAAGGGAGCCAAACGCCGCTTCAAAGTAACCGGCACTGGCAAAATTTTGCAGACCAAGCAGGGGCGCGGCGTGAAGCGCAACCGCTCGAAGCGGGCGCGGAATATGTACAGCAAGATGCTTCCTTTGCACCCCTCAAATGAAGGGCATTTGGCGGTAGCCTTGCCCTACGGTCTCTAATCCGTAGTGTGGAGCGTGCCCATTACAGCGTAAGTGTGTTAGGAGGAAACAACAGGAATGGCTCGTGTAAAACGTGGCGTGATGGCGCGGAAAGCGCATCGCAATGTACTCAAGTTAGCGAAGGGCTTTCGCAGCAGCCGCAGCCGCCACTTTCGCGTAGCAAACGAAGCAGTGCTGCACTCGCTCTCGTATGCCTACAAAGATCGCCGGCGACGCAAGCGCGATATGCGCCGCCTCTGGATTATGCGGATCAATGCCGCGCCCGCCTCAACGGGATGAGCTACAGCCGCCTGATCGAGGGGCTGAAGGTAGCTGGGATTGACATTGATCGCAAGATCCTCGCTGATATGGCGGTGCGTGATCTGAACGGCTTCAATGCCGTTGTCGCGCAGGTCAAGGCGGCGCAGGCTCCTGCCGCCTAAGCCTTCGCCGAGTGTCCGGTAGCGGGCGCACCGTAGCAATGATTACCAGCCCGGCGAACCCGCACGTCAAGATCATCCGCTCGCTGGCAACGAACCGCAAGGAACGGGCCCGTGAGCGGCTTTTCGTGTTGGAAGGGGTGCGCCTGATTAGCGATGCCCGCGCCGCGCACGCCACGCTGCCGCTGCTGCTCTACGATCATGAGCAGCTTGCCAGCACACCCGCCGGAGCTGCGCTGCTCGCCCAGATCGCCGATCTGCCGCAGAGCTACCCCGCCACGGCCCGCGTGATTGCTGCCGCCACCGCCACAGTTTCGCCGCAGGGGGTGGTGGCACTGGCCCAGATGCCCAACTGGGACGCGGCAACCCTGCCTGCGCCAGCTCATCCGGCTGCACCGGTGCTGGTGCTAGATACGCTGCAAGACCCCGGCAATGCCGGTACGCTGCTCCGTTCGGCGGTGGCGGCGGGTGTGCAAGCCGTGCTGACTACCACAGGCACTGTTGACCTGTATAGCCCGAAGGTGGTGCGGGCCGGCATGTCCGCCCATTTCGCGCTGCCGCTGCTGCCCGACCTGACGTGGGATGCGATCCACGTCACGTTGCATGCCCTGCTCGGCTCGCCCCCCCGAATCTATGCCGCCGATATGCACGGCGACTGGCCCTACTACGCCGCCGATTGGCTCCAGCCCGCCGCGCTGCTGATTGGCAATGAGGCGCACGGCATCAGTGCCGCAGCGCGGGCCGCCGCTACCCAGCTACTCTCCATTCCGATGTGCGCCACCACCGAATCGCTGAACGCTGCGATTGCGGGAAGTGTTATACTATTTGAAGCGTTGCGCCAACGCAGTGGAGCATAGCTGCGCGGTGATCGGTGCAAGGTGGTGAAGCTGCGGCGCACCCGGCCCTACCGTGTGGTGCTACGCCTGCTTGCTCGCACCGGACACCGGACATAGCAGGACAAAGGATAGCTACCCGATGGAGATGGAGATGCAGACCGAACTGAGCCAACTTGAGCAGCAGGCTCAGCACGAGCTAGGCTCAATCGAGAGCCTTGAAGCCCTTGCCCAATGGAAGAGCAGCTATCTGGGCAAGAGTGGCGCACTGACCCGCCTCAGCAAGGGCATGGGCAAGCTCGCCGCCGACGAACGCCCAGCAATGGGCAAACGCCTCAACGAAGTCAAAGAGAGCCTCGAAGCCGCTTTTGCCACCGCCGAAGCACGCCTCAAAGGGGCTGCCCGCGCCGCCCAGCTCGCCAGCGAGCGGGTGGATGTAACCCTGCCGGGGCGGGTGCCGGATGTCGGCGCACTGCACATCACCACGCAGGTGCTGCGCGATGTGGTGGCAATCTTTGCCGAGCTGGGCTTTCAGGTGTGGGAGAGCCGCGAAGTTGAGCTGGATGATTACAACTTTGGCTTGCTCAATTTCCCGCCCGATCACCCGGCCCGCGATATGCAAGATACCTTCTACATTGATCTGCCGCCGGATGCGCCGCGGGTGCTGCTCCGCACGCACACCTCGCCGGGCCAGATCCACGCGATGCGCCGCTATGCGCCGGAGCCGGTGCGTGTGCTGTTGCCGGGCAAGTGCTTCCGCAACGAGCAAGTCACAGCCCGTAGCGAGTTTATGTTCCACCAATTTGAATTTCTGGCGGTGGGCGAACAGATTACGCTCGGCGATCTGAAGGGGACGCTCTTGGCATTTGCCGAGCGGATGTTTGGAGTGGGCACGCAGGTGCGCTTGCGAGCGAGCTACTTTCCCTTTACCGAGCCAAGTGCCGAGATGGACATCACCTGCTTCTTGTGTGGCGGCAAAGGCTGCCGCATCTGCAAGTATGCCGGCTGGCTAGAGATTGGCGGGTGCGGCATGGTGCATCCGAATGTGTTGCGAAATGGTGGCTACGATCCGGAACGCTTCAGTGGCTTTGCGGGCGGCTTTGGGCCCGAGCGCATCGCCATGCTCAAATATGGCATTGAAGATATTCGCTGGTTCCACAGTGGCGATCTGCGCTTTGTGGATCAGTTCCGCTAGCCTACGCCAGTGGGCTTGCAAACGCTAACGCGGCGCTCTATTCCGGCGTGGCTCTGGTGCGTCGGGGTGGGCATCGTGTTTATCGGGCTGGCGTGGCAATACCAGCGTGCCGTGCCGCTCGGTGAGGGCCCCGATGAGCCGGGCCACATGCGCTACGTGCTGTTCCTCGCGGGCGAACGCCGCCTGCCAATCCAACGCCAGCCCTATGCTACTAGCGACGTGCCCGGCGAAGGGCATCAACCGCCGCTGGCGTATCTGCTTGCCGCCCCGACTGCCGCATGGCTTGCCCCCGCTCAGCGCACGCTCGCGCTGACGAGCAACCCACGCTTTACGTGGAGCGGCGGTGATCAGGCGGCGGCGTTTATGCGCGGCAGCAATCAATACCCGCCGCGTCAGGATGAAATGCGGGCGTGGCAGTTGGCGCGGCTGTTGGGCATCCCGCTCGGCGTGCTGACGCTGGTGGGGGTGTGGGGCAGTGCGCGGCTGCTCAGCCCCCACGATCACTGGTTTGCGCTCCTTGCAACTATGCTTGTGGCAACCTTGCCCCAATTCCTGTTTATGTCGGCCCTTGTCACCAACGATACCCTGCTCACCACGCTCAGTGCCGTGCTGCTCTGGGTCTGCCTTGCCCTGCTGAACGGTGGGCCACAATCGCCGCGCAGCACGCACCTGATCATCGTGGCTGGGGTGCTGTGTGCGTTGGCCCTCCTCACCAAGCAGAGTGCGCTGCTGCTGCTGCCACTGGTGGCGGCAGTCGTCTGGATCGTAGGCGGGCTGCGCGGCGTGGGGTGGTGGGCCGCCATTACGGCAGGCGGGGCGGGCTGGTGGTATCTCCGCAACGTGTGGCTCTACGGCGATTTGTTTGGCTTGCAGAGCTTCCGCGAAAGCTACACCACCGCGCCCATGCAGTGGACTGAACCAGCGGCGTGGGGGGCAGCCATCGGGCAACTCTTCCGCTCGACGTGGGCCCTGTTCGGCTGGGTCAATCTGCCCGCGCCTGCGTGGGTGTATGCCTTGTATATTGGGGTAGTGCTACTCGCCGCGATAATGGGTGGCTGCGCAGGTATCAGGGGGCAGGGGGCAGGGCGCGAGATGTATGGTTCTGGGACGAGGCGGTGGTACTTGTGGCTGCCGGTGCTCGCATTGCCGCTGCTCGCGCTGCTGTGGCTGTTCAGCTTTGCGGCGGTGGCGGGAGTGGTGGCATGGCAGGGGCGGTTGCTCTTTCCGGCCCTAGCGGCGGGCGCACTGCTCCTAGCGGGCGGGCTACGGGCCCTGCCGGTCCGTGTGCTCGTACCGCTGCTCGCGGTGCTGATCGGGGTGGCGGCGTGGCTGCCGCATAGCATCATTGGGCCGGCCTACCAGTGGTACACCCTGCCGCCCGCACAGGCGCAACAGCAGCGCGGGCAGCCGACCTACGCCCGCTTTGCGGCGGCGTGGGAGCAAGGCGTAGAGCTGCACGGCTGGGAGCTTGACCCGGCTGTGCCGCGTGCGGGCGATGACCTGCACCTGCGTTTGACGTGGCACGCGCTCGAACCTGTGCCCCGCGACTGGACGGTCTTTATCCATCTGGTGGAGCGTGGCGATGGCGATACGATTGTGGCGCAGAGCAACAGCCGCCCGCAACAGGGGCAGTTCCCAACGACGCTGTGGACGGCGGGCGATTGGCTCCGTGATACGCATACCATAGCCCTACCTGCTACGCTTGCACCCGCGACCTACACCGTGCGCGTGGGGCTGTATCGCCCGCGCCAGAGCGACCCCCGTCGCGGCACACGGCAGGCTGTGTGGGCGGCAGATGGGCAGCCGCTCGGAACTTACACCGATGTGGGCACGGTGCAGGTGCGCTAGTGGGGGTCTTTGTTGGTGGGGCTAGCTTGGGCCTTGAGAATGTCGCGGATCTCGCCCAGCAGAGCCTCCGTGCTGGGCGGCGCATCCGCTGGCATAGGAGCCAGTGCATACGCGGCACGGGCGTGATTAAATGAGCGCACAATAAAAAACATCACCACGCTGAGGATGAGGAACGACAGCAGCGCATTGATAAACAAGCCATAGTTGATCGTCGCGGCTCCGGCGGCTTGGGCCGCGGCCAGTGAGGGGTAGCTCTGCCCGTCCAGCGCAAGGAACAGGTTGCTGAAATCCACCCCGCCGAGGATCAAGCCAATCGGGGGCATGATAATATCGTTGACCAGCGAAGTCACGATGCCATTAAACGCCGCGCCCATAATAAACGCTACTGCCAGATCAATCACATTGCCGCGCAGAATAAACGTGCGAAACTCATTGTACATTGTGCTGTGCCTCCTGAATCGGCTGATTTAGCCCAAGCCCGCGTATAGCTCGCGGAAGCTATGCCCTAGCGGTTCATACCCAAATAGCCGCACCACCTTCTCGCGCCCGTGCCAGCCATACGCGGTGCGGCGCGGTGCATCCTCGCCCAGCTCCTGCACGGCGGCGGCATAGCCGTCTACGTCATCGCGGGCAACGAGCAAGCCGTTCTGCGCGTGATCTACGACCTCTGGCAGGGCACTGGCATTGGTGGTGACAACTGGCCGACCACACGCCAATGCTTCGGCGGGGGCAATCCCAAACCCTTCGAGGCGCGAGGGGAACAACAGCAGATCGCAGCTCTGATAGGCGGCTACCAGCCCCGCCCGATCTGGCGAGCCGATGGGGATCATGCGCGGGTGCGGCGGTGTGCTAGCCGCCCCCTGAAAGCCACTGGTGTAGTACAGCACATAGTCATTGGGCAGGCGATCCATAATCGCCGGAAGCAGATCAAACCCTTTGCGGCGCGTGCGATTGCCAACGAATAGCAGGCGGATGCGGGCGTGGGGCGCGGCGGCAACTGGCACGCCATCGTCGCGGCGGTGCAGGTCGGGTGTCGGGGTGAATACATCGGTGTCAATCCCATCGTAGATCAGCACTGTGTCGGTGCGCCCGTAGGTTTGCACAACTTGTTGCTGGGTGAAGCGACTGACACAGACCACCCGATCTGCCCTGAGGATAGACCACTTGTCATAACGCGATTCGATAAGGGCGTAGAAGAGGCGTTGCTGCCACGAGCTATACGGCTGCAATGCCGGATCGCTGGTCAGGTGATGCACCGTCGTCACGACGGGCAAGCCGCTTGCCCGTAGCGCAAAGGCGATCCGCGAACGCCCCTGCACCAGATCGAAGCCGTGCCACCAGTGCGCGGGCAGCCCCCGCGCGATCAGCATGGGCGCGAAGTTGTAGATTTCGGGCAGGCGCAGCAGGGCTGGCTGTAGCCCCTGCTGCTGCACCGCACGGGTGATGTTCTGGATTCCGAAATCCACCCCACCGCGCCCCGTTGGAGATACATACAAAGGGCGCATAGATCAGGGTTGCTCCTTCTCTACCAGCAGAAAGTAGCTCCCGTTCCGCATCCAGCCAAACAGCCACAGATCGAGTTCCATCATGAGGGTAACGGCGTGCAAGCCGTAATACACCGCCCCGCGCCGTTGCAAGTAGCCGCGAAAGCGTTGGCGGGCACGGATCTCACGCTGGGTTCCGTTGGTCTGTTCTGGGCTAGGTGCAGAGGGCGCGGCAGGGGCGGGGTGGCTTGGCGGGGCGGTGGCTGCCGCCGTGCGCCCGACTACCGCCTCACCGAGCTTCATCAGCACATGCTCCACAAAGGTGGTGAATAGGCTATTCCAGAAGACGGCCCGCACCGGCTTGAGGCCCGCCTGTTGCATGGCATCCAGCACATCTTCCCACGTCTCCAGTGCCTTCAGGTGATCTGACTTGCGGCGGGCTTCGCGCTCAAAATCGTAGACACCGAGCCGCACAAAGAGCTGGCCTAGCTTGCGGCTCAGGTCAATCGCAGGCTGAAGCGGCGAGCGTTCGCGGGTATTCGAGAAGACTACAAAGCGTCCGCCCGGCTTCAGCACGCGGGCCGTCTCGCGGAGGTAGGCATCAATCACATCACGCGGGAAATGCTCCAGCACATCTATCGAGAAGCCTTTGTCGAAGCTGTTATCGGCAAAGGGCAAGACCCGCGCATCGGATTGCACCAGTGCGACGTGGGCGATAGCAGCATCGGCAAACAGCGTTGCCGGATCACTGCCGACCATCAAGCCGACCTGCTCGGCATTCCACGCGGCAAATTTGGCACTGCCACAGCCACTATCCAGCACAACATCATGCGGCGTGAATTGCAATAGGCGCAGCAGCTCACGGTTGCGAACCCCGGCTGCGAGTAGGGGCGGGGCAAGCTCGCGGTAATCTAGCTCATTGGCGAGTTGCGCTTCTTCCGCCACATACTTCGAGACATAGCCAAATTCCGCCCCACGCGGCATCATATCGAGGTAGCCGGTGTGCATGGGGTAGGTGCTGCCACACGCGCCACAGCACACCGCCCCAGCAATCACATACAGATCGCGGGCTTGGCAGGTGGGGCATTGCAGCAAGGGGAAGAGCGCACGCGGGATCATGCTGCCACCTCGTGGGGCCAGTTGCGCCCTATCTCTTGGGCAAACAGGGCATCATACCCGAGCAGGAAGCTGCCTTGCACCAACACGCCTAAGCCCGTGCCGAGCCGTGCGGGGCGATCTTGCGCGGTTGCGAGGAGCCACACCGCCGCCGCCACATAGCCAACATCCAGCGCAGTGTTAATCATGAGGATGCGGTGCAGGGTGCGGATCTCGCGGGCTACTTGCCCACTGGTCAGTTCGCCCGCATAATGCTGCGCCTCTTTGCGGCTAGCTTGCCGCATGCCAAACACGGCTAGCCCAGCATCAATGCCGCCCCACGTCAGGCACTGCAATCCAAATTGGCGCACGATGGGCTGCGGCATGGCGGCGGCAATCGCGCCTACCAGCACACTGCCTAGCCCCCACTGCTTGAGGGGCTGAAGCGCACGCTGCTGGTAGGCAAAAAATTGTTCGGGTCTGGTTGTAGTTCTGGTGATTGGTTGCTCTGGTTGCTCACAGCTTCTCCGTCTCTCTTCATGATGGTATACGCTTACAACCCTTCCTGTTGCAGCAACTCGTTCTGGGTTTGGATCTGCTCTTCGCCCCAATGGAGCGCATCCTGCAAAAACGGAAACGTTGGGCTAGCATAGATGCGGACTTCGCCGCGCTCCACATACGCTGTCCATGTTGTATCTTCGGTGTCGCTCGATACAATCGCTCGCCAGCCATCCTGCTGGCGTTCGTAGAACTCACGCACATTATGCCGCCACAGCGAGAGGAGTTCTTCGGTGGTAGCACTGCGGCGGGTGCGAGGGAGAAAATTGCGCCATTGCTCTTTCAGCATTTCGATCTGCATCAACAATGCCTGCGTTTGCTCCAGATCAAGCGGGATGCCCTGCTCAACTTGGTGCTTGACGATTTCCAGCAGATCAGGTTCTTGCTTCATTGTGAACCTCCTCACGAGACTTTGATTTGAATCAGCAACAGCCCATTGTTCTTCTATCGTTGTTCCCGTACCATCACTAGCATGGCCAATCCCACTACGCCGTGCAGCGTCCATGCAAAGGTGCGCCACCAATTGCCTTCCACCAGTGCCCGAATGGTGCTAGCGGCGTAGCCTTGAGCCAGTAGCCCGTGCTGCGGTGTTTGCAGGGCAAAGGTCAGCCCCCACACCACTAGCACCAGCCCAGCCCCCAGCCACGCAAACCAGTGCGGCACACCGGCGGGAGGCAGCACCGCCAACACCATCGCAGTCAGCAGCTCCAAGAGCATCGGGAGAATGACGACAAAAGAAATCCGCCGGAGATGGGCGGCATGGTAGGTGAGAAACGCATCTGGTGGGATAAGTTCAAACAAAGGGTAATGGACAACTTGGATCAGCCAGATCAGCCCAACCAGATACCACGTTGTAGCGACGCAGATTAGCAGCAACCCATGCGACAGATTCATCGTTCTACCTATGGATGGCGATGGACGTATGCCCGGCTCCGATGTATGACTCTCTGTATAGTAGGATACCATACAATTGACATCTGCTAGATACGCTGAGGGTGGGGCGATCAGCCGCCGGATCGTTGCCCAGATAGTGCTACAATATGGACAAGCACCGCAGGCTAGCGCGAGGCTAGGAGATATGAGGAAGACATGGATCAACATGTAAACGATTTGCTCACGCAGGGCATCGGCGCACTCCGTGCAGGCGACCCCGTGAATGCCCGGCGGCTCTTGATGGAGGTGACCTACCTTGCCCCCACGCAGCAGGATGCGTGGCTGTGGCTGAGCGACACCACCACCGATCCGCATGAGCAACGGGCCTATATCGAGCGGGCGATAGCGATTGACCCGCAGAGCCGAGCGGGGCAGATTGCTGCCAAGAAGCTCGCTCGGTTGGATAGCCAGTTCGCTACCCCGCCGCTGAGTAGCTACGGGCAACCCGCGCCCGATCCAGCGGTGTATGCGCCGCCGCAGAACAGCGTGCCGCCGCTGAGTAGCTACGGGCAGCCCGCGCCCGATCCA
>JAAUTZ010000007.1:0-16490 GCA_012031225.1 Chloroflexaceae bacterium
CCCCCACACCCCCATCGGCCCGTCTGCCCGCGCAGTAGCAGGATCGGCACATCGCGCACGGGGGCGGTGCCCGTTAGGGGCGCGGTGCGCGATAGGCACGTTGCGCCACGCTCGCACTGGGCCTGCACCTCCGCCAGTGGCAGCACCACCTGCCATACGTTGGGGGCTGTGGGTTGCAATGGGTATGGCGTGCCCCCGCGCCAGTGCGTTTGCCCGATGTACAGCTCGGCAGCAGTCAGCGGATCGGTTGCGGCAAGCGTCATGGTTACGGTGAGGCGGGCGGTGTCGCTGATGACGGTGAGCTGATCCTCAGCGAGGTGAGGTCCAGCGGGCATTGTGTAGGGAGCCGCCGCAACCTGTAAGCCATACAGCAGCGCAGCTAGATTGCGCCCCCAGAAGTTGCCGCCCTCGCGTTGATAGTTGTCCATACATTCAAACGGGGGCATAAAGCCGCCACACGGCCCAAACATCGGGCCGATCTCATAGGTGTAGGCAGGCACGCCTAGCTCGGCATAGGCCCAGTCATCCGTTGTCCCCGAAGTGGGGTAGAGGTACACACTTTGCGCGGGGGTGTAGCCATTCAGGGTTGCCATCCGCCGCCCTAGCCGCTCAAGCCCGTCTGCATTGGGGGCGGGCGCAGGGCTGCTGCCCCACGGCCACAGAATCAGATCGGAGTAGGAGTGCAGCGTGATTATTACGCCAGTGGTGTCATCCGGCGCGGCGACCCCATCGGCGGGGCGTGGGGCATCGCTGGGGCGCGGGTAGAGCGTGCGGAGGATGGCTTTGATCGCTTGGGTCTCTGGCTCTGAGGCGGCGGCATGGCCCGGATACGTCTGGCTGCACGGGTTGGTGAAGGGCGTATCTACGCTGCCCCAGCGATAGCCAAAGTTGCGGTTCAAATCCACGCCGCCTTGATTGCCGCTAGTCGGCGGTTCGGCGCAGCTTGCCGAACGGGTCAGGTTGCGGTTCTTGCGCTGGAACAGTTCCCGCTCCGCAAGGCGGTAGCCGTCGGGGTTGACGAGGGGCACGACGACTACATCGTAAGCATCCAGCAGCCACGTTGCCTCTGCATCTGTGCCGTAGCCCGCGAGCAGGTATTCAGCAAAGCGCATAGCGATCTCAGTGACGGCGATCTCACGCGGATGGATCGCAGCCATCAGGAAAAAGACGGGCTTCGAGATCGGCGTGGTGGCAGTGAGGGTTTGGGTGGGTGGGTGTGGGCTACGCAGGTGCAATGCCCAAAGATCGTGCCCTGCCGTGCCGCCCGACTGTTGCTTCTCCCACGAGTCGCCGTAATCTTGCAGGCGGGTGAGAGTGGGGTATTGGTCTACAAGTGCCCGCAGATCACGCTCAATTTCGGCAGTTGTTCGGTAGCCGCCCAGAAAGGGCTGGATGCGGGCAGCGGTGAGCAGCTCAGTTTGCACCGCATCAATGCGAACTGCCCAGCCAGCGGACAGCAAGCGATTGTATTCATCGGGTGTGACCAGCGCAAACAGATCGGCACCATCGCGCATCTCCAGCAAATCTACGCCAGTTGCTACCAAGCGGGCCGTGATGGGCGGGGTCGGCGCGTGGATGCGGACGACAAACAGATCCGCATCAGGGTCAACGGCGGGGGTGGCAGTGAGGGGGGTGAGCAGAGTGGCAATCACCACCACCTGAAAGAGGACCACTGCGCTGATGAACAAGAACAGGCGGGTAGTGCGCGAATGGATTACGCCCAATGATCAATCTCCTCAATTGCGGCCGATAGGGTATCGAGTAGGGCGGTGCCACCAAGCAGGGCAAATACATGCGCGGCATGGGGCAACACCCGGAACAGATCATCGCGCCCATAGAGGGCAACCTGCATGCTTGCACCGAGTTCAGCAAAAGCCACCTGCGGATCGCTCGTGGTGGCGTGGTGGGCCAGCGCAAGGTGAGTGCGGGCTTGGTCAAGTGGTTCAGACATGGTGGGGATCAGGCTCCGTGCCTGCGCCAGATCGTCGGGCGTGCCTTGTTCGAGCAACGCGGCGGCAATGACCGCGAGGACGCGGCTCTGTTGCTGGATGGTGAGCGCGTGATGGTCGCTATCTAGCAGGGCCCGGGCGGCTGCCGCGTTGCCACTGGCAACCAGAGCGGGAGCGGCCATGGTGATGGCGCGGATGTACTCATCTGGCACAAGGATTGCCGCAAGGCTCTCCATTGCAGCAAGTGGCGTATTGGAGCGGGCCCGCGCAATCGCCAGATCAGCAAGGGCCCGATCTCGCTCGCGGGCGGCACTGATCTGCGCGGCTATCGCTTGGGCTTGTGCCCATTCCTGCCGCTCGGCCAGTAGGTGGGTCAGCTCATCCAAGGTCCAGTCCCGTTCATCCACGTCGGCTAAGGCTTGGGCAGCGGCAATCCCATCCGCCGTATCGCCACGCTGGGCAAGGGCTACCGCCACCCGTGAGAGGGCCCGATCTTGCTCCTCGCCGGTGGGCAGTTGCTGCGCGACTTCGTAGGCTTTGGCGCGGTTGCCAAGCGAGGCATACGCGGCTGCGAGCATGGCCACGAGTGGCACGCGCACCTCACGCGGCAGGCGGTTAATCACAGATGTTGCTTGCTCTAGGGCCAGCATTGCCACCAATCCTTCAAGGCGCAGGCGCAGATCGAGCAGAGCCGACACGCGCACGGCAACATCCTGAATCCGTCCAGCGACATCGAGCGCGTCGCCGTCTTTGTTGGCATCGGCGAGGGCTTGCGCGAGCTGGGCCCGCCCGCGATCCTGTTGGGTCGGGGTGGGCAGTTGTTCAATGCGGGCAATCGCCGCTTCTTCGTGGTGGGTGGCGAGGTCGCACGCCAATTCGATCACCGCCCACGAACGGGCAGTTTCGAGGGCTATGGTACTGAGGAGCGCATCCGGGTCGTCGGTTGCACCCACCCGTGCCAGCCGCACAACGACTTCCGACTGGGCCCATGCCTGCATGCTCGTATGCTCGATCTGGTTGGCGAGTTGCTGGGCGGTGGCGTACTGTTCGTGCTGCAAGAGCCAGCGCACAATCTCGGTTTCGAGTGCGCCGCGTCGTTCGACGTGGGTAATCCGGCGAGCAATCTGCAACGCCACCGCAACATCGGTGTGCTGCAAGGCGGTGCGGGCGAGTTCGGTGTGCAGGGTATCGCGCTGTTCGTGCCACGTCGCCGGAAACTTCAGCTCCTCAATATCGAGGGCTTGCGAGAGGAGGCGCAGCGCGGAGGTACGCATCCGCAGGGCATAACATGCCTCGCCAACTTGACGTAACACGAAGGCTTTAGGGTGGGCATCGGGCAGTTGCTCGATCAACGTCTGCACGCGGCGCAAGCCCGTTTCGCGTCCGAGCCGTTCAACAGCGACATGCAGCGCGTTGGTGGCGGCATCCGGCGGCATGGTCTGGGACAGGGCAATCAAGGAGCCGGTGAGTGTGGCGGCCCGCACCAGCCGCACAACATCCCCCGTGTGCGCGGCATCGCGTAGCTCCCACGCGGCATCGTGCGCGGCATCAATCAGGCTGCTGGTGCGCCGCTCTTGGGCCCGTACCCACGCTCGCTGGGTTACATAGGGCAACAGCGCAGCCCGCTGGGCAGGGTTGCTTAGGGCGGCGTGGCGCGAGAATTGCCGCGCAAGGTAGTGCCCGACCTGATCAAGGCTGGATGATGCGGTGTGGGGTATGTCGGTTGGGCTACTACCGAGTGAGCCATCCTGTTCAAAGATGTGTAGCGCAGTGCGGGCCAGTGTGGCGTGCATCGCCGCCAGTGCATCGGTGGCGTGGGTATGGATGAAGCTGCACAGGCTCCAGTGGGCAATACTGACGTGGGTGGCGGTGAGCTGCACCAAGCCGAGCGTGTGCCACTGGCTGAGGGCGGGCTGGGGATCGAATTGGAGAATCTGCTGGCACAGGCCAAGCGGGAGCGGCTCGCCTGCTGCACTAAGCAGCAGCGCAAGGCGTTGCTCCTGTGCGGTGAGGGGTTGCCACCACAGGGCATACAGGGCGGATAGCTCTGGGCGCACCTGTTCCACCGTTAGCACGCCAGCCTGCACAAGCTGGTAGGCTAGCCGCAGATGCAGCAGATTGCCCTGCGCGGCGGTAATCAGGCTCATTATATCGGCACTCGTGCAGCCCATGCGTAGGAGCAGTTGCGATTGATCGCGCAGGCTGCCGCTGCCGCGCTGCGGGATGGTAATCTGTTCAAGCGGCGTGAATGGCAGCTCTGTGGTGGACTGGGTCCCGATCACCAGCATACAGCCATCAGGGAGGGTGCGTGGCAGCAGCAATGGCATCGAACGCAATGGCTGCGCCGTACAGGTGGGCATGTCAATTAGGATAATTAACGGTGTGTCGGGCTTGCGCTGCACAGCAGCAAGCAGCACTGCTTCGAGGGCGTGGGCATCAATGCGTGTGGCCGGTGGAATGAGGGGCACGTCTAGATCGTATAGGGCGATGATCTGTGCGGCGAGGGCGGCTACACCGTTGCCCTGATCCGCATCGGCAAACCAGAACGGCATAGGGCGCGTGCTGGCAAGGTGAGCCAAGAGGGTAGTTACCCCACTGCCGGGCGGACCTTCAAGCAGCACGACACCGGATTGCTGGCTCTGCAAGGCAACTTCGAGGCGCGTGAGCGGGATGCGTTGCCCACTGAAAGCGGGGGCGGTGCGCTGGATCAGGGCAACCTGTGCGTGGATGCTCGTCTGTACTGTTTGCAGCAGCAGCGGCATACGCTGAAGGGCCGCGACAGATGGGGGTCCAGTTTCTGGCGGTTGGTGTGCGGTCTGGTCTGTCTCAGTCATCACGGCGTATCCCTCTCTTGCGCTCAGTGGGGCGCAGCAATTGCTGTCGCCTGTAGGTTGGCTCCTCACTCCAACTTCATGATACCACAGCCGGTTGTGCTTTGGCAGACACCGTATCCCGCGTCAAGCATGGTACAATCAGAGCGTGAACCGTGAGCCAGCACCACAATCCGCAGACCGCACTGCGCCTGATCCGCTGCCCCCGCGCTTGCCCGCGCCTTGGACGTGGGCCGCACCCCTGCTACTCTTCGGGCTAGCCCTGCTGCTACGCGGGCTGACGCTGGGCTGGGGCTTGCCCTACGTTGAGCATCCTGATGAGCCGGCGCTCTTTCGGATTGCGGTGCGGATGGCCCAGACCGGTGATCTGCACCCGTACAATTTCTTCTACCCCTCGCTGTACTACTACATGCTCGCTAGCGTTACCCATCTGTATAGCTGGTGGGGCAGCCTCACGGGTTTGGGGCTTCCGCTTGAACAGCTCCCGCGAGATACGTTCTTCTTCACCACCGCCCCCGATCTGTACATCTGGCAGCGTGCGCTGACTGCGCTACTCGGTGCAGCAACAGTGCCCGCGCTCTATCTGCTTGGCACGCGCATGTACGGCTGGCAGACGGGGCTGCTGGCGGGCGTGCTGCTGGCGGTGAGTAGCTACCACATTGAGCATAGCCAATTCATCACCACTGACGTACCGACGGGGCTGTGGTCGGTATTGGTGCTGTTGGGAGCGTGGGCGATTGCCACCGCCGGACGTTGGCACGGCTACCTCTTGGCCGGGCTAGCGGTGGGTTTAGCGACGGGAACCAAGTATAATGCCTTGATGGTGGCGGTGAGTGTGCCCCTCGCGCATATGCTGTATTGGCAACGCCGGAGTTTGGGGCGTAGCCTTGTGCCGTTGCTAGCGAGCGGGGCCGTCGCAGCGGTGGTGTTCCTGCTCACCACCCCCTATATCATCCTCGATTGGCAGAGCTTCATCAATTCGTTCACGGGCAAGGTGGTAGATTACTCGCCGCCAACTTCTGGCGCGTTCGGCGGACGCTTCCCCGTGCAGCAGTATATGCGCTTCTTTTGGCGCGAGGGCTTGCTGCCAACAGGCGTGCTGCTACTGCTGCTGGGCTTGCCGCTGCTGCTGTGGCGTGCGCCGCGCCCGACGTGGTTGTTGCTGGCGGCGATTGTGGCCGAGGTTGGCTTGCTGCTTTCCTTTACGATCCACTTCTCACGCAACCTGCTGCCGATCATTCCGTTGGTGTTGCTGCTGGCGGCGGCGGGTACGCTGGCCCTCGCGCGGCTGTTTCCCGTGCGCCTGCCGCGCTCCATCGCCGCAGGGGTGCTGATTGCGCTGCTGCTTGGGCCGCAAATCAGCGATACGGCGTGGCTGTTGCGCTACTGGAGCCAACCGCACACGATGCGCTCGGCGGCGGATGTATTGCGGGCCCAGCCGCGCGGCATGCTGGCTGCGGTAGATAGCAATCCGGTGCAGTGGTCGGGCGATCCGGTGGTATTCCCCATGGCGCGGGTGTGTGCGCATCCGACGGCGTGGTATCAGCAGCGCGGGTTTCGCTACTTGATTATCAATGAGGATCGCCGCCGCCCGCAGTGCCGCGAGCAATACTTCCGCTTGATTGATGAGAACCGCGTGCTAGCGAGCTTCGCGCCGCGTGCTGAGGGGCTGCGGCCGGGGCCGGGCGGAGCCGTGCTGGATCTTGGGCAGCACCCGCACATGATCCCGTTCGCACGGCGGGACGTGCAGTTTGGTGGGCTGTTGCAGTTACTCGGCTACGAGGTGCAGCCGGGCGCATTGCGGGCCCAGATTAGCCCGCTCGAAGGGGTAGCGGCAACGCGGCTTGTGGCAGATACAGAGCAGTCGCTTCAGATCAATCTGTACTGGCAGGTAGATCAGCCGTTGCCATTGGATTATTGGCTGTTTGTGCATGTGTATGCCGCCGATGGTACGCGGGTGGCCCAGCGTGATGCACCCCTGCGCCCCGATTACCCGCCGACGCAGTGGCAAGCGGGCGAGCTGGTGCTGGAGCGGGCCGATATGGTGCTCCCCGCGTTGCCCGCCGGAAGCTATACGCTGGATCTAGGGGTGTACGATCCGGTCACGTTTGCCCGCCTGCCGGTTGATGATCCACAGGCGGTGGATCAGAGTATGGTGCTGTTCACGCTAGCGGTGGAGTAGGCGGGGGCAACACGCGCCGCACGCGCCGCTCTAGCTCGGCCCGCGGCAGGCGGATGTGCCGCTGGCAGGTCTGGCAGACGATGCCGATCTCGGCCCCTACCCGCGTGATGCGCCACGTATCGCCGCCGCAGGCGTGCGGCTTGCGGAGCTGCACATGGTCATCGAGCTTGAGCGCGAGCGGTGGTTTCATACGGGCGTAGGTGGGGTTGCCGATGCTTGCTCAGCAGCGGTGTGCTGCTTGGCGGCGTGCCACTGGGCCACCTTCTCCGCTAGGGTTAGCTCCTGTAAGGTCTGCCCGCGTTCGCGCAAGTCGCGCTCGACATACTGGAAGCGGCGGCGATATTTGGCATTGGCTTCGCGCAGGGCACTCTCGGCATCAATCGTGAGCCAACGGGCGAGTTGCACCGCCGCATAGAGCAGATCGCCAAACTCTTCGCGCAGGTGGGCGTGGGTGGCCGGGGTGGGCTGCGCCTGCCACGCAGCGTAAGCGGCGCGTAGCTCGGCATGTTCTTCATCCACCTTGCCCCAAATTTGCTCTAGCGTAGCCCAATCAAAGCCGATGCGGGCGGCTTTTGCGCCATACTTCTGGGCCGTGGCAAGAGCCGGCAGATCGTGGGGGATGCCATCAAGGGCACTCTCGCGGGTGCGCCCTTTGGTGCGGAGTTCGTGCGCTTTGATCTGCTCCCAATTATCCAGCACCGTGCCGGTATCACTCACCGTCAGGTCGCCAAAGACATGCGGGTGGCGGCGGATTAGCTTGCTGGTGATCTGCTCCAACACGTCGGGCAGGGCAAAGTCGCCTGCTTGCCGAGCCATCTCACTCTGCACCACCACTTGCAAGAGCAGATCGCCGAGTTCCTCGCACAGGGCGGGGGTATCCTGTGCATCGAGGGCTTCGAGCACTTCGTAGGCTTCTTCGCGCAGGGTTGCTCGCAGCGATTGGGCGGTTTGCTGCACATCCCACGGGCAGCCGCCGGGCCCGAGCAGGCGGGCTACTACCCATTCAAGGGCGGCGGTGCTGCGGCGTTGGGCGGCAAGCGCAAGCGGCGGCAGGTAGAGGGCACAGGAGCCACTGGCGGGCACGCCAAGCGCAGGCACAGCGGCGAGGGTGAGTGCGTGCGGTGGTTGTGGTGTGCCCGCGAGGTCAACGCTGAGCAGGGATGCCGGATGATCGGCGGGGTAGTGCCGCAGCAGCAGGTCGGTTAGTTCGGATAGCATAGCGGTGGTCGGGAGGGGGGCAAGCCAGATGAGGGCGGCGGCAGTGGTCTGGAGCGGGTAGGGTAGGCGCGGGGGCTGGTACGCACCGCGTTGCTGGGTGACACTCCATGCCTGCACGTCGCTGATGATCGGTGTATCTGCCAGCCAATCATGGGCAAGGAGCGGCGCAAGGTGATAGAGGTGGGCTGTGGGTAGGGCGGGATCGTCCGGCAGCATTGCCCGCCACGCGGCGGCCATGCTTACGCCCGCCACGAGGTGCAGCGCACAGCCCTGTGTGCGATACCACGCGAGTATTGCGGGATGATCGTCGGGGCTGCCGAGCAAGGCGAGGGTGGCGTTGCCGTGAACAGTGGCATATTCTAGCACGACTGTATGCTGGGCTGGATCGAGGGCAAGCGCATGCACTGGTAGCCCAGCAAGGGCGGGATGGTGCGGGGTGGGGCTGAAGATCAGCGCGGCTTGGACGAGCCGCTCCCGCCCTGCTTGGGTTAGCAGCGCGGGAGCGCCAGTGCCTATGCCCACCACGCCGATCTGCACGGGGGTGGTGGCTGTCGTAGGGTTACTGGGCTGGGGTCGGCTCAAGCTCTTCAATCGTAACATCGGGCATGCCTTCCGGCATGGCGGGCATCGCGGGTACTTCGGCGGGGAAGGGGAGCGGGATACTTGCAATATCCACATCGGCATTGATGACTAGGGTACCATCTTCCTCTGCGGCTTGGCGGATACTTTCGTACCACGGCAGGAAGGTCTCTTCAAAATGCTGCTGGGCACTGCCACTCTGGCGCAGCTGCTCAATGTCATCGTAGGGGCGATCCTCTTGGCGCTCCTCGACAATGATGACGTGGAACCCGAACTGGCTCTGGACAATCACGGGGGTGTTCAGCTCTGCCGTAAATGCTGCTTCTTCGTATTCCGGCACGAAGTTGCCACGGGCAACCCAGCCATACGCGCCGCCCGTATCCTTCGAGCCGGGATCGGTGGAGTATTCGGCGGCAAGTTCCGCGAAGTCCTCACCCGCTTCCAGCTTCTCCAGCACCTCGTTGGCGGTCTCCTCGTTTTCCACCAGAATGTGGCGCGAGTTGAACATATCGGCGGTGGTGTGCTTGGCAACCATCTGTAACACTAGCTGCTGCTGGGTCAGTTCTTCGCGCAGGGCGGCTTCTTCGTCGGCGGTCATCTCGGCGGCTTCGACCCCTTCGACTCCTTCGACCCCTTCGACCCCTTCTATCCCTGCCATTCCTTCCATCCCCGTGAATTGCTTACGCTGTTCGATCTGCGCGTCAATCTCGGCTGCGTCTACGCCTAGCCCTTCTTCGCGGGCGATGCGGGTCAGCAGTTCTTGCTGGATCATTTCATCGAGAATAGACTGGCGGACGTTCTGCTCATCAGCAAGGGCGACAATCTCTTCTTCGCTCTGCCCCTGCATCCGCATCTGGGTGAGGATTGGGCCAAGCGTTTCTTCCAAACGCTGCTCAAAATCAGCGCGGGTGACAACGGTATCATTGATGCTAAATAGCACCGGGCTATCGGGGGTGGGGGTTGCGGCGGGGGTGTTTGCCCCTGCGCCACAGCCAGCCAACAACACGAGTCCGAGTAGCAACACAACAATCTGAGTGGGGAACCACTTCACGGTACATCTCTCCTTAATATAGATAATGGGGGGCACGTAGGCTAGGCCTTGCGTACCTCTTGCTTGCCTTCACCCAGCGTTAGGATTGCGGTGAAGGCTTCTTGCGGAATCTCAACACTGCCAACCATCTTCATGCGCTTCTTGCCCTCTTTCTGCTTCTCCAGCAGCTTGCGCTTACGGGACACGTCGCCGCCGTAGCATTTGGCAAGCACATCCTTCCGCATTGCCCGAATCGTTTCGCGGGCAATGATCCGACTCCCGACTGCCGCTTGGATCGGCACTTCAAACATCTGGCGCGGGATCAGCTTGCGGAGCCGATCAACCAGCTCGCGCCCTTGCCCATAGGCCATGTCGCGGTGGACAATGGCCGAGAGCGCATCTACCGCTTGCCCATTCACGAGAATGTCGAGCTTGACCAGATCCGATTCTTGGTAGCCTGCGAGGGCATAGTCCAGCGAGGCATAGCCCTGTGTGCGGCTCTTGAGTTGATCGTAGAAATCTATGACCATCTCTGCTAACGGCATACGATATTTAAGCAGCACACGTTGCGTATCAAGATACTCCATATGCTCAAACGAGCCGCGCTTGCTCGTGACCAACTCCATAATGGGCCCAATGTAGCGTTTGGGGGCGATGATGTTGATCTGGACAATCGGCTCCTCAATCGCCGCAATAATGCCGACATCGGGCATTTCGGAGGGGTTATCCACCTCGATCAGGTCGCCGTTGGTTTTGAGGACTTGATATTCCACGCTGGGCGCGGTGATGAGCAGATCGAGCTTATACTCCCGTTCGAGCCGTTCGCGCACAATCTCCATATGCAGCAGCCCAAGAAAGCCGCAGCGAAAGCCAAAGCCGAGTGCGCTACTGCTTTCGGGCACAAACGACAGTGCGGCATCATTCATCTTGAGCTTTTCGAGAGCTTCGCGCAGATCGCCGTAGGCGTTGCTATCAATGGGGAACAAGCCCGCAAAGACCATCGGCTTGGCGGGCCGATAGCCGGGCAGTGGCGCGAACGAGGGATTGGCGGCAAGTGTGATCGTATCGCCAACCTGACACTCATCTACCGACTTTAGCCCAGTGGCAATGTAGCCCACCTCGCCCGCCGCTAATTCACGGAGCGCGGTCATCCCCGGACGGAACACACCCAATTCAAGAATATCGGCGTAGGCCGTCGTGCCGATGAACTGCACGCGGTCATTGGTGCGGAAGAACCCATCCACCACGCGCACATAGGCAATCACGCCCTTGTACGAGTCGTAGTGGGCATCGAAGATCAAAGCCCGCGCTTCAACATTCAGCGTGCCGGTAGGAGCCGGGACACGTTCGACGATTGCCTGTAGGATTGCATCAATGCCAATACCTTCTTTGGCAGAGGCCAGAATGACATCGTTTTTATCCAGCCCCAGCACATCCTCTACTTCTTGGGCAACCTGTTCAGGGTTTGCGCCGGGTAGGTCAATCTTGTTAATCACGGGAATGATCGTCAAGTCGTTCTCTAGGGCGAGGTAGACATTGGCTAGCGTCTGGGCCTCAATGCCTTGCGCGGCATCCACCACTAGCAGCGCACCTTCGCACGCGGCGAGCGCACGGCTCACTTCATAGGTGAAGTCTACATGGCCGGGACAGTCAATCAAATTCAGGATGTAATCTTGACCATCTGCGCTGGTATAGTGCATTCGCACCGCTTTGGCTTTGATCGTGATCCCTTTTTCGCGTTCCAGATCCATCGCATCAAGGAGCTGTTCACGGCGTTCGCGGGAGGTGATCGTCCCCGTCGTTTCGAGCAGCCGATCCGAGAGGGTTGTTTTGCCGTGATCAATATGGGCAATGATCGAGAAATTTCGCACGAAGGACTGGTCTTGCATAGTAATCCCGTTCTAGTTGCTGCGTAGAATCCCCAGCAGATAGAATCATTCTGTGCAGTAGTATATCAGATGCACCCCACTGCCGCAATGAAGGGATGATTAGACCCTGCGTTGACAGGTGTTGGGAAACTCCCTAGACTACCAGTAGAAGTAATTTGGCGTGGGGTAAGGATTATCTTGGGGCTACATTTTCCGAATCGCAATCAGATCGCGTTCGTCAATCCGCAGGGGCAACTCGGTGTGGTTGATCCGTATGGTACGCAGATGGCGGTGCTGAGTGTGGATATGCCCGCGAGCTTCCACTTTCCGGCGTGGTCGCCGAATGGACAGCACCTTGCAGCCACTACCACCGATGCTCGCGGCGGTGCGCTGGTGGTAGCGGAAGCCTACGCTGCACCGGAGCGGCCATTGTTCCGCACGCTCTATCGAGATGGAACTGAACGCCCCTTCTATCTCTATTGGTCGCCCGATAGTCAGGCGATCAGCTTTCTTGCGGCACACCCAGCGGGGCTTGGGCTACACCTCGCCTACCCTACGGATACCGCCGCACCTGCGCCGCAGCTCCTCACAGTGGGGCAGCCGTGCTTCTGGCAGTGGTCGCCGCGTGCCGAGCAGCTGCTGGTCCACACGGGGGCAGATGGAGCCGATGCACGGCTGGAGTTTATCCCCGCCCAGCCGATGCGGGGTAGATCGGCGCACGTAGTTGCGGAGGGGCAGCCGGGGATGTTCCAAGCCCCTAGCATTGCGGCCAATGGTGATTACTGGGCGTACACGGTGCGCGATAGCCGCAATAGCCGCATGGTGATCGGCTGTGCGAGCCAGCCCGAAAAGCTCGCCTTGCCGCATCAGGGCGGCGTTGCGCTAGCGTGGAGTCCGATGCAGCCGTTGCTCGCCTACATCTGCCCGACGTTGCCCGCCCGCCACTTCTACGGGCCGCTGCACCTGCTGGATATACACACCGGCGATGTCCGCACCTTGACGCTCGCAGATGAGGTCGTGTTGGCGTTCTTCTGGTCGCCCAATGGACGCTACATTGCCTATCTGCGCCTCGATCCTGCAACCTTCCGGCAGGTTGCCCCGCGCCCCCTGAGGAATGGCGCATCCACCAACGGGCATCATCCGCCGCCTGCCCCGCGCCGCGACGATCCCCTGCTCCAGCTGTGGGTAGTGGAAGTTGCTACGCACGAACGCCAATTGCTGCTCCGCTTCCAGCCCTCTGAGGAGTTTGTCGCGCAGTTCTTGCCCTTCTTCGATCAGTATGCCCTGAGCCATCGCCTGTGGTCGCCGGGTAGCGATGCACTTGTGCTGCCGGGCAGTGCGGCTGATGCCGCTGATGATGAGGTGCAGATTCTGGTAGTGCCACTGGCTGGCGGCACGCCGCGCCCGATTGCGCGGGGGCGGGTCGCCTTCTGGAGTTGGCAGTAGGCGGTGGCGGGGCAGGCTGTAGCCACCTCGCAACAATACTCCCCCCGTGTACGTCTTAGGCGTAGATCACGCGCTGGCAAGGCGATCATCCGTGTGCCCCACGCGCCCAAGCGCGGACGTAGCGGCACCTAGCCAAATGGCGTGTGTGCCCGGTATCAACACGGGGTATAATACGATAAGTTTTGGGGTTGCGCTATTCCGCGCAACCCGTGCTAATTCCCGACACCAGAGACTTCAGCATTGAAAGGACAGCAGATCGGTGAGTAGAAAAATTCGTGTTGCGATCATTGGGGTGGGCAACTGCGCCTCATCGCTTGTACAGGGTGTGCAGTATTATCGCCATACCAGCGATGAAACAGATGTGCCCGGCTTGATGCACGTCAACTTGGGCGGCTACCGCATCCGCGATATTGAGTTCTCGGCGGCGTTTGATGTAGTGCAGGGCAAAGTAGGCGCAGATCTTTCGGCGGCGATTTTTGCCGAGCCAAACAATACCTACAAATTTGCCGATGTGCCCCACCTGAATGTGCCCGTGCATCGCGGGCCGACCTTCGATGGACTGGGCCGGTATGTGCGCCCCTTGATTGACGAATCGCCGCGTGAAGTGGATAATGTAGCCGCAATCCTGCGCGAAACGCGCACCGATGTTGTTGTGTCGTACCTGCCGGTGGGCAGCGAGGAAGCCACGCTGTGGTATGCCGAGCAGGTGCTTGAGGCGGGGTGTGCCCTGATCAATTGCGTGCCGGTCTTTATTGCGAGTAAAGAGGAGTGGCGCAAACGCTTTGCGGCGAAGGGCTTGCCGCTGATCGGCGATGACATCAAGAGCCAAGTTGGCGCAACGATTACGCACCGCGTCCTGACGCGCCTGTTTGAGGAGCGCGGCGTGCGGCTGGATCGCACCTACCAACTCAACTTTGGCGGCAACACCGATTTCCTGAATATGCTTGATCGGGAGCGGCTGGAGAGCAAGAAGATTAGCAAAACCAATGCGGTGACGAGTCAGCTGGGCACGCACCTGCCGCCGGGCAATGTTCACGTAGGCCCTAGTGATTACGTGCCGTGGCTGGGAGATCGCAAGTGGGCCTATATTCGGATGGAAGGAACCACCTTCGGCGATGTGCCCTTGAATATAGAACTCAAGCTGGAAGTATGGGATTCACCCAACTCGGCGGGGGTCGTGATTGATGCGATCCGCTGCGCCCGAATCGGGCTGGATCGCAAGCTGGGCGGTGCGCTGTATGCACCGAGTGCCTACTTTATGAAAACACCACCGCGCCAATACACCGATAATGAAGCCTTTCAGATGACGGAAGATTTCATCGCGGGCAAGATCGCCCGTTAGTTAGCTGCACGGCTACGGGGTCGGTGGCGCGGCCCACAACGAGGAACTGCATGAAGCTCGTGATCCAGATCCCCGTGCTGAATGAACGTGATACGATTGCGGCGGTGCTGGATGATCTGCCGCGCAGCATTCCCGGCATCAGCGATATTTGCATCCTCATCATTGATGATGGCTGCACCGATGATACGATCCGCATCGCCCTGAAACACGGTGCGGATCACATCGTCAAGCATACCAGTAATAAAGGGTTGGCGGCAGCGTATCAGACGGGGATAGATACGGCTCTCAAGCTGGGCGCGGATATTATTGTCAATACCGATGGCGATCACCAATATCCGGGCAGTGAGATCCCGCGCCTTGTCGAGCCGATCTTGCAGGGCAAAGCCGATGTCGTGATTGGTGATCGGCAGGTGCAGCAGCTCGAACACTTCTCGCCGCTGAAGAAGTGGCTGCAACATTTGGGTAGCTCGGTAGTGCGGTGGGCATCCGATACGGACGTGCCCGACACGGTGAGCGGCTTTCGGGCCCTCTCGCGGGAAGCAGCATTGCGAACCTTTGTCACCACCGATTTCTCCTATACCGTCGAGAGCCTGATCCAAGCGGGCAAACGTCGCTTGACTGTCGCTACCGTGCCGATCCGCACCAATTTTGTAGATCGGCCCTCGAAGCTGCATCGCGGCAACTGGAACTTCGTCAAACGCCAAGCGGCAACGATTGCGCGGACCTATGCCACCTACGAGCCGCTCAAAACGTTCAGCTACATCAGTGGCTTCTTTCTGCTGCTGGCAACCCTGCTGCTGGGGCGGGCGGCGTATGTGTTTATCGGGCGGCGGCTGGATCTATTGAGTGCCTCGAACGACCAATCGCTCATGATCGGTGGGGCCCTGCTGATTATGGCGTTTATCGCCTTCTTGATCGGCTTGCTTGCGGATCGGGTACGGAGTGGGCAGCGCGTGAGCGAGGAAGTGCTGTACCGCGTGCGGGCGATGCAGGTTGAGCAGGAGGCGTGGCAACGTGCATTGCGGAGCCAATTGGATGAGCTTGAAGCTCGCCAGAGCCGGCTTGAAGCGCACGCATCCGACACAGGTGTCGCGGCGCAAGCTGGTGAACTCAACGGGTAGCACACGCGGGTGTAGGGAGCATCCGGCCCAGCTCACTGGGCTGGAGCTGGGGTGTGCGGGCGACGCTGTGTAGCTACGCGGGGCTAGGCACTTAAACCCAATTGTTGATAGACATAATGGTTGTTTTCGGCGCGGCGCGGGCGGAGAATCGGCACGACCTGCGGCATCATAGGCTCACTGTAGCAGTTCATCCGCATATCGCCCTCCTGAGTGTGAAGAGCAACATGTTCTGAGGGTGCGATGACATCGTTGAGGACAACCCGCGCAAAGCCAATGCTTTGAAAAAAGGGCACCGCAGCTACAGGTACATTCGCCACAACAAGTGGGCGGATCGGCTGCAACTCGGCGAAGGTGTGTACAAGGCTCGTGCCGATGCCCTTTCCGCGCCACTCAGGGGCAACCCAGAGATTCTCGATGTGGGTGCTAAAATATTCGAGGAAGCCAATGATTTGCCGGTCATATTCAGCAATGATGGTCAACCCACCCAGCCACATTCCCGCCTCGTTGTGAGCCAGACTCATACTCCATTGTTCCATCTGCTCGTATTCACCGTGGCGTAGTTTGCGAATGCAGAATCTCGTGACGTTAGACAAATGCATGGTCGTTTCCCATCCTATGCTAAGCAATTGTAATTCATAGAGCCTACTGCTTTTTACTGGTTCTGAGGAACCAAACCAACACCAAAACACGTAAAACGTATTTTAGCCTTTGGGGGGATTGCAGTAATCATTCAAACATCATCTACTTGATACATCTAAGCAGACTGAGAAAGTGGATTGGCACGGGCAGTATTGTGTCAATCCAAGATTTGTATCAGCGTAAATGGTGATTGGTAAGCATGCACACCTTAATATACCTACTTACAGTTACCGGCAAAGAGGTTGTTTCAATTCAGTCTTCTCATAATGGAGTACAGCTGCAAGA
>JAAUTZ010000007.1:16590-80179 GCA_012031225.1 Chloroflexaceae bacterium
CAATCCAAGATTTGTATCAGCGTAAATGGTGATTGGTAAGCATGCACACCTTAATATACCTACTTACAGTTACCGGCAAAGAGGTTGTTTCAATTCAGTCTTCTCATAATGGAGTACAGCTGCAAGAAAACTGAACATATTATTTAAGCATTTGTATTATTTGCAATACTAATACTATAAGTATAGTTTGAATCCGGAATGTATGTCAAGTTTCTTAATGCAAGAAATGGGGTAGCTTTACTCAAGAAGTGGTATAGGTTTCTTGAACATGGGAGAAGCCAAGTATGGAGCGGTATGGGTTTCTTCACCGTTGCCGGAATGCTGTTCAGGAATGATGTGTCTGCCAATCTAGATCGGGCATCAGGGCAGGGCAAACAGGCGGAACATGAGCACCACACTTGTTGCGGCCAGCACAAAGCCGGCGAGCACTTGCAGGGCCGTATGATTGCCGGTGCGAACCCGCGCCCAGCCCACCGCGAGCGCAGCCAGCCACGCCAGCACCCCGAACACGGGGGTGTAGAGCAGGGCCAGCGTGGCAAACGAGGCGGCACTGGAGCCGTGTACGCTGATCTTCCAGAACAGGTTGACCAGCGCGGCAATCAGGGTGACGGCGGCTCCGCTTGCCAGCAGCGCAAGGAATGCGGGGGGCGCATTGAGCAGCCACAGCAGGCCCGCCCCAACGAGCAGATTGGCAAGGCTAAAGGCATACAGCTCGTAGCGTTGGGTGCGGTTGGAAACATCCTCATCGCTGTATGCGCCCTGCCGCAAGCGCCACACAAAGAAGAGCGTGGGCGGGACGACCATCACCAGAATGCCAAATGCCGCCCACGCCAGCCCACTCAGCCATGCGTCGGTGCCTGCTAGCCCGATCAGGAAGAAGCTCGCAATGCCGAGTAGCATTGGGTGAAAGAGGCGCGAGAGAAACAGCGCAACGGCATACTCGCGGCTCGTATCTTGCGCTAGCGCGTGCGCCGTCACTTCCGTTACATCACGCATGGGATTGCCCTTTCTCGTGCTGGCAGAGCTAGCTCGCCCTGCCGGTTCCTGCTAAAAGATAGATCCCCGGGCCGCAATACGTTGATCCAATTCGTGTTGGATCGTCTGGCGGACTTGCTCACACAGCATTAACACGATCAAAGGATCATCAGCCGCCGCCGCCCCATACTGGGCTGTCGCGATGGGGGGCAAGAAGCTGATGTGCCAGCGTGTCGGCAGGGGGATGGCTCCGATGATGCCAAGCCATGGAAAGAATGGCGTAACCGGAAAAAACGGTGCGCCAATCAGCCGTGCGACGGGGGTGAGATCGCCAATCAAGGGGTAGATCTCCTCCGCCCCAATGACGGCTACGGGAATGATCGGTGCGCCCGTTTGCAGGGCATTCCGCACGAAGCCGCACCGCCCAAAGCGAGCGAGCCGATAGCGGTGGCTGAAGGGCTTGCCGATGCCTTTTGCGCCTTCGGGGAAGATACAGATCAGTTCATCTTCTTCGAGCAGGCGCACCGCATTGGCCGGCAACGCGGCGACTTGCCCCAGTGCGGTGAAGAGCGGTGCAATGATCGGAACGTGGCTAAACCAATCCAGATACAGGCTGCGTACCAGCCGCCGCGCCGGATGATCCTCGTATACTGCTGCGGTAATCATGGTTGCATCCCACGGCAGGACACCGCTATGGTTGGCAAGCAGCATAGCCCGCCCGTGTGCGGGGACGTGGGCTAGCCCGCTGGTGGTGATGCGCCACCACCGCCGATAGAGAAACTGGAACAGGGGGCGCATCAAGGTAATCACATCTTGATCGGTTCCATACGGATCAGTGTGGTAGTTGCCAGAGAGCCGTTTCTCAAGCAGGTCGAGCAGGGCTCGGAGCTGGTAGTGGAGCAATTCACCCAATTCGCCCCACAGTTCGGGCTGCACCAGATCGCCTGCACCGTGTCCGGCTCGGTGCAGCAGCGTGAGCATCTGCGGGCTACGGGGCGGTGGCAGGCGATGCAAGGCGATGCGTAGCCCACGCACGAGATCAAGGACACCCTGATCGGGGCTGATCTGATTCTGGATGGTTGCCCGTACTGGCGGCAGCAGCTCTAGCGCGGCAGGCAATGTGGTGAGTTGGGCCGGGTTAGGCTTGGCAAGCGGCAGCGGTGAGGGCGGCCCAAGCGGTGCAGGCGGCGGGTCTGGGGGGTGCGCTGTTTGCAGGCGACTGTCCAAGTCAGTGTGCATCCGGCAGTAGGCCCTATCGGGTAGGGCTGGGTTGCGGCACTGGCTCCCCTTGCGGGTTGTTGCAGCACATTGGCGTGGGGCTAGGCTCGGCTCAGTCGGTTCGGTCGGTTCAATCACGGGCACGTTCTCCATAGGGCGATTCTGGCCGGGGCAGGGCGCGGGGCGGCGTGGCACGCGGGGCGGCGTGCAGCGTTGCTAGCCCGCGCAGGAGATCATAGGCACTGTGGCGTGGCTGCCAGTGCAGGCTGTGTGTGGCGCGGCGCAGATCGGCAACGCAGGGATAGACGAGAAACTCCAGATCGGCAAACCAACCGGTGAGCTGCTTGCGCTGCCCCAACGCACCCGCTAGCGCAACCGGAATGGGCAACACGCCACGCGGCTGCCGCCCCGTCAAGCGGATTGCCTGATCGAGGGGGATTGGTTCAAGGGCGGCAAGATTGAAGGAGCCGCACGCATCGCCGAGTGCTGCTCGCACCACCGCATCGGCTGCATCATCGGGGTGGAGCACCTGTATGCGCGGGCTGTAGCCGATCAGTACGGGCGGGGTGGGCTGGGTTAGGTAGGCAGTCAACGGCGACCACGCCTGATCGCCGACAATGCTGGCACAGCGTAGGATGACCACTTCCATATGCGGGTGGCTGTGGGCAAAGCTCTGGGTCAGTGCATCGAGTTCGCAGTAGTCGCGCAGCAGCCCCGACTTGCGGGCTTTCTGCACCGGCATATCCTCACTGATGAAGGCGGCGTGATTGGCGCGTGCGCCATAGACGAGCGTGCTGCTCCGCACAATCACCCGGCGCACACCGGCGGCTGCACACGCCCCCAGCAGCGTGAGCGTGCCCATGACGTTGTGCTGCAAGGCCGCTTCGCGGTTGGTGGTGGGGGCATCTTCACCGATCACGTCAAGGTGGATCAGCGTATCCACCTGTTCGGCGCGGAGCCACGCCACCAGCTGCTGGGCGGCGGCGGTACTCACCAGCATATCGCCGTGCGTGAATTCGAGCGGGATCATGCTGGCCCGGTGAATCAAGCGCACCTGCGGGTGCTGGTGCAGCCGCAGGGCAACCCGGTAGCCCAATTGAGTTGTACTGCCATTGACAAAGAGTGTTCTCACGCCGCCTCTACTCTGCCTGTAAGGTGGATGGTGGGTTTGCTCCAACGACGTTTTCACGGAGCCACGCCTCTAGCCCCTCCCGGTCCATATCGGAGTGGGCCAGTGCCCGCACCAACCAGACTAGTTCGGCACTGCCGATGTCGGCGCGGAGCGTGTGCCCGTTGCTTTCCAGAAAGCGCAACATGGCGATCAGGGCGGTGCCATCGTTGCCACTCAGAAACGGGTGATCCTTAATAATTAAGAACGTCATCACAGAGGCTTTACTGCACAGATCGGGGTACAGTTCTGCGCCGAACATTGCCTGACGGGGGGCGTTCAGCACGGTTGTCAGCCGATCTTGGCTGGCAATGCCGAGCAAGCCGCCATACGTTGCGACGATGTAGGCGTGCAGATCAAGCAGATCATCCTGCGATAAATAAAGCGTTGTGTTGGTCGTATCCATCATATACCGGCCGGTAGCGATTCCAACGTACTCGCGCTACACCCCACCAATCTGTACTCGCGCTACACTCCAACAATCTCGCGGAAGGCACGGTCATAGCGATCACTGATGCCTTTTGCCCACGTTCGCATCTGCGGACTCATCGGGCGGCGGAGGAGGATTTCGCGCTCGGTGAAGATGATCTCAACTGTCTCTTCCTCGCCTAGCCCGACGGCGCGGAGCCAGCCCTGCACAACGGTCGGCAGATTCTCACGTTCAACACTAAATGAGCGTGGCATATCAATGCCCCTCCCGGCTACGTAGATGCGGAAACAGAATGACCTCGCGGATGGTGGGCTGATCGGTCAGCACCATCACGAGCCGATCAATGCCCACGCCTAGCCCACCGGTTGGAGGCATGGCATACATCAGCGCATTGATGTAATCGGTGTCCATCTGGTGGGCCTCATCATCGCCTGCCGTATATGCCCGCCCCTGCTCCAGAAACCGCTGCTCTTGATCGAGCGGATCATTCAACTCAGAGAAGGCATTGCCTAGCTCCATACCCCCCACAAATGCCTCAAAGCGTTCTGTCAAGCCGGGCCGCGTGGGGTGGCGTTTGGCTAAGGGCGACAGTTCCACCGGATAATCTATGACGAAGGTGGGTTGGATCAGCAACGGCTCGACAAAGGTGCTAAAGAGTTCATCCACCTGTTTTGCCCACGTTGCTTTGCGCTCGACTTTGCTGCGGTGGTGCAGATTGGCGGTCGTGATCTGGCTCCAGAGATCATCGAGATCGGGGTGCGCCAAGACATTGAGGCCCGTCTGCTCGGCAATGCTCTCGATCAAGCCGATGCGCTGCCACGCCGGGGCAAAGTCTATCACCTGCCCCTGATATGTGACCGCCGGGCCGCCAGTGACAGCCAACGCAATATGGCGGAACATCGCCTCCGTCAGCTGCATCATATCGTTGTAGTCGGCGTAGGCGAGGTAACACTCCATCATCGTAAATTCGGTGTTGTGGCTGCGGTCTACGCCTTCGTTGCGGAAGTTTTTGCCGATCTCGTACACGCCCGGAAAGCCACCGACAATCAGGCGTTTCAGGTACAGTTCGGTGGCAATGCGGAGGTACAGTTGCTGGTCGAGCTGATTGTGGTGGGTGATGAATGGCCGCGCTGCCGCGCCGCCATAGATCGGCTGCAAGACGGGCGTTTCCACCTCCACGAAGCCGCGCCCATCGAGGTAGCCGCGCATGCTGCTGATCGCTAAGGCCCGCTTGCGGAACACCTCGCGCCGATCCTCATTCACAATCAGATCGAGGTAACGTTGGCGCAGGCGTTCTTCCACGTCGCGCAAGCCTTCCCACTTTTCGGGGGGCGGGTTGAGGGCTTTGGCAAGCAGGCGCAGATCCTGCACAAAGATCGAAGCCTCGCCGCGTTTGGTGCGCCGTAGCGTGCCGTGCACCTCGACAATATCAAACGTATCCAGTTCATCGGCAAACCGATCAAAGAGCAGATCGCCCAGATCGCCGCGACTAAGCCAGATCTGAAGCTCGCCCGTGCCGTCGTTGATATGCGCGAAAGCGAGCTTGCCCATCACGCGCCGCGCCCCGATGATCCGCCCTGCTAGGGTGAGTGGCGCGGCTGCATCGGCGAGGGCATCGAAATCCGCCAGTGCTGCCCCAATCGTGTGGGTGCGCTGGCTTGTGCTAGGGAAGCCTTCCTGTCCCACCGCCTGAAGCCGCTCGAGTTTTTGCAAACGCTGATGCTGTAATTCGTTGAGTTCCATTGGGCAACGATTTCTGTATGACTATTCGTTTTTCCTTATGACAGTATAGCATAAAGGTGTCAGGTGTTAGGTGTCAGGTGTTAGGTATTGAAATGAACACGCCCCCCCCAACCTACTCCGCGCCTGATCCGCACCGCCGTACCGCAGGTGGCGGCTTCTGGCTGTATCTGCCGCTATTTGCTGCCCTAGAGCTTGCCATCGCCCAGCATGGCCCATCGCTAGGCATTGGGCTGTATGTGGGCTTACTGATCGGCTTGAGCCTGCACAGTAGCCTTGCCCGCCAAGAATACGCCGCCCGCCTTGCGCTCGCCCTGACGTTGCTACCCCTGACGCGCCTGCTCACGCTGGTGCTGCCCCTGCTCGCCCTGCCGCCCCTGCTCGGCTATCTGGCAGTGCTGGCGGGCAGTGCGCTCGCCTGCGCGGTGGTGCTCCTCCAACTCAATCTGCGCTTCTCCGCTGTGGGTTTGGGGCTGCGCGTTCCTGTGCTACATCTGCTGATGCTGAGCAGTGTGCCCGGCTTGGCTGCGCTGCACTTCGCCTTTGCCGCACCCGTTGCCGTTGTCAGCGGCGAGCTACTGGCCCGCCCGCCCGCGCCTGCTGCGCCACTCGCGTTGCTTGCGCTCGGTGGGGTGCTGTTCATCGGCGGGGTGCTAGAGGAGGTGATCCTGCGTGGCGTGGTGCAAGCCGTCGCGCTGCCCCTGATGGGCAGACGTGCGCTGATCTTCAGCGCACTGGCGGGGGCGGTGCTGCACGTCGGCAGCAGTCCGAGCAGTGCGCTGCTGCTGATCGGGCTGGTGGGTTGGCTGTTTGCCCATATCAGCTACCACACTGGCTCGGTGCTAGGCGTGGCATTGCTGCGCGGCTCCACCAACGTGCTGTACCTACTCGGCTTGCCGGCTCTGCTTGGCACGCCGGATTCGCCCGCATTGCTCGTCGCTCTTGCGCCACTTGGCATGCCCACTGCGCTGCTCGTACTGGTGTTGCTGGTGCTGATGAGCCTGCTGCTGGCATGGGTGCTGGTGCTATTTGGCTACCTGTGCGCCCGCCCAACGAGTTGACAGCCGTGCCCGCTCTGCCCATAATGACAGCAAGACCTGTATTCTTAGCTGCACAGTCTAGCTGCACAGAAAGCGAGCGACCTCTATGACGACGGAAATTGCCACGGGCTTCGAACTGCTACGTGATGCGTATGTAGCCGAAATTGCGTCGCAGGTGCGCCTGTATCGCCACACCCGCACCGGAGCCGAGATTATGTCCATTGAGAATGATGATGAGAATAAAGTGTTCGGGATTGCCTTCCGCACGCCGCCCACCGACTCCACGGGCATTGCCCACATCCTTGAACATTCGGTGCTGTGCGGCTCGCGCAAGTACCCGCTCAAGGAGCCGTTTGTCGAACTGATCAAAGGCTCCCTGAACACCTTCTTGAATGCCTTCACCTTTCCCGATAAAACCTGCTATCCGGTGGCGAGCCAGAATACGCAGGACCTCTACAACATGATTGACGTGTACCTTGATGCGGTCTTCTTCCCGCGCCTCACGCCGCATGTGTTGGAGCAGGAGGGCTGGCACTACGAACTCGAAAACCCCGATGATCCACTGATCTTCAAAGGCGTGGTGTTCAACGAGATGAAGGGTGCGTTTGGCGCACCCGAACGTGCGCTCAACTCCTTTGCCCAGCGTTCGCTGTTTCCCGACACAACGTATGGCGTGGAGTCGGGGGGGCTACCCGCACACATCCCCGACTTGACGTTCGAGCAGTTCAGCGCGTTTCACCGCACCCATTACCACCCCTCGAATGCGCGCATCTTTTCTACGGCGATGACGACCCACAGCAGCGGCTGGCGATCATTGCCGCCTATCTGGATGAGTTTGAGCCAATCACGCCCGACTCGGATGTTGCGCTTCAGCCGCCCTTCGATGCGCCGCGCACCCTGACGTATTCCTACAGCGTGGATGCTGACGAAGACCTGAGCAAAAAAAGCATGGTCTCAGTCAATTGGGCGTTGCCCACCACCAACGATGCAGAGCTAGTGCTAGCCCTTGAAATGCTCGACCAGATCCTGCTGGGCACGCCCGCCAATCCGCTCTACAAAGCCCTACTCGATTCCGGCTTGGGCGAGGATTTGACCCACTCCGGCTTCGATGAGGATCTGCGGCAAGGGACGTTTAGCGTCGGCATGAAGGGCATCGCATTCGATGATGTGGGCAAGGTAGAGCAGGTTATCCTGATCACGCTTACCCAGCTTGCCGAGCAGGGCATAGATCGCAATACGATTGAGGCGGCGGTGAATACGGTTGAGTTCCAGCTCCGCGAGCGCAACACTGGGTCGTTTCCACGCGGCTTGGCGGTGATGATCCGCTCGCTGACGACGTGGCTGCACGGCGATGATCCGCTTGCACCGCTCGCTTTTGAGCAACCGCTCGCGGCGATCAAGCATCGCCTTGCCAGCGACACGCCCTTCTTTGAGATGCTGATCCGCGACCTGCTGCTGAACAATCAGCACCGCACGACGGTGATCTTGCAGCCTGACCCCGACCACGCCCGCCGCGAAGCTGAAGCCGAGCAGCAGCGGTTGGCGGCGGTGCGGGCGACGCTTTCGGATGCGGATGTGCAGGCAATCATTGCGAATACCCGCACGTTGAAACAGATGCAGGAAACGCCCGATCCACCCGAAGCGATTGCGCTGATCCCTGCGCTCACGCTAGCTGATCTGGATCGCCACGAACGCCCCACCCCAACCGAGCAGCTGGAGCAACTCGGTACGCTGGTGCTCTACCACGAACTCGCCACGAGTGGCATTGGCTACGTAGATTTAGCCTTTGATCTGCACTGCCTGCCGCAGGAACTGGTGCCCTACTGTGGGTTGATTGGGCGGATCCTGTTTGAGACGGGCACCGACACGGAGGATTTTGTGAGCCTCGCGCAGCGCATCGGGCGCACCACTGGCGGCATTGGGGCGCAGGCGTGGTCGGCGGCAATAGCCAATACCGAGCGCGGGGCAACCCGCCTGATGGTGCGCGGCAAAGCCACCCGCGACAATATGGGCGAGCTATTCAGCATCATGCGCGATGTGCTGCTCACCGCTCGCTTGGACAACCGCGAACGCATCCGCCAGCTGGTGCTAGAGGAGAAAGCCCAACTCGAAGCCGCCCTTGCGCCAGCCGGCCACCGCTTGGTGGGAGCCTACCTTGCGGGGCTGTTTGATGAGGCGGGCTGGGCGACTGAGCAGATGGGCGGGATTGGCCACCTGTTCTTCTTGCGCCAGCTAGCCCAACAGGTTGACAATGATTGGGATGGCGTGCATGCTCGCCTCGTGGATCTGCGCGAGCGCATCATGCACCGCCCCAACGTGATTGTCAACATCACGGCTGATAGCGCAACGGGGCAGCAGGCGCGGCCCCATCTGGAGCAGTTCCTCGCTGCACTGCCCGCATCGCTGGGCGCAGCGCAGGTGTGGCAGCCGACGTATGCCCAGCCCTTCGCGGGGCTGAGCATGCCTTCGCAGGTCAACTATGTGGGCAAAGCCGCGAACCTCTACCAGCTTGGCTACACGCTGCACGGCTCGGTGCTAGTGATCCTGAAGTATCTGAATACGACGTGGATGTGGGAGCAGGTGCGTGTGAAGGGCGGGGCATACGGTGGCTTTGCCCGTTTCAACCGCCATTCGGGGGTGTTCGATTTCCTCTCCTACCGTGACCCGAACCTGCTTGGTACGCTTGCCGTGTATGACAAAACGGCCGAGTTCTTGCGGAGTGTGGAGCTAACCGAGCAGGATGTGACGCGCAGCATCATCGGCACGATAGGCGACATAGATCCCTACCGCCTGCCGGATGCACGCGGCTTCACTGCGCTGACGCGGCACCTGATTCACGACGATGCGGACACCCGCCAAGCCCTGCGCGAACAGGTGCTCGACACCACCATTGCCGACTTCCGCGCCTTTGCGGAGGTTCTAGAGCAGGTACGGACACAGGGTATCGTAGCGGTGCTTGGCTCAACTGAGCAGATCGCTGCTGCCAATGCCCAGCAGCCCAATCTGCTGACGAAGGTGAAGGTGCTGTAACGGCGAAGTGGCGCGGAGCAAGGGGGAGGGGTGGGCAAGCCCCGCCCGCCCCCGTTTGCGTAGACTGCCTGACCCATGCTAGACTAGGCATAGCGAGGGCAATGATTGAGACACGATGACAATAGCATAATGAGGAGGCGAGTTTATGGCAACCAACACCGCAGACCTACGCAACGGCGCAGTCTTGCGCTACAACGGTGGTCTCTGGCAGGTGGTGGAGTTTCAGCACGTCAAGCCCGGCAAGGGCGGGGCGTTTGTCCGCATCAAGATCAAGAACCTTGTCACGGGAGCCGTGATTGAAGATCGGTTGCGGGCGGGTGAAGAAGTCACGATTGTGCGGATCGAACGCCGCCAGATGCAGTTTCTCTACCGCGAAGATGATAACCTGATCTTTATGGATAATGAGACCTTTGATCAGCTGCCCGTGCCTACCACCATTGTCGGTGATAGCGTGCGCTTTCTGAAAGAAAATGAAACCTGTGATCTGGTGATTAGTGGAGATGATGACCAAATCATTGGCGCAGAATTGCCCACGTTTGTGACGCTCGAAGTGACCGAGACGGCTACGGCGGTGCGCGGCGATACTGCCACCGATGTGACCAAAGCCGCCATTCTAGAGACGGGCGCAGAGATTCAAGTGCCGTCGTTTGTGGATCAGGGGACGATGATCCGCATAGATACGCGCACGGGCCAGTACGTGGATCGGGTGCGCTAGCGGATCTGGGCGGCCGAAGTGGGTGCTAGCACCTGCCCGCGCAGCAGCACCTGCCACCCGACTGGCTCAAGCTGCACCTGCTCCGTTTCTGCGTCGTAAGCAAAAATAGCCCGCTCAAACAGCTGTACCGTCCGTAGTTGCCCATCGGCAGTGCGGGCGGTTTGTTCTGCGGAGAGGGGTACGCCAAACACATCCATGCCGCCGTGCTGTGCCCAGAACTGCTGAAAGCCGCCACTGATGCGGTAGCCGCTCTGCTCGAAAAAGAGCGGCGCATCGCTAATCATTGGCGAGGCTAAGCCATCCGCGGGGATGCCGACCGGCACGGCTCCGAACGCCGCACTGATGCTCCCGTTGCTGGTAAGGGTGGCTTGCACGGGCACCGGCTGTACCACAAACAGCGTATCCGCGAGCGATGGGCGATACTCCAAACGGGCGCGGGCGAACGTCTGCTGGATGCCGAGTGCGGTTTGGCGTGGCGGCTCTAGCGGTAGCCCGAATACGGCCTCACCGCCGTGTGCCCGCCAATACCGCCAGATCACGGCCGGCACGGGCTGCCCATTCACCACCTGCTCGGCGGGCAGCGGGAGGACCTCCGCATACGCCGCGAGGACGGCTTCGATGCCGCGCAGGTTCTGCTCGTATTCGGGATCAACGGGCGACACGAGTTCGGGAATGATCGCCGCAATGCCCAGACTAGCAGCCCAATCGTGCGTGCCGCCCGTGATGAAATACCGCTCCCAGAAGCGTTGGTACTCGTATCCCGCGCCCGTTGCGTAAATCTCAGCCATGCGGATTGAGGGCCCGTGTTCGCAGAAGGCGGGAAAGACTAAGCCCGCATTGCTGTGGATGAAGATGACCCCTGCCGCATCGAGCAGGAAGTTGCGGAGCACGCGGCTTTCGAGCTGCGAGTCGGGGAATGCGCCGCCCGTATCAGAGGTGATGCCGTAGGCCCCGAACACCGAACGGCTCCAGTCGTTCTCGCGGCACTCGTCAAGATTCGTGTTCATGTTGCGGTTCAGGTCTACCCCAAACGCATCAAATCGCCAATCAAGCGCAATCCCATCGGGATTCACGGTGGGGATCAAATACAGCCGGACTGCATCGGGCACGGCTTGCGGATTGGCGCGGTAGTGGTCAATCAATTGGCGCGTGAGTTCGTAGGTGTTGGCTTCGGGTGCGCCGTGCGTATTGCCGACGATCACCAGCTTGCGCGGCCCCGTGCCCACCTGCACCGCCTCAATTGGGCGACCTTGGGCGGAGTAGCCGATCACAAACTCGCGGATCGGCGTGGGGGCTTGGGCGTGGCTGGGCGCGGCTCGTGCGTGCGCCCCAAGCACGAGCAGCAGAGCTAGCCAGAGCCGACTAAGCCGCATATTCCACCGCATACGCCTGTAGCACCTGCTGCGCGGCGGCGGCGCAGGTATGCCCGGCGGCAAGCTGCTGCTCGTACAGGTGCAGGCTCTTGCGGGCTGGGCTAGCCGGTGGATTGTGCAGGCGTTGGCGCAGCAGTTCCAACAGTTCGACTTCGGGCACGGCTCGCGCCGCCCAGAATGCTGCCCCCAGATCAAGCAGTTCGGCGGCGATCTCGGTGGCGGGGCGGGCTACTACCGTGCCGCTGGCGGTGTGCCACGCGAGCGTCGCATACAGCCCATCGCGGCTGGCGGTGTACAAATTCTGCCCAACGAGATCAAGGTCCAGCAACGGGCGATCCAGCCACGCCGGATCGTGCAGCAAGCCGGTGAGCAGCAGCGCAAGGGCAGTATCTTCGGGCAGGGTGGGCTGGGGGCTGAATGAGCGAATTTCGAGCAGGCACGAGTGAATGTCATTCGGGCAGGGCTTGATCCGCACCGTGCGCCAGAAGTTCTTCATATTCGCTGCGAATGCATGGGCGGGGTCAGGCTCGCTGTAGAACTTCTCGCCCACGTCCTGCCAATACGTATCCCAATCGGGATAGTAGGCGGGCGGCAAGCCCACTCGTTGGGTATTTACGCCGTGTGCTGCATCGAAGTGGGGAAACGAGAACAGGGGTTGCCAGAGCAGCGAGCGCACTTCCGTGTAGCCGGTGGGGATGGCATCCAGTAGGGCGGCGTGGGCACCCAGCGCAAGCAGGTAGGGCACGAGTTCGTAGGCTTTGTTGAGCATATGGATCGTGCGCGGTAGGTTGGGCATCTGGATATTGAGGTGCGTAGATTGGCAGCCGCACATCGTCTCGCAGCGCAGTTTGGGCAGCGTGACAGCCCCCACCTGCACACGCGGTAGCTCGCCATTGATGCGGTGCATGGCGTGCGATACATCCATCAGGTTCTGGTAGCGGGACGAGTTCTGGGTAACGTGCAGATCGCTGAGTGCGCCCGGATACGTTCCAATCCGCACGAGCCGCGCCCCAAACTGCTGCGCCGCCTGTACTGCGTGGCGTTCGATCTTGGTGGCTTCTTGGAGCAGGCTATGCGCCGCGCCCGCTATCGGCACGGGGTTGGTGTGGGTCTCGATGCTGCCTGTACCTAGCTCGGAGGAACTGTGCGGCAGCACGGCGAGGATCTGATCGCGGGTGTCCTCATCAAGGAGCCGCCCATCTGCATCAATCAAGAGGTATTCGGTCTCCACGCCGACAATCATCGGATACCCTGCCGCCGGATCGGGGTGGGCCTGCCAGCGTTGCTGCAACTGCGCGAAGAACGCCGCCTGCATCTGTTGTTGGTGTGCTCGATCTACCTGTATACGTTCGGTCATAGTGGTTGCTTTTGCCCTGCATCAATATCGGTCCGTGTCCATTTCTTACCAAGCACTGAGCAGGAGCCACTGCCAAAAGGGTTGCTCATAACGGCTTGCCCGCGCTGTCATACTATTATAGCGAAAGCTGTCCAATTCGGGTGAATTTGGGGGCAGGGGGGCAAGCCCTAATCAAAATCGGGCATTGCCAGATACCATCCCATTGCCTCAACCGGATCGCCGCCCAACACGCGGCGGCGCGGTAGCTCGAAGATGCGCTGCATGTTGCGCCCTTGCCACGTCGTCACGGCATTGGTGTAGCCAGCCGCCTGCGCCAGTTCGATCACGGTGTCCGCGTATTTGCCTGCCGGATAGCAGAAGCTCCGCACAGGTGCGCCGAGTTCGGCTTCGATGATCGCCCGCGACTCGGTCAGTTCCATGCGCACGGCTTCCGCATCAAGGGCGGACAGATCGGGGTGGCTGATCGAATGCGAGCCGATCTCCATGCCACTGGTGTGCAGCAGGCGGATCTGCTCCCAATCCATATAGCCCGGCTTGCCGACAAAGCCCGGCACGACATAGAACGTGGCGGTGAAGCCGTGCTTGAGCAGCAACGGCAGGGCCTCGGTTGCGGCATCCGCATAGCCATCATCGAAGGTCAGCACAACAGCATTGGGCGGGCAGGTGCGTTGCCCGTTCAGGCACTCGGTCAGGTGCGCCATCGAGATCGTCACATAGGCCCGCTCCTTCAGCCACAGCAACTGCTGCTCAAACACATCCGGCGTAACTGAGAGGCGGTAGCCGAGTTCATCCTGTACGGGATCAACCTCGCGCACGTAATGATACATGAGGATGGGCACGTAGCCGATCTCGGCTTGAGCCAACAGCGCGGCAGTCGGCTCTGGACTAGGGGTCGGCGTAATCGTCGGGGGGGGGAGGATTGGTGGCGGTGGGCGTGGGCGTGTTGGTCGGTGGGGTCGTGGTGGCGGTGGCAGTTGGTGGGGCGGGGGTGGGCGAGGGGGGGCAGTAGGGGTAGCGGTGGCAGTCCCCGCGAAGATGCCCGCGTTGCTCTGGCTTTGCCAGCCGAGCAGGGCTAGCCCGCCAAGAATGATGATTGCGCCAATGATGATGAGGATCCGTTGCATGCTTGTTGTCCTGCCCTTGCGGTGCTATGAGTAAATCGGTACGTTCTCTACCCCTTGCAACCCTGATGCCCGCGTTCTCCCTACCGTACACACACCTGCCCCCGTTCGCACGTCGGCTGATCCTCGAACAGTTCCGGTGGTGCATTCCACATAAAGAGGAGCGAGTTGGCGACGTGGCGTTCGCCCGATTCATCAGAGGGATTGTTGACCACCTGCTGCTCGACGACCATTGTTGCCGAGCCACCCCCGTCCAACTCCATTGCCGTGTATGCGCCAAACTCGCGCAGCAGCTCGGCAAATTCGGTTTGGAGCATCCCGCGACTGAAGCCGAGTTGGTAGCCATCCACAACGGCAACGATCAAGGTCTGCTTCCATTTGTCATACCCTAGCCCATTGCGCGGAATGTAGCTCCAGCCGTAGTGGGTCTCTTTCCAGTACAGGTCAAAGTCCTCGCAGAGCATATTCCGGCTGGCGCGTTCTTCGGCGGCAGTGGCAAAGATGACCGCACTGCAATCATCCAGCGTACACATACAATCTGGGTAGAACTTGCCCTCTTTGATCATAATCGGGCCACCACTGATTGCCTGCGTAAGGTTGTCAAGCGGGCGGGTGGTGCTAATGTCAAAGGTGAGCGTATCGCTGATCTTGACGTTCTGGCTCAGCCACGCCGCACCTTCGCCAGTGCCCTTCAGCACGCGCATGCCGCGCCCGATCTGCCGTGCGCTGCCCGCGCCGATCTCGAACACGCGCCCACTTGGCCCCAGCAGCACCTGCACCTCATCGGCATAGTAGGGCACGGGCAGGAAGCGGGTGAACTCATTGTACAGGCAAATCTCATCATACGGGCAGCCGATGTTGGTGTCTTCGATCCACGCCCGCTTGCCATTTTTGGCAACCACGTAGGCTTGCCACGTCCAGCTATCGGTGTAGTAGCCGATATGCGGCTCGCCATCTTGCGACCACGTAAACGTGGCGCGGTGCTTGGGTGGGCGGGCTACCCGCGCATCAATAATCGTGAGACCCTGCGGGATGCCCTGTTCAGCAAACAGATCGCCATTCACGGCAGCCAGTGCCCCCTGCTGGAGCGATACGGTTGAGGTGCGACTGCGCCCCGAAAACCAATCGTTGGCAAGCCCCGACTTGACGCTGAACTCTGGGGCTGTCAGATCAAACAGGAGGATATTGATATTCAGGGGGCCGGTGGAGTCGTAGCGGTAGATATGGATTGCGCCCGGTGTCAGTTCGCGCACAATGTCGCCCGGCTGGGGCACAAACCGCTCGCGCAGCGGGATTGGCTCCGGCGTGGTCTTGAGCGATTCGCGCTCGCGGATCAGGGCTGCTCTGGCTCGCGCCGTCGCGCTAAGCTGGGCTTCAGTTGGTGGCACGTAGGGTGTTGCAGTCGGGATGCGGGGCACGCCGGTAGCAGTAGGGGTGGCCGTCGGTGGGCGCGGCGTAGCCGTCGGGATGCGGGTTGGCCCGCTGGTGGCGGTGCGGGCGGTTGCCGTCGCCGTAATTGGTTGCACGACTTGCGCGGCGGCAGGCGGCTGGTGTCTATCCGTGAGGGCGAGGAGGGCCACGCCCACGAGGACAATCAAAAGCAGGCGACGCATGCAGTATGCTCCGTGATCTTCTCTAGCGGTGAGTTCGTCAGTTGGTTGATCTTACTGTTCGTACTGGTCGGTTCATCGTCATTGTTCCGTAGCTCAATGGCCTGTAGCCGCAGGTATTGTACCACAGGGACAGCGCGGGCTAGTTGCAGCGCGATTCGATGTACAATACATGCTATGCAAACACAACCATCATCCGAAACCCAAGCACGCTGGCTCTCGCCGCTGCTATTGGCAATCTCGGTCCGCTACCTACTGCGCCACCCGCTTCAGTTTGGGCTGTGCGTGCTGGGTGTGGCACTGGGCGTTGCCGTCGTGGTCGCGATTGACCTTGCCAATGCGAGTGCGAGCCGGGCGTTTCAGATCTCAACGGAAACGATAGCCGGAGCCGCTACCCACCAGATCGTGGCGGGGCCGAGTGGCCTCGATGAAGACCTCTACCGCCAGATTCGCACCGAGCTAGGCATCCGCACCACCGCCCCGATTGTCGAGGGTTACCTCGCTAGCCCCGCACTGCCGGGCACGACGCTCCAATTGATTGGCGTAGATCTGTTTGCGGAGGCTCCCTTCCGCCCCTACCTGAGTGCCCCACTGGGCGCACCGGCTGGCGGCGCAGACGGTGATCCGACGGCGGACTTGACCTTGCTCCTGACCCAACCGGACAGCATTGTGATGGCGGCAAGCACGGCCCAACAGGCGGGCATTGCGGCGGGTGATCGGTTGCCCCTGACGATTGGGAGCCAGCAGCGCGAGGTGCAGGTGATCGGGCTGCTGCAATCGGGCGATGATCTGGGGCAGCAAGCCCGCGCCAATCTGCTGATTGCCGATATTGCCACCGCACAGGAGTTGCTCGGCAGTGTTGGGCGGCTGACCCGGATAGACCTGATTCTGCCGGAGCCAGCTGATGCCGCGCTTGCTGAACTTGCCGCGATCTTGCCGCCGGGGGCCGAGATCGGTGTGCCCCAAGCCCGCACCAATGCGCTGCGCCAGATGACCCGCGCCTTTGAACTCAACCTCGCTGCCTTGAGCCTGTTGGCCCTCGTGGTGGGCATGTTCCTGATCTACAATACGATGACCTTCAGTGTGGTGCAGCGGCGCGAGATGCTCGGCACGTTGCGCTGCTTGGGCATTACCCGCAACCAGATCCTGAGCTTGGTGCTGCTCGAAGCCCTGCTGATGAGCCTGCTCGGTTCGGCGATTGGCTTGCTGCTCGGTACGCTCTTGGGGCGCGGCTTGGTGCAACTGGTTGCCCGCACGATCAATGACCTGTACTTCACGATCAATGTCACCGGCTTGGCAATTGATCCGCTCGTGTTGCTGAAGGGCCTGCTGCTCGGTGTCGGGGCGACGCTCGCGGCGGCAACTGTGCCCGCCCGGGAAGCGATGCTCGCCGCTCCGCGCACGGTGCAACGGCGCAGCACGGCAGAGGAGCAGGTGCGCCGCGCCCTCCCGTATGTGACGGGGGCAGGTGTGCTGGCGCTGATTGCAGGGGCGGTGATTCTTCTGGTGGCGGAGGATGGGGTCTGGCAGCAGATTGGTAATGACTGGATCGCAACTGTGCCGGGCTTATCTATCATGAGTGCATTTGCCGCGCTGTTCTTGATTGTAATCGGGTGCGCCCTGCTTACACCGGTACTCACGGTGCTGCTGATGCAGGGCTTGCGCCCGCTTATGGGGCGGGTGTTTGGCTTGACGGGGCGCATGGCTGCCCGCAGTGTGGTTGCCACCCTCAGCCGCACGGCGGTGGCGGTGGCGGCTTTGATGGTTGCGGTGAGCGTGACCATCGGGGTCGGCACGATGGTCGGCAGTTTTCGCCAGACGGTGATTGCATGGCTAGAGGAGACGCTGGTTGCCGACATCTACATTGCGCCGCCGAGCAACATTGCCACCCGCAGCGATGGTACAATCCCGCCCGCCACGATTGAGCAGCTGGTGCAAACGCCGGGTGTGGAGGGCTGGGTGCTGTTCCGCAATAGCTTGATTGACCTGCCTTCGGGACCGACGACGCTGGTGGTGATTGACCGCAGCAATACGACCCGCGAAAACCCGCCCGAATTTCGCAGCAGCATCCCCGATCCAATTGTCGCCTACGATGCGGGCGCGATCCTGATCTCGGAGCCGCTCGCCTACCGCCTGCAACTGGATGCAGGCGATACGCTAGAGCTACGTACCGAGCGGGGCGAGCATACCTTCCCGATTGCGGGGGTGTACTACGATTACGCCTCAGATCGGGGCGTGATCCGGATGGATGCCGCAACGTATCGCACATGGTTCGACGATCCGCTGATCTCCTCGATGGCGATCTATGCTGCGCCGGATGTGCCTGTAGATGCACTGGTGGATGATCTACAGGCGGCAGTGCCCGCCGACGAACGCCTGCTCATCAATTCCAATCGCGGGCTGAAGGCGGTTACACTTGAAATTTTTGACCGTACTTTTGCGATTACCAGTGTGCTGCAACTGCTCGCTACCATCGTCGCCTTCATTGGCATCCTCAGTGCGCTACTTGCGCTGCAATTGGAACGGGGGCGCGAATTGGGCATGCTGCGGGCTACGGGTATGACCCCGCGTCAGATTTGGCGGCTCGTGTTGACAGAGACGGGCTTGGTTGGGCTAGCGGCGGGTGTGCTGGCAATTCCGGTGGGGTTGCTGGTTGCGCTGCTGCTGATCTTTGTAATCAACCGCAGATCGTTTGGCTGGACGCTCAACTTCCAATTCGATCCGGCGTTGCTGCTGCAAGCGGTGCTGCTGGCCCTCGTGGCGGCTCTTTTGGCGGGCGTGTATCCGGCGTGGCGCATGGGGCGGATCAGTCCGGCGGTGGCATTGCGCGAGGAGTGATGCGGGGCAGGGCTGCGCTCTGTGGCTCTGTTAGGAGCGTAGGGCTTGGACTATGGGGACTGCCCCCCCGCTTGACGAAATCCACGCGGTATGCTACGGTTTTGAGGAAGCGTTGAGTGCAGTATCTACACATGGGGTAAGACCAATGTCCCTCCGACTCGTTAGCCGATGGCTCGTTGTGCTACTCCTGCTGCTAGGCAGTAGTGCTCTTGTGGGCTGTAGCGGTGCGCCTGCTGCCGCCGATGCCCCGCCGATCATCCCCACCGATCCCCCGTCTATCCCGATGCCTGTGCCCTCGCTGCGCTCATCGCCCGTGCCTACGTCTGTGCCCACGCCCACCCTCGCGCCCACGCCCGCTGTGCCCAATGTGTTGCCGGTGATCCCGATCACCATTGGCGACCACACCCTGCAAGCCGAAGTGGTCAGCACCTTTGCCACCCGCGCTCAAGGCTTGATGTACCGTGAGGAACTAGCCGCCGATCAGGGCATGTTGTTCGTGTTTGCCGATGACCAGTTGCGGAACTTCTGGATGCGAAACACGCGCATCCCGCTCTCGATTGCCTACCTTGATGCCGATCAGCGCATCATCAACATCCTTGATATGGAGCCGTTCGATGAGTCGCTCTACCCATCTGCCGCACCCGCCCGCTATGCCCTTGAAGTCAATCAGGGCTGGTTTGCAGAACGCGGTATTGTTGCCGGTGATCTGGTAGAATTAATCTTGCCAGATGATCTTGTGATCGAATAATTCATCAATAGTAAGCTGGAGGTGCTCTATGACGACACCCGACACCGCCCTATTCGCAGAGTTTACCGCGCCCTCGTATGCGGAGTGGCGGGCAGAGGCGGAACGCTCCCTCAAAGGCGTAGATTTCGAGCGTAGGCTGATCCGTAAGACCTACGAAGGTCTTATGATTAAGCCGCTGTATGTACAAGAAGATGTAGCCACCCTGCCGCACCTTGATAGTCTACCGGGCGTAGCTCCGTTCCTGCGGGCCGCAACGGCAACCGGCTATCTGGTGCAGGTGTGGCAGATTGCCCAAGAATTGCCCTACCCCACCGCAAGCGCATTCAATCAAGCGATACGGTCTGATCTTGAACGTGGGCAGACGGCAGTCGTGCTGTTGCCGGATCTAGCGACGCGGCTCGGCCTTGATCCCGATCAGGCTGAGGTAGGGATGGTTGGGGCGGGCGGCACATCCCTCGCCACCGCCAATGATCTCGCGCAGGCGTTGGCCGGCGTTGACTTGAGCCGCACGCCGGTGTACATCGAGGCAGGCTTGGTTGCTGTGCCGCTTGCGGCATTGCTGCTCAGTGCCCTCCGCGAAAGTGGTACACCCCTGCACGCCCTGCGCGGCAGCCTTGCCAGCGATCCGCTTGGCAGCCTTGCGACGGCAGGGAGCCTGCCAGTTGCCCTGCCCCAGCTGTATGCCGAGCTGGCCGCCCTGACGGGCTGGGCGCACGACAACGCGCCCCAACTCGCAACGCTCAATGTTGATGCCAGCATCTACCACAATAGCGGTGGGCATGCGGTGCAGGAACTCGCCTTTGCGATGGCAACGGCGGTGGACTACCTGCGCGAGATGCAAGCGCACCAGTTGCACATAGATACGGTTGCGCCGCGCCTGCACTTCAGCTTTGCCGTGGGGGCCAACTTCTTTATGGAGATCGCCAAGCTCCGGGCTGCCCGCCTGCTGTGGTCTCGCATCGTTGCCGCATTTGGGGGGAGTACCGCCAGCCAGCAGATCCACCTGCATGCTCGCACCGCGCTATGGAATGTCACCCGCACCGATCCCTACGTAAATATGCTGCGAAGTACGACGGAAGCCTTTGCCGCCGCGCTGGGCGGCTGCGAAAGCCTGACCGTCGCGCCCTTTGATACGGTCTTCGGCTTGCCCGATGAGTTCTCGCGGCGCACGGCTCGCAACATGCAACTGGTGCTGCAAAACGAATGCTACCTGCCCCAAGTGATTGATCCGGCGGGCGGTTCGTGGTATCTCGAATGCTTGACCGACGAACTGGCGCGTGCCGCGTGGGGGCTGTTTCAGGACGTTGAGAAGCAGGGGGGCATGCTTGCCGCATTGCAGGCGGGCTTGCCGCAGGCCCAAGTTGCCGCCACTGCCGCCGAACGAGCCAAGAGCCTCGCCTCCCGCAAGGACGTGCTCGTGGGTACGAACATGTACGCGAATGCGAAAGAGAAACCACACGCTAGCCACCTGCCCGACTACGCGGCGGTGCAGCAGGAGCGGGCCGGTCAGGTCGCCGCCCAACGCACCGCCGCCCCAACCGCGCCGCTCGCCTCCGCCGACCTGCTCGCCAGTGGCGCACCGCAAGGAGCGACCATCGGCACGCTGACACAGGCTCTGCGCGGCAATACCGAAGCGTCTAGCGTGAGCATTCCGCCGCTGCATCTGCATCGCCTCGCAGAGCCGTTTGAGCAACTGCGCGAAGCAGCCTATGCCCACGCCGAGCAGCACGGGCAGCCGCCGTTGGTGTTCCTTGCCACAATGGGGCCTGTCGCGCAGCACAAACCGCGTGCCGAATTCGCACGCGGCTTCTTCGAGGTTGGGGGCTTTGCCGTGCAGGATGGCGGCATCCTCGAAACCCCCGAAGCTGCGGTGCAAGCCGCGCTCGCCAGTGCGGCCCCCATCGTGGTAATCTGTTCAACTGATGATACCTATCCGGAGCTTGTGCCACCGATTACGCAGCAGCTCAAAGCCGCCCAGCCGGAGGTGCAAGTTGTGCTAGCGGGCTACCCGCAAGACCAGATCGCCGCGCACCAAGCGGCCGGCGTAGATGCCTTTATTCACCTTCGAGCCAACGTCTATGAAACCCTTACCAACCTTCAGCAAACGATAGGAGTGCGTGCATGACTGCCCCTGATTTCACCACCCTTGATTATGATACGGCGGCTCAGCCGTTTGCTAGCCCGCCCGATTTCGCGGCGTGGCAAGCCCAAGTCGAAGCCGCCACAGGCAAATCGCTTGAGGAGCTAGTCGGGCATACGATGGAGCAGATTGATCTGCAACCGTTCTACACCCCCGCCGACACCGCCGGCTTGGAGCATCTCGGCTTTATGTCCGGCTTGCCGCCCTTCCTGCGGGGGCCTTACCCCACGATGTATGCCACCCGCCCGTGGACGGTACGCCAGTATGCGGGCTTCTCGACGGCAGAGGAGAGCAACGCCTTCTATCGGCGCAACCTTGCCGCCGGACAGAAGGGCTTGTCGGTGGCGTTTGACCTTGCGACCCACCGTGGCTATGACTCGGATCACCCGCGTGTGGTTGGCGATGTGGGCAAAGCGGGCGTGGCGATTGACTCGATCCTCGATGCCAAAATCCTGTTTGATCGCATCCCCCTCGATCAGATGTCGGTTTCGATGACGATGAACGGCGCGGTGTTGCCTGTCCTCGCGTTCTACATTGTTGCCGCAGAGGAGCAGGGCGTGCCCCAATCCAAGCTGACGGGCACGATCCAGAACGACATCCTCAAAGAGTACATGGTTCGCAATACCTACATCTACCCGCCTGAACCTTCGATGCGGGTCATTGCCGACATTTTTGCCCACACCGCGCAGAATATGCCCAAGTTCAACAGCATCAGCATCTCCGGCTACCATATGCAGGAGGCGGGCGCGACCGCCGATATTGAGCTAGCCTATACCCTCGCCGATGGGCAGGAGTACGTCCGTACTGGTATGCGGGCGGGCATGGATGTAGATAGCTTTGCGCCGCGTCTGTCGTTCTTCTGGGCGATTGGCATGAACTACTTTATGGAAGTTGCCAAGATGCGGGCTGGGCGTATGCTCTGGGCTAAGATCATCAAGCAGTTCGATCCCAAAGACCCGCGCTCGATGTCGCTGCGGACGCACAGCCAAACGTCCGGCTGGAGCCTGACCGAGCAAGATCCCTTCAACAATGTCGTGCGAACGTGCATCGAAGCCCTCGCGGCCACGCTGGGGCACACCCAATCGCTGCACACCAACGCGCTCGATGAGGCGATTGCCCTGCCGACGGACTTCTCGGCGCGGATTGCCCGCAACACGCAACTGTACCTGCAAGATGAGACGGGGATCACCAATGTGGTGGATCCGTGGGGTGGCTCCTACTACGTCGAAGTCTTGACAGCCGAGCTAGCGCGGCGGGCGTGGAGTCATATTCAGGAAGTGGAGGAGTTGGGGGGCATGGCTAAAGCCCTTGAAACCGGCTTGCCCAAGATGCGGATCGAAGAAGCCGCCGCCCGCCGCCAAGCCCGGATTGACTCGGGCAAAGAGGTGATCGTTGGGGTGAACCGCTATCGCCTCGCCAAAGAAGACCCGATTGAGATTCTGGATGTGGATAATACGGCGGTGCGGATTTCGCAGATCGAACGGCTAGAACGCCTGCGTGCCGAGCGCGACAGCAGCAAAGTTGAGTCCGTATTGAATGCGATTACGCACAGTGTCGAGACTGGCGAGGGCAACTTGCTGGCATTGGCCGTTGATGCAGCGCGGTCCCGGGCCACGCTCGGCGAGATTTCGCAGGCAATGGAAAAGGTCTGGGGCCGCCACAAGGCGATCATCCGCTCAATCTCTGGGGTGTACAGCAGCGAATTTGGCGAGGAAGAAGAGGTCCTGACCGTGCGCCACATGGCGACGGAGTTTGCCGAGCGCGAAGGTCGCCGCCCGCGTATCCTTGTCGCCAAGATGGGGCAGGATGGGCATGATCGCGGGGCTAAGGTGATCTCCACCGCATTTGCCGATCTGGGCTTCGACGTGGATATAGGCCCCCTGTTCCAGACCCCAGATGAAGTTGCCAAGCAAGCTGTCGAGAACGACGTGCATGTGGTTGGGATTAGCTCGCTGGCGGCAGGGCACAAGACGCTGCTTCCGCAACTGATCGAGGAGCTAGGCAAGCTAGGCCGCGAGGATATTATGGTGGTGATTGGCGGGGTGATCCCCTTCCAAGATTACGAGTTCCTCAAGCAGAATGGCGCAGCAGCGATCTTTGGGCCGGGCACGGTTATTCCGGTAGCGGCGCAGCAGGTGCTGCGTGAGCTGGATGCCCGCCTCGCGGTGGATTAGGGATATGCCAGATCAGCCATATCGGCCTGAGTGGGTGCCACCTGATGCAGACCATCGGTTTACCACACAGGTGGTGCCCGGCTCGCCTGCCGACGCAGAACAACCAGCCCCACTTGCACACCCGCGTCGGCGCAGGCTCACGGTGGATGAGTATGTGCAAGGGGTGCGTGAAGGCAACCGCACCGTGCTGGCGCAGGCGATCACCTTGATTGAGAGCAACGCACCCACGCACCTTGCCACCGCGCAGGAGGTCTTGCGCCAGCTGTTGCCGTACACCGGCAACAGCATTCGCGTGGGGATTACGGGTGTGCCGGGGGTGGGCAAAAGCACCTTCATTGAAGCACTGGGGCTGCACCTGTGTGAGCAGGGGCATCACGTTGCCGTGCTTGCCGTAGACCCTAGCAGTAGTGTGACGGGGGGCAGTATTCTCGGTGACAAAACCCGGATGGAGTTACTCACGCGCCACCCGCAGGCATTCATCCGCCCCTCGCCGACGGGGGGCACGCTGGGTGGCGTAGCCCGCAAGAGCCGCGAAACGATGCTGGTGTGCGAGGCGGCCGGCTTCGATGTGGTTCTGGTTGAGACGGTCGGGGTGGGCCAGAGCGAGATCACCGTGCGCTCGATGGTGGACTTCTTCCTGCTGCTGATGCTCGCGGGCGCGGGTGACGAGTTGCAGGGCATCAAGAAGGGCGTGATCGAGATTGCCGATGCGTTGCTCTTCACCAAAGCGGATGGCGACAACAGCCTGCGGACGCAGGCGGCGCGGGTCGAATTTGAGCGGGCGTTGCGCTTTGTAGGGGCGGCAACCGAAGGCTGGAAAACCCGCGCCTACACTTGCTCGGCCGTGACAGGGGTGGGCATTGCTGACATCTGGGCAGTCGTGGAGCAGTTCCGTGAGCAGACGAGCCAATCGGGTGCATTTACCGCTCGCCGCCAGCAGCAGGCACTGGATTGGATGTATAGCATGATCGAGGAACAACTCAAGACGGCTTTCTTCGCGCATGCGGGGGTGAAGGCGGCGCGGCGTAGCACCGAGCGGCAAGTCGCGGCGGGAACCTTGCCAGCCACGCTTGCCGCGCAACAGTTGCTCACGACCTTTCGGGGCGGGTAGCGCATCCCCGGACATGCGCCACCCGCCCTCTGGGTGCTGCTGCTAGCCTGCTAGCGCACGACCAGCACCTCTGTCGTCTGATCGAGCCGCCCAAAGGCATAGACCTTGCCCGTGCGCTGATCGTAGAACATCACACCGAGATTGTTCAGGTCGTTGTAGATGTTGTCGAAGATCACCACATCGGCAAGGTTCTCGCGCCCCTCGCTTTCGGTAGCCCAGCCGAGCCGATCCCGAATGGTCGAGTCGTTGATCCACAGCTTGCCGAAGCCGCCCCACGGCGCATACAGATCGCGGCGCGGCGGGCGCACATTGGGGCGCATCGGGTCAATCCCGGCCACCCACGTATCGTTGTAGCGTTGGAAGGTAGGCCCCGGAAATACACTGAAGATGAACCGATTTGCCATCGTGAAGGGCACTTCCGCGCCGCGTGTGCTCAGGTTGAGCCACGCCATCTCGCCGCGCTCAAAGTTCTGGAAAGCCGCATTCACATCGCGCACGTAGCTACGCGGGCAGCCCAGCACCGCGCGGAAGGGCAGTTGTTCATACGCCCGTAGGAACAGCGCGTCGCGTTCGTTGCTGGTGCTAAAGAACTGGCGCACACACTCCGGCGTAACGCCCGGCTGCGGCAAGCCCGGATTGGGTGGGGTGGGCGGCAGGGCTTGGAAGTTCAGCACCTCATCGCCCAGCAAGCCCAGCAGCACGGGCAAGCCGGGCAGTTCATTATGCAGCTCCATGCGCCGCCGCTCGAAGTATTGCACCAGCCCCGTCCAGTTGCCAATCGTCTCAACCAATGGCTCGGTGATGGGGAAGCCAAAGCGAGCCAAGCCGCCATTGGCTTCCCAGTAATCGCGGAAGGGTGGGCACAGGCTATGCCCCGTCTCGGCAAAGTAGCGGCAGGCGGTGGGGACTTGGAGCGGGTTCACACCCTCAAACGAAGTTTGCCACGGGCGGTTCTGGAGTTCGAGCAGGCGCACGCCGAGCCGCCCGGCCAGCACACCTTGCGCCGCGTGGTCTTCCAAGCGATCCCGCTCAAACCACTGCACAGGGCCCGTCCAGCCCTCTACGGTGCCAATCTGGAGCGGGGTGATCGGGTAGCCAAAGACGGCCAAGCCGCCGTTATCTTCCCAATAGACCCGCACCGCCCCCGCAATGCACTGCCCCGTTTCGGGGAAGCAGCGTGCGCCCAGATCGCGTTCTTGGGCGGCGGCGGGCACCGCCGATGGGGCCGATAGCGGCAGCAACAGGGCTAGCAGCAACGTGCCCAGCCAGCCGTAACGCCAATGTATCAATCGCATACCAGTTCTCCTTGTGGTCGTCATTCGCAGCAGCCGCAGGGGTGCGTGCTGCTAATCATAAACGTGCTATTACCTGTATTCTACCGTTCCGTGCCGACTCTGACAACGGGTGCGGCAAACACGGGGTAGTTGCCTCGTTGCGCTACATTCTTTTAGGAGGGAGTAAAATGCGATCTAGATAGCTAGTTTCGCGCTACCTTTTCTGCTACAATGAGGGTGAGATCGTATGAGGTCTATATAGTTGAAAAAACAATGATGTCTTCTGAAAGATTGCTCTAGAAATACGAGATGCAGCTATGGGCATATTTTACGACCTGCCGCAATGTGGCGCGGGTATGCACGAAGATGCACCCCTGCGGCAGCAGCTTGCCCACCTCCAACAGCAAGTTGCCGAATTACAAGCTACGTGTGAACGACTCCAAACAATTGCCGATGCTGTTTACAATTGGGAGTATTGGCTTGCGCCGGATGGTGAGGTGGTGTACATCTCGCCCGCTTGCGAGCGGATCTGTGGCTATCACCCGGCTGAGTTCCGTGCCAATCCACAGCTGTTTACGCAGATCATCCATCCCGCCGAACGCGCAGCCGTGAGCCGCTATTGGCGGCGCGGCTGTAGCTCGGCGTTGCCCCACGAACGCACCTTCCGCATCCGCACCAAAGATGGACAAGAACGCTGGCTCCACCACACCTGCCGGACCCTCACGACGGCGGCGGGGGTGGTGCAGGGGCAGTGGCATAGCCTGACCGACATTACCGAGCAGCAGCATGCCCAAGCCCAACTGCGTGAGAGCCAAGCCCAATTGCAAGCGATCTTTGAGAATGCGTCGGCAGGGATTGCCGTAGCCACGATCAACGGTAAGATCATCATGGCCAATCAGCAAGTCACCGAGCAGATCGGTTACAGCCGCATCGAGCTAGCGCAGATGCCCATGTTTACGACGCTTGATCCTGCATACCATGAGTTGGTAAAAGCGTACATTGCCAAGCTCTTCACTGGGGCTATTACGAGCTTTCGGCTTGAGCTACCGTTGTTCACCAAAACGGGCAAAATCTTTTGGGCCGATGCGGCGATCAGCCCAATCCGCGACTACGACGGGGCTGTGCGGGGATTGATGGGGATTATCCAAGACATCACCGAGCGCAGGCGGGTGGAGGCTGCGCTGCACGAGCAGCAACATTTTGTACGGAAGATCGCCCAAACGATACCGAGCATTTTGTATGTGTATGATCGGCATGAAGACTACAATGTCTATATCAATCGCCAAGTAACGGCGGTATTGGGCTATACGCCGGAAGAGATCCAAACGATGGGGCGTGATCTCAAGCGGCTGATCATGCATCCCGATGATGTGCCGCGCTTGCTGGCGAATCGTGACCAGCTGCTGCACGCCGATGATGATGCGGTGTCTACGCTGGAGTATCGCATCCGCCACCGCAATGGGGCGTGGCGGTGGCTACGGAGCCAAGAGGCAGTATTCACGCGCAATGCAGAGGGGCAGGTGGTGCAGCTGCTGGGGGTGGCGCAGGATATTACGACGTGCAAGTCTGAGGAGGAGCGGCTACAGGCGGCAGAAGCCCAGCTGCATTTCCAAGCGACGCACGATGCGCTGACGGGGCTGCACAATCGGCGCTATCTGGATGAGATGCTGCCCCGCCTGCTGGCTGAACCTGCGAACCAGCCGATCAGTGTGCTGATGCTTGATATAGACTACTTCAAACGGATCAATGATAACTTTGGGCACGATGCAGGCGATGCGCTGCTACGGGCGATTGGGGCATTACTGGCAGCGCACTTGCGGCGGGCAGATATTGTTTGTCGGTATGGGGGCGAGGAGTTTGTGCTGATCCTGCCGCATACACCGTTGGATGCGGCGGGGGCCCGTGCTGAAGAACTGCGCCAGAGCATCACGGCATTAGTAGTGGAGCACGAGGGGTGTACCCTTGATGCGGTTACGTTATCTGGGGGTGTAGCAAGCGCACCCCTCCATGGCACAACGGCCGATGCCTGCCTGCGGGCGGCGGATGCAGCCCTGTACCGGGCGAAACGCAACGGGCGCAATCAGGTGGCGGTAGCTCAGCCCGATCTGCCTCCCCAGCCCAACGATGATCTAGGCGGGCACTTGCTGGGTGAGGCAGTGGAATGAGCCACGCCCCCACACAATATCGGTTGAGTCAACCCCGATCACGGTGCGTTCGGGGAAGCACGCCTGCACTATCTGGCGGGCCTGTTCATCCGTCGCTGGGTGGCGGTAGGTGGGCAGTAGCACGACCCGATTGGCGATGTAGAAATTGGCATAGCTGGCGGGTAGGCGGATCCCTTCGTGGACGATAGCGGGCGGCATCGGCAGGCGGATAATGCGGAAGGGCTTGCCGTCCTGATCAGTCATTGCCTGTAGGCGGCGCAGGTTCTCCTGTAGGGCGGCGTAGTTCACATCGTTGGGGTCATCCTCAACCGCAGTGACAATGGTGGTGGTGCTGACAAAGCGCGTGAGATCGTCTACGTGCCCGTCGGTGTCGTCGCCCTCAATCCCGGCACCAAGCCACAGGATCAGCTCCACCCCAAGCATATCACGCAGGCGTTGCTCGATCTGGGCGCGGCTCAGGTGCGGGTTGCGGTTGGGGTGGAGCAGGCAGGCTTCGGTGGTGAGCAGCACGCCATTGCCATTGACCTCAATCGAGCCGCCTTCTAACACCATGCCGCCCGGCACAACGGGTACGCCGTGTGTCTGAGCCATGTAGGGCGGGATGGCATGATCGTGCGGGTGGGGGTATTTGTTGCCCCACGCATTAAATTGCCACTGGAGCGCAAGGCGACGGGGCTGATTGGCGGCGGGCTGCGGGTGGCAGACGAAGATCGCGCCATTGTCACGGATCCACGCCTCGTTGGTGGGCAGGCTGTGCAGGTGGATGTCGCCCTGTGCGCCCGCCTCAGCCAGCCACTGCTGCACCTGCGTGGCGTGGGCGGCATCTTGCACGAGGATATGCACCGGCTCGGAGGGGGCGAGGGCAGCCACCATGCGGGCGTAAGCCTGCTGCACGGCGGCGAGCTTGCCGGGCCATGTGAGCGGGTTGTGCGGGAAGGTGAGCCACGTTGCGGCGTGGGCTTCCCACTCGGCGGGCAGGCGGTAGCCTTGTGCGGCAAGCGTTGACATAATGCTACTCCTGATCTATGTAGCGGCGGGTCAGGTCGCCGTAGGTGTCAATCCGCCGATCTCGTAGGAAGGGCCAGTACACCCGCTGCTGATCAATGCGGCGCAGGTCACACGGCACGATCAGCGTTTCCGCTTGATCCACGGCGGCGCGGGCGAGGAGTTGCCCCTGCGGATCGGCGACGAAGCTCTGCCCCCAAAACTCGATCCCGCCTTGGGGGTTGCCGTCGGGTTGCGGCTCGTAGCCGGTGCGATTGACACTGACGACATAGCAGCTATTGGCGACGGCGTGCGAACGCTGGATCAGCTCCCAGCTATCGTGCTGGGCTGCGCCGAGTTCGGCTTTCTCACGCGGATGCCAGCCGATTGCTGTCGGGTAAAAGAGAATGTCCGCACCACGCAGAGCCGTCAGGCGAGCGGCTTCGGGATACCATTGATCCCAGCAGATCAGCACGCCGACGCGCCCGTAGCGGGTGGCAAAGACGCGGTAGCCAAGATCGCCGGGGGTGAAGTAGAACTTCTCGTAGTAGAGCGGATCATCGGGGATGTGCATTTTGCGGTACTTGCCCAGATACTGCCCATCGGCATCAATCACGGCGGCGGTATTGTGATACAGCCCTTCAGCACGTTTCTCAAACAGGCTCGCAATCAGCACGACCCCCAGTTCGGCGGCAAGCTGTTGCAGGGTGTGTGTGGCCGGGCCGGGGATTGGCTCGGCGAGGGCGAAGTGGCGATGGTCTTCACTCTGGCAGAAGTAGCGCGATTGGAACAGCTCCTGCGTGCAGATGATCTGTGCGCCTTGCGCGGCGGCAGCCCGGATGCGCTCCACCGCATTGGCGAAGTTTTCGGGCGGGTTGTCGCTGCACGTCATCTGGATCACGCCAATCTGGACGGGGGCAGTAGGCACACATTGCTCCTTTCGGGTATCAGGGTTTCAGGTGGCGGGGCTAGGGTCCTCCCTTCAAGCACTGGCATAATCAATGGTGGCTTTGGAGCGTACCCGCCGGATGGTAACAATCAGGGCCTCATCATCAATCGCATAGACCATACGCCATCGTCCAGCAACCCACAGCCGATAGATGCCGGGCTTACCCTGCAATTCTCTCGCAGGCGGAGGATATGGATTATCACCCAACTCACGCACGAGACGACGTACTTCTGCGCGAACGTATCCGGGCAACTTCTTGATTTCGCGGGCGGCCTCGTTTGAAATCTCAATCTGGTAACTCACCGGCCGCCTCCGCACGATCAAGTTCAGCTTCAAATTCTTCCCACGTCAGATGTTTAACCGGGTGGGTCTTTTCGTACTCGATCTCAGCAAGGATTTCGGCCACAAGGGCTGCTTCCTCGACCGGATCGTCGAGGGCGGCATCGCGCATGTGGGCGAGTTCCTCGCGCACGATGCGCCGCAACAGCTGCTCTAGCTCCGATACACTCAGGGTGAGCGTGAGGCTCGGGGCGGGGGGAGTAATTGTCTCACTCATCGTGCGGGTCTCCTTTCAGCACAGTCCGGTGTTCGGTTTCTGCTGGGCGCGGCTCCAGCAGCATATTGTCAATCAGGCGGGCGGGGCCTACCCGCACCGCCAGCGATAGCACCGCCCCTTGATCGCCCACCTGCGCTAGCTCCTGCAACGTCTGCGGATCGGCAACACTCACATATTCCGGCTTGGCAATCGGCTCAGTCGCCAGCATATTTCGCATCACCTCGCGCAGCAATTCGGCTTCGCGTGCGCCCTGCTGATAGTGCCGCCGCGCTGCGATCAGAGCCTGATACAGCACGGGTGCGGCGCGGCGTTCTGTCACCGAAAGGTAGCTGTTGCGGCTACTCATGGCGAGGCCATCGCTCTCGCGCACGGTGGGGCCCACCACCACTTCGACGGGCAAGTTCAGGTCGCGGGCCATCTGGCGCACCACAACGGTCTGCTGGTAATCCTTCTGCCCGAAATAGGCGCGGGTCGGTTGGACAATGTTAAACAGCTTGCAGACAACTGTGGCTACGCCGCGAAAGAAGGTCGGGCGGGCGGCTCCTTCGAGCATCTCCGTCACGCCGCCCACCTCTACGTAGGTGTGGTAATCATCGGGGTAGATTGCGCTGGCGGGCGGTGCAAAGACGAGATCAACGCCCGCCTCGGCCAAGAGTTGGAGATCACGGGCCATGTTGCGCGGGTAGGTAGCAAGGTCTTCCTGTGGCGCAAACTGGGTCGGATTAACAAAGATAGACACGATGACGTGGGCATTGTCGCGGCGGGCTTGCTCCACAAGGCCCAGATGCCCGGCGTGCAAGTAGCCCATCGTAGGCACAAAGCCGACATCAGCAGGGGCATATGCTTGGCGGGCGATGCGGAGATCGCCGATCTGCTCAAGCACTTGCATGCCATTCCTCGCTCTGCACCCGCATCATCTGGCCATTGTTGATCATCTCGATCACCTGCGTCCCCGCCACGTACACATACGCTTCAACGTGCCCGTGGAGGGTGTCTACGCGCTGCACCACCCGCTCATACCAATTGGTGCTGCGCCCAACCACGTAGTCCTCTAGCTCATCTACGTCGCGCAGCACGGCGGCATAGTGCTCTGGCGCGGGGTAAACGAGGGTACCGATGACCCGCTCGAAGGGCTGGCACAAGCCCGGCTCAATCGTCAGGTAAGGGTACACGCCTTCGGTATACAGGGCGGCTCCCGTCAGGGTAGCACGCTCCTCGTGCTGCACCCGTCCGGCAAAGTAGCGGGGATAGTTGTCGCTGCCGGGGCGCAACGTTCCATACACAAACAACGGATACTGCGACATAGATGTTCCTCCTTACAGTGCAGGCTGCGCTGGGAATCGGTACGCTGCCGATCTTGTCTCTATTCTACCGCGTCTTGCAGATCTTTGGCACAGGCGGCGGTTGCAATAGAGCGGCGATTAGGCTCCAAAGATCTGCCGCAAGCACAGCCCCCGCACACTAGACCGAGAACACGCAACTGGACAGGCGGCTAGTCCTGCACGAGGCTGGCAAGCGCGGCGGCTAGCTCATCTGCCTTCATCGTCGAGCTATGCTCATTGGTGGGGAAAGCACCTGCCTGCACATCGGCTTGGTAGGCGTGCAGAGCCGTGCTGATGCTCTCGGCAACGGTGGCATAGCGGCGCGTGTGGCGCGGCACAAAATCGGTGAACAGCCCGACCAGATCATGCCAGACTTGGATCTGCCCGTCGCAGTGCGGCCCCGCACCAATCCCGATGGTCGGAATGTGCAGCCGCTCGGTAATCGCTTGGGCCAGCGTAGTGGGGATCAACTCTAGCACCACCGCAAAGGCTCCCGCCGCCTGCAATGCGAGCGCATCGTGGATCAGCTGGCGGGCAACATCGGCTTGCCGCCCCTGCACGCGCACGCCAATCTGATTGACGGACTGCGGCGTGAAGCCGAGATGGGCCACGACCGGAATGCCCAGCTCAGTCAGCCGCTGCACCATCGGCACAACCGCCGCCCCACCTTCGAGCTTGACGGCTTGTACCCCCCCCTCCTGCATAATGCGCCCCGCCGTAGCAATCGCCTGTTCAATGCTGGTGTAGGTGAGGAAGGGCATATCACCCACGACCAATGCCTGCTGTGCGCCGCGCATCACGGCACGCATGTGGTAGATCATCTCATCAAGGGTGACAGGCAGGGTTGAGCTTTGCCCCTGCACCACCATGCCCAGCGAATCTCCAACGAGCAGCATGGGCATGCCCGCTTGATCGGCGAGGCGGGCACTGGTGTAATCATACGTCGTGATCGTGGCAAACCGTTCACCGCGCTGCTTCTTGCTCTGAATGTCGAAAATCGTTGTCCGCATCATCCACTCCTCTCCAAATTGGTTCTGCTTTCGGTTCAGGAAGGCTTATTGCCATTGGTTCGGCGGGTGGGCTTGGCTCATCTGGGTGGGCGGTTGGGGCGGATTGTTTGCGATCCCACTGGCGGCGACGATGGGTAGCGGTGACCTTGCGTTCGAATTCAAGAATGGCGTGGGCAATACGCTGAATAAAGGGCGGCGCGGTGCGGGCAAGGTGGCGCAACCCACGCCGCACATGATAGAACAGCAAGCGCAGCCGCCGCGAACGGGGTCCGAGTACGGCGATGCCCATCAACACCGTGATGATGCCGAACGGGATCGGGAGTGGGGTCATAATCAGCCCAATCACAATCAGGAACCAGCCGAGCACGCCCCGCATCAGATTGATCACTGGCAACAGTAGATCGCGTTTCCGATAGGGGTGTTTTTTGCGATGGCGATCCAATAAAATAATCGTCCAGATTCCAAATAAGCCAATTAGCCCGATGGCAATTTCAATTGTGCCAATAGTTTGAGCCGAAAAGTTCAAGGCGCACACTCCTTGCCCGAATGCATTCGGAGCTATGGCGAAGACGCTAAGGGGCTAGGCCCATGTTGCATTGCCGTAGAAGTCGCCGTGATCGCGCTCCACGAAGGCCTGTATGGCCGCGCGAATATCGCCGAGCCGGAACGACTCGCCGTGCCCCGGATAGCAGTGTGTTGCATCCGGCAGGGGCAACACAACGTCGCGTAGGGTGGCGAGCGTGGTGCGGAAATCAGCGGCTGACCATGTGCGCCCCGGCCCACCGTCAAAAATGGTATCGCCAACGATTGCCGTCAGCCCGCCAGTCGCAGGATCATCGGCGAGGCACATAAGCATATCGGGGCTGTGGCCGGGTGCAGCCCGCAGCCGCAGAGTTACTGCGCCGAGTGGCAGGGTATCGCCATCGTTGAGCCACTGATCGGCGATGATGCGGGCCCGTGCGAGCGGATGGGCGTATACGGGCACACCCAAAGCGCGGCGCATGGCGGGCAAGGCCCCGATGTGATCGGCGTGGGTGTGGGTGATCAGGATCGCCTGTGGGATGCTATCGGCAAGCAGAGCCTGCAAGGCCGCCGGCTCAGATCCCGGATCAACGAGGATGCTATGGCGGCTGGTTGGCTCCCGTAGCACATACGCATTGGTGTGCCATGCCCCAACCGGGCGGCGGTGCACTTCGAGCAATGGAACAGACTCAGCCTGTGTCATCGGTGATCCTCATTGAACAGCATACAATACACGGTGCTTATACCTAAAAGGTATCTTACTTATCACTATACCATAAAGCCGGCGGCTATGTTTGGTGCGAGCTACTGCCCATGTTGGATAGCGTCATCAGCCGCCACACGCGGGGGCAAGCAGGGCTTGGGTGTAGACGCGCTGGAACTCTTCCTCGTAGAGCCGGGCAAGCTCACGATCATCGATGATCAGCAGGATCTCATCGTTTTCGTTCTCAGCCCGTCCGGTGAAATTGTAGGAGCCGGTAATGACGGTGCGGTCATCGATGATGATGACTTTGTGGTGCATGGTATAGCAATTGCCGTCTACCCACACATCCACGCCCGCATCGGCGAGGGTCTGAAACTCGGAGCCAAGCCCGTTGGCGTTGCGCTTCTCGTATACGCCCGAAACGCGCACCCCCGCATCCGCCCGCTCGATCATGGCGGCGGCGATCTCTGGGTTGGTGTAGGAGAAGGCGATGAATTTGATACTCTCCTCTGCGCCTTGAATGCGCTTGACGATTTCAGGGTAGATCGTGTCGGTAGGCGAGAAGTAGGTCTCGATCCGCCGCCCGTCCTGCTCTAAGACAGGATAGACGGGGCGTTCAGTTTTCTTGCGCCCAAAGCGGTCACTGAGCATCTCGTTCAATTCGCCGCGCACATTCTGGATAATCAGGGGATTGGTGATGCGGAGCCAGTTGTTATTGTTGCGGTAGTAGTCATTGATTGTGGCATTGCCGGAGCCAATCCAGACAATTGCATCATCAATCATAAAGATCTTGCTGTGCAGGAAGCTAGAGCTTTCTTCCCAGTTGATCGGAATGCCGGCATCCATGAGCATGCCGGCCCATGCTGCATCGCGCTCATCTTCCATATTGCCCCGATCAAGGGCGACCCGCACAATTACGCCGCGTTCGTGGGCATCAATCAAGGCTTCGGCAATGCTCGGCAGGGTATACTCAAAAACGGCAACAAGGATGGTACTCTGGGCGGCATACAGGTCTGTCAGCAAATCCTGTTCGTGCGGGTGCGGGCTGCGCTCGGCGGGGCGGTCAGGGTAGATCAGGTGCGGTGTGCTGAAGTAGACCTCGATGCTATCGGCAACCGGCGTTGGTGCTACGGCTGGATCTGGGGTGGGAATCACCACGCCGGCGGTGGTTGGCTCATCCTCAGGGTCTATGCCCAAGATCGCCGGATCAAGGCAGCCTTGGGTACTCAGGAAGATGGCGAGGGCGACACCGAGAAAGACAATCGCATAGACCAATTGCATCGGGCTATTGCTAGCAGATGACTTGGATCGCTTGGACGACTTGCGGCGCGGGCTACTGGATTTCTTGGCGGATGAACGCGAGCGGGAAGGTTTCGACGTTGAACCGGACATGGCAACTCCTACGATGATGAACGCGACGGCGGCGTGAAGGGTGGCGGGGGCGGCGGGCTATCGTTATCTTCCGCATCTGCATCGGGCGGCTCAGGCGCAGCGGGGGCGGCGGAGGGTGGCGGCTCAGGCGCAGGTAGCGGCAATCGCTCCGATGCAGGCGGCACGGGTGGGCTGAATGATGGCGGCGGCGGCGGCACACTGCCCAAGCGGGCGGGCTGCGGCGGGTTAAAGGGTGGCGGTGCGGGTGGATTGAAGGGTGGTGGGGGCGGCGGCAACGCACGCGGCGCAGGGGCGAGTGGTTCCGGTGGGGCGGCGGCAAATGCCTCCAGCAAGGTCTGCAATTCGCGGCGGGTAGCGGCAAGGATCGCCTCCGCCGGATCGTCGCCGCTTGCATCATAGCCAGCGCGTTTGATCGCACGGCGCAGCAGATCCAGCATTGCGTCCACTTCGGCATCACTGCGCGAGGGATCAGCTGCAATCAGGGTGGCTTGCTGTTCGGCCCAGCGCAGCACCGGGCTTGCCTGCGTGTCGGTCAGGTCGGCGGTCAGGCTCTCATCTTCTTGGATCCGCTCGGCGGCGTGCTGTTGTCGCCGGAGTAGCCGGTCCTCGCCTTCAGGGTTGGGTGGGCTAGTTGGTGCTTCAGGCATCATCATCATCCGTATTCAGAATACCTTCTAGCCGCGAGGCAACGGGCGTGACACGCGGGGTCATGCCGAAGCCCGGCTCTTGATATACGATCTGCCCAGATACCATCGTAAGCATCACGCGCCCCTTGAGGCGTTGCCCATGCAGGGGGCTATTCTTGCCTTTCGAGACGAATTGATTGACATCTACAATCCATTGCTGATCTGGATCAATAATCACGAGATCGGCTTGCGTGCCGATGCGGAGTGAGCTAGGTGTGCGTTTTAGCACCCGTGCCGGTCCTTCCGTGAGGCAGGCAATCGCATTGAGCATATCGAGCGCACCGCGATGCACCAGTGTCAGCACCAAGCCGAGTGCCGTCTCTAGCCCACTGATGCCACACGCGGCTAGCCCATACTCGCACTGCTTATCTACCAGCGCGTGCGGGGCATGATCGGTGGCAATTGCATCGAGTGTGCCATCGGCAAGCCCCGCGATCAAGGCTTCGACATCGGCTTCCGTCCGTAGGGGCGGGCTGACCCGCGTGCTAGGATCGAAGGGCGGCAGCAAGGTTGGGTTGAACCACGCGGGGAGCGGCAGATCGGCACTCTGGCGCATACTCTGCATGCCTGCCGCATAGACGTGGCTGTACTGATCGAGGCGTTGGGTGAGTGAGCCTTGTGCCGCAGATGGCGGGGAATCGAGTGTGCCGAGCACCCACCGATCCGTGAGGGTCAAGTGGTGCGGCGAAACTTCGGCGGTGACGCGGATCCCGCGCTGGCGGGCGTGGCGGATCAATTCTACCCCCCCAGCCGTCGAGACGTGGCACACATGCAGGTGTCCGCCCGTCATGGCGGCAAGGTGGATGTCGCGGGCAATCTGCACCTCTTCGGCGGCGGCGGGGTAGCCGGGCAAGCCAAGCCGCATGCTCACTGCACCTTCGTGCATAGCCCAGCCCGCGTTCAGGCGGGTATCCTCACAGTGGCTCATAATCGGTACATCAAGCATCCGCGAATAGGCGAGCGCATTCCGCATCACTGCGGGATCGCTGATTGGGCTGCCGTCGTCGCTGAAGGCGATACAGCCCGCCTCAACCAGATTCGCCATTTCGCTCAAGGTGCGCCCTTGCCGCCCCGCCGTTGCCGCGCCAATCACCTCGACCTGCACCGCACTGGCATCGCGGGCCATCTGGCGCACTTGGCGCACGACAGCGGGCGTGTCGTAGGCAGGGCGAGTGTTGGGCATTGCACAGATCGTGGTGAAGCCGCCGCGTGCGGCTGCGTGCGTGCCGGTGGCAATCGTCTCTTTGTGCTCTTCGCCCGGCTCGCGCAGATGCACATGCAGGTCGGTGAAGCCGGGTGTGATCAGACACCCGTGAGCATCAATGATGACCAAATCCTGATCCGCGTCGGGGAGGCGGTCGGTCATTTCATACATACGGGCGACTTTGCCGTTTTCAATAAGAACGTGCCCAATTGTGGCAACGCGCTGCGAAGGGTCAATAATCATGCCGTGCGTGATCAAGTAGCGCATCGCCTCAGGCTCCTTTCTGGCGTAGGTGGAGGGCAAGGTGATACAGCAGGGCCATGCGAACTGCCACCCCGTTCGTCACTTGTTCTTCGATCACCGATTGGGCGGAGACGGCGACATCGGGCGCGATCTCTACGCCCTCATTCAGCGGGCCCGGATGGAGCACCAGCATGCCCGTGAGGGCGGCTTGCAGGCGGGCTTGCGAGAGCGCGAAGAATTGGGCGTACTCGCGCAGGGAGGGGAGTAGCCCGGCTTCTTGGCGTTCGCGTTGCAGGCGCAGCACAATCACCGCATCGGCATCTTGCAGGGCTGCATCGAGGCTGTAGACGATCCGCAGATCGGGCCACGTATCCAGCCAAAACTGCTCATTGCCGAGCAGGGTCGGCGGGGCACACAGCGTGACGTGTGCGCCCATCGCCGTCAGCCCCCACAGATTGGAGCGGGCGACGCGGCTATGCAGAATATCGCCGACAATCACGATATGGCGGCGTTCGAGTGTGCCGAGCTTGTCGCGTAGGGTAAAGAGATCCAGCAGGGCTTGGGTCGGGTGGGCATGGCTACCATCGCCGGCATTGATGATTGCGCCGCGAAAGTGTTGGGCGAGCAGGTGCGCGGTTCCGGCGTAGCTATGGCGTAGCACCAGAATATCCGCGCCGAGTGCCTGTAGCGTCCGCATCGTATCGAGCAACGATTCGCCCTTCTCGACGCTGCTGCCGCGTGCCGCAAAGTTGACCACATTGGCGGAGAGGGCTTTGGCGGCCAGCTCAAACGAGATGCGCGTGCGGGTGCTATCTTCGTAAAACATGTTGACTACACTCACGCCGCGCAGGGTGGGCACTTGGGCAATCTCGCGGCTGAGAATTTCCTTCATCCCGACGGCGGTATCGAGCAAGGTTTCGATCTCGTGGCGCGTGAAGTCGTCGAGATCGAGCACATGGCGACGAGTTGGGCGGATGGGTTCAGGCAGTGTCACAGGTGCTTCTCCTGTTTCCGGTTGATCGGTGGTGGGCAACCAACAGTCAGGGATCAGCGGGTGGAGTGGGCAATCAACACCCGATCTTCGCCCGCATCTACTTCACTCAAGCGTACTTCCACGACCTCATCGCGGGAAGTGGGCACGTTCTTACCGACAAAATCGGCACGGATCGGCAGTTCGCGGTGGCCCCGATCCACCAGCACTGCCAGCTGAATACGGGCTGGGCGGCCAAGGTCTACCAGTGCATCGAGCGCAGCCCGCACAGTACGCCCAGTATACAGCACATCATCCACGAGGATGACAACCCGATCCGTGACATCGGTATCAATGCGCGTAGTCCGGACTAGCGGCACGGTGGCTCGCAGGGTCAGGTCATCGCGGTAGAGTGTAATGTCCAATTCGCCGACGGGGACTTGCACGCCTTCCACATTGGAAAGAACGGCGGCAATGCGGCTCGCCAGTGGCACCCCCCGGCGCCGAATGCCAACGAGCAGCACCTGCTGCACCCCTTCATTGCGCTCGGCAATCTCGTGCGCGATGCGGGTGATGGCGCGGCGAATCTCATCCCCATTGAGAATTTCTTTTTCCGATGCGGTTGCGCTCATGCCAACTACTTTCGTTTGGTGCGCCGTGGCGGCTGTGCAGAGCCAGATGTGATGCTGAGGTGTTGCGGGATCCGGTCTGCCTGAACCGTGCAAGCAGGAACCATCTCAGATTGTACACGCACGCGGCAGGGGTGTCAACTCGTTGATTACAACCCTCTCTAATCAGATCTACGTCGGCTGTTTAGTTATCCTATCCAGAGAATACGAGTGAAGATTTGGATACCTTTACCCTACATCTCTCAATGAGACTCTGGTACTATGACATACATTAAGCACGATACACCTAGCCTGAATCTAAATAATCATCCTCACGATAAGGATAACTACGGTATGCGTGCCCGCAACTCGATGACATGAGTTGTGTCGCTCAATTGAATAGTACCTCATTGGTAGCCATGCTGCCAGCCCTATGGGCACACCCTGTTCCATAGGCTGTGGGTTACTGATAAGGAAAGGAGGTTGTAGTTCTTTGGCAATGTCTATCCTGCGCTGGTGCAGGATGCTCTGAGCACACTTCTCCATACGCCTCTTCTTTGGCTGTTCCTGACGTGGGTGTCAGGCGATGAAACGGAGTTGCAGTCGGTTTTCTGGCAATTTCCGCACAGCCCCGCAATGATGCAAAGGCACAATTCAATGATTGAATATGCAGTGTGTGATTGTTGTTTATAGCTCGATAGGATGGGCTAACGCACACATGGGGCAGATTGCCCAATTGCTCGGTGCAACTGTTTGCACACTCCCGTGTACGGGAAATCGGATCGCTCTAGCACAACGTCACAATCAGGTTACTGTTACAACATATCTGTCAGGAGGTTACGAGTTATGAAACGGTTCTGGAAAGTTGGGGCAGGCTTTGCGGGCGCACTCGCGCTAATGGCTCTGTTTGCCGATGTTTCATTCGCACAAGAAGCTGACCTTGCCGAGCAAGTGGCTGGGCTTCAGGCGGTTACGACGACGATCTGGCTCATCATTTCAGCAGCGTTGGTATTCTTTATGCAGGCCGGCTTTGCACTGCTCGAAGCTGGCTCGGTGCAGTCGAAGAACGTTGCTAACGTATTGATGAAGAACTTGGCTGACTTTGCGATTGCCACATTCGCTTTTCTCGCAGTCGGCTATGCGTTTATGTTTGGTGATGGTACGCCATTTATTGGTTTGAGTGGCTTCTTCCTCAACGAGTTTGGCGGTGATCCGGTTGATCTGACGTTCTGGTTCTTCCAGCTCGTCTTCGCAGGCACGGCGGCTACGATTGTTTCCGGTGCTGTCGCTGAGCGCACCAAGTTCGGGGCGTACCTGATTTTCAGCTTGATCATCACCGCGTTCATCTATCCTATCTACGGACACTGGGTCTGGGGCGGTGGCTGGCTGAGTGATCTGAGCTTCTTGGGCGATGACGTTGCCTTCACCGACTTCGCAGGCTCAACTGTTGTTCACAGCGTTGGTGGCTGGGCTGCGTTCTTCGGTGCGATGGTGGTAGGCGCACGGATTGGTCGCTTTGATAAGGATGGCAAGCCGGTAGCTATTCCGGGCCACTCGGTAACGATGGTTGCGTTGGGTGTGTTCATCCTGTGGATCGGCTGGTTTGGCTTCAACGCTGGGAGCCAGCTGAGTGCTTCGACTGGCGACGATGCAACGGCTATTGCACTGATCGCTGCAAACACCACGATTGCCGCTGCGATGGGTGCGATTGGGGCTGTGCTTTATAGCTTAAAGAGTGGTAAGGTCTCATTTACCGCAGGCTTTGCTGGCGTGCTTGGTGGCTTGGTTGCCATCACCGCACCCTGCGCGTTCGTGACCCCGCTCCAAGCGGTTATCATCGGTCTAGTCGGTGGTGCTATCGTACCTTGGGGCATGGAGATGTTGGAGAAGTTTAAGATTGATGACCCAGCAGGTGCGGTACCAGTTCACTTGATGGCAGGTGTGTGGGGCACATTGGCGGTTGGTCTGTTCCCCTTCAACATGACTCAGCTCATGGCCCAAGTAATTGGTATTCTGGCGTGTGCCGTGTGGGCTGGCGGCTTGAGCTACCTGACGTTCCTTGCGATTGACAAGACGATTGGTATGCGCGTCAGTGCTGAAGAAGAACTGCACGGGCTGGATTACGACGAGCATGGGATTGTTGCTTACCCTGACATCAATGCCATTCCGGGTGCCGCTGTGCCGGCAACCGCCGAAATCGGCACGGGTGTGAGCCGCGCCCCTGCGAAGTAAGTAGGTATCTATCCGCGCACCGGCCCATCAGAGGCAGGTGCAGCTACGCTGAAATCTCCCGCGTAGACCTCCGGGGACTGGCTGAAAGCAGCAGCAGCCAGTCCCTTCCCCATTCCCGCGCTACGGATTTTGTGCTATAGTACGAGCTTATAATTCTCACCTCGCCACCAAGTGTGCAAAGGAGCAACAATATGACCTCTCTCGCAATTCGGGTTGAACCCGGCAAGAAGTTTAATCTTGCCAAAATTGAGACGCGCTACAGTGGCGATCTTGAGCGGGACACCGCCGAAGCGCAGCTGGAAGAGCTGACCAACGAGCTGAGCGATCTGCAAGAGATGCTGTATGCCGCAGATACGCATAGTGTGCTGGTGGTGCTGCAAGGGATGGATACGAGCGGCAAAGATGGCACGATCCGCAAGGTGTTTTCCAAAATCGAAATTCTGGGGGCCCGCATGTCCGATTTCAAGACCCCCTCATCACTGGAACTCTCGCACGATTTCCTGTGGCGGGTGCATTATCGGGCCCCGCGCCGCGGCGATCTGGTCGTGTTCAATCGCTCCCACTACGAGGATGTGCTGATTGCGCGGGTCCGCAACCTTGTGCCCGAATCGCTGTGGAGCAAACGCTATCGCCATATCAACGACTTCGAGCGGTTGCTTGCGGATCACAATACCATCATCTTGAAGTTCTTCTTGCATATCGGCAAGGATGAGCAGAAGAAACGCCTGCTTGAGCGCGAGCAAGATATATCCAAGGCGTGGAAGCTCGCGCCCGGCGATTGGTATGAACGCCCCTATTGGGATGATTACATGCAAGCCTACGAGGATGCGCTGCGGGAGTGCTCGACTGAGTATGCCCCGTGGTACGTCATTCCGGCTGACCGCAAGTGGTTTCGCAATATTGCGGTAGCAGAGACGCTGGTTGCAACATTGCGGGCGTATGCGCCGCAGTGGGCGCAGGTATTGGAGAAGATGAGTGCCGAGCGGCTGATGGAGTTGGAACAGATTACCGAGCGCAAAGCATAATGTCTATGGTTAGCCGACTAGCGTGGACACAACGCGCTCCCACGTAATGCCCTGCACCTTTGCCACGCCTGCGGTGCCGAGCCGCTCGGCGAGGGTGGCATCATCGAGCAGTAGCTCGATGCGGGCGGCAAGGGCCGCAGGATCGGGCGGCAGCACATAGCCATTGACCCCATCCGTAACAAATTCGAGGACACCGCCGGCATCCTCCGTCGTCAGCACGGGGCGGGCGGCGGCGCATGCTTCCACCGTCGCAAAGCCATAGTCCTCATCGAGCGGGGCATAGTAGACTGCCCGCGCTTCGGCATACAGGCGCACGAGCGTGGCCTCATCCACAAAGCCGAGAAACTGTACCCGCTCACCGAGATCAAGCCGCTGGGCAAGCTGCACAAGGCGCGGCTGATCTGCGCCGGTGCCCGCAATAATTGCCCGTGCGTGGCGGGCATGCGCGAGGGCGTGCAGCAGCAGGTCAATCCGCTTGGCTTGATCGAGGCGCGAACAGGAGAGGATGTAGTCGCCGTAGTTGCCCGCATACAGGCGGCTAGCGTAGCGGCTGGGCGGGTAGAGGACGTGGCTATCGAGACCATTGTAGCGGTGCAAGCGTTGGCTGACATTGTGCGAAATGGTGTAGCGGGCGCGGGCTTCGCTGAGCGCACGCCGATCCATCGTGAGTAGCGCGGCGCGGGCGTTGCGGTGGGCGGGAATATTGACAATATCGCTCATGGGTGTGCCATACCAATCATACGCTTGGCGCAACTGATGCACGAGCCAGACCACTTTGTGCGGGTGCTGCACGATGTAGGATGGGAATTTGGTGCAGATCACCTGATCCACCGCTCCATCGTCTACGTGCGTGAGCTGGAGTAGCCGCCACACCAATGCGCTTTGCAGGGCCTGCTCGACGGGGTGCCACACAAACGGCAGGCTGACCAGATCGGCTATGTGCCCGTGTTCACGCAGGGCATCGCGCACGCCCTCGGCGAGGTACTCTGCGCCGCCGCGCACGAAGGGCACTTGGGGGGTGCAGATCAGGATGCGCTTGGGCATGCGGCTTGCTCCGGTGGGGGTAGCTGTTGGTGGACAATCTGTGCCGTGCGGCGGGCAACCTCGCGCCAGTCGCACGTCTGCAAGACGAACTCGCGCCCGCGTGCGCCGAGCGTGTGGCGCAGGTTGGGGCTGGCGAGCAGCAAGTCAAGCGCGGCGGCAAAGCTGCCAAAGTCGCGGAACTGGAGGCCCCCGCCACTGCGCTGCACATGGTCAGCAGTCACGGCACAATCGCCGTGGACCAGTGCCGGCACGCCTTGTAGCCACGCTTCCATTAGGACAATGCTAAAGCTCTCCAGCAGCGAGGGCAGCACAAACAGATCAGCGGCGGCAAACGCAGCGTGTTTCTCGTGGGCGGTGCGAAAGCCCAGATCCCACACGGGCGCATCGTGGTGGCGGGTGGCATCGAGGGCGGCGGGCAGGTGTAGCTCGCCGCGCCCAATCAGCAGGAGCCGCAGCGGTGGGCCCCGGCGGGCCCAATACTCGCGCAGGTAGCTGAACAGCGTATCCAGATTCTTGCTCGCATCGCGCCGCCCAACATACAGCAGCACGGGCAGATCGGGGGCAATGCCCATGCGTTGCCGGAATGCGGCCCCATCGCCACGCGGCGATAGGTCTATGCCTTCGCCCGCCACCCATACCCGCTCAGGTGGCAACCCATACAGGCGCAGCGCAAGGGCAGCTTCGGCGTGGCTGTTGCACAGCAAGCCTTGCACCTGCGTGGCGAGGTAGCGATAGGTGCGGTAGCGGGCATATGGCTCATCGTGCAGGCAGGGCAACAGGTAGCTGTGCTGCGGTGCAAGCAGTGCCCCCCAAAAGCTAGTGGGGAAGGGGTAGGGTAGGAAGATGAAGCGTGTATGGGGCTGTTGCTCACGCTGCTGCACAATCGCCGTATATAGCTCATCACTGCTGAGCAGACTGCCTAGCAAGCGCAATTCGTGGGGCCCAAACTGCCCCAGCGGTGGCAGGAGCTGCGGGTGTTGCTGGAAAAACAGCGGCACGCCGCGCTGATCGGCAGGTGCAGGGCGGAACCGCCAGAGCGGGATGCCATCGAGGATGCCCCAGCCCGCCGGATAGTGCGCCGTCGCTTCAGGGTGGAACGAGTCGCGCCCGGTGCTCGCCCACACGTACACCTGCTCGCCTTGCGCGTGCAGCGCGGTGGCAAGGCTCCGAGCTTGGGTTTCTGCGCCGCCCGTCGTATCGGGCCCATACCACGGGCTAACAATAATGATCATACGCGCCAGTGTACCATACGGTGACAGGTGGCGGGGTGCAGGGTGATCACTCCGTGCCGCCTACCCTCACACCTGATTTGGGTCGCTGATGCGCGGCTGCTTGCGGAGCAGAGCCAGCACCGCAGGCGTAAGCACGAGCAGCAGCGTGAGCGGCAAGACGACCAGCATCACCAGATTGAAGGACCCGATGGCGGTGCTGCTGCTTGCAGTTAGGATCAGGTAAATCACGTAGGAGAAGTAGCAGCCAAGTAGCACCGCGCCTTCCCAACGGGCAATCACCTGCCCAGAGAAGAAGATCGGCAGGCTGGCAATGGCGACGGCAACCATCACGGGGAGATCGAAGCCAATCGCAGCAGGCGCAATTTGGATCGGCGCAATGACCGCAGTGATGCCGAGAATGCCGAGAATGTTGAAGATGTTGCTGCCAACCACATTGCCGACGGCAATATCCCGCTCGCCACGCAGTGCTGCCACCACAGAGGTGGCGACTTCGGGGAGCGACGTACCCACCGCCACAATCGTCAAGCCGATAACCAACTCGCTGATGCCAAACAGCCGCGCAAAGCTGATCGCCCCAGCTACCAGCCACTGTGCGCCGAGCATCAGCAGCGCGAGACCAACTACCGCTATACCAATCGCAATCGCTAGCCCGCGTGGGCTGCGGTCTACTTCATCGGTGAGGGTGGTTTGGGCATCGAGCACATTTGCCTTGCGGCTAGCGAGAATGGTGAAGGTGAGATACGCCAGTAGCCCCACCACCAAAAGCAGCCCATCAAAGCGGCTCAGTCCACCATCGAAAGCTAGCCCGAACAGGATCAGCGAGATCACAATCATTAAGGGTACGTCGAGGCGGATCAACTGAAACTGCACAAACAGGGGCGTGATCAACGCACAGACTCCTAGGATAAACAGCACATTGAAGATGTTGCTGCCGATAACATTGCCCAGTGCTAATGCCGGCTGCCCAGCCATAGCGGATTGCAAGCTCACGGCAAGTTCGGGCGAGCTTGTGCCAAAAGAGACGACGGTCAAGCCGATCACGAGCGGCGAGATCCCTACGGCTGTAGCCAAGCTCGATGCCCCGCGCACCAATAGCTCTGCACCGCCAACCAGCAGCCCCAAGCCTAACACAAACAGCACTATCGTCAACCAATCCACGCTTGTTCCTCGTTTCGCACAGATCCAAATCAATCAGGGATAATCCGGGATCATCAGCCACGCCGGTTATCAACGATAGCATAGCACGGATCGCCGCCCTACGCTAGCGGTGATTCACCCGCCCCTGTGTGCCGCTACGTATGCTATAATCATTCTTAGCTAAAACCCCTCGCAAACGGGGTTTCGTCTGCCGCGTCTGCACCGTCGCAAGCCCGGTGACCCAGAATTGGGCGGCACCCCCGACATTGCACCGAAGAGTAAGGAGAGAGATAATGAACAGTTTTGGCGCACGCTCAACACTGCGGGTAGGCGATCACGAGTACGAGATCTTCCGCCTGTCCGCCCTCGAACAGTCCGGCATCAACCTCAGCCGCCTGCCCTATTCGCTCCGGATCTTGTTGGAAAACCTGTTGCGTACCGAAAATGGCAGCAGTGTCACGGCAGATGATATTACCTACCTTGCCAATTGGGATCCCAAAGCCACCCCCGAACGCGAGATTGCCTTCACGCCTGCGCGGGTGATCCTGCAAGACTTCACCGGCGTGCCGGCGGTGGTGGATCTCGCGGCGATGCGCGATGCAATGGCGGCGATGGGCGGCGATCCGAAGCGCATCAATCCGCTCCAGCCGGTTGAGTTGGTGATTGACCACTCGGTTCAAGTGGATACGTTTGGCTCGGCAATGGCAATGTTCTACAACACCGAGCGCGAATTTGAGCGCAATCAGGAACGCTACACCTTCCTGCGCTGGGGCCAGCGGGCGTTCCAGAACTTCAAAGTCGTGCCGCCCGAAACTGGCATTGTGCATCAAGTCAACCTTGAATACCTCGCCCGTGTGGTCTTCTCGACGGATGAGATGGATGGCAATGCGGGCTTTGCGTTGCCGCGGGCCTACCCGGATACACTGGTTGGCACTGACTCGCACACCACAATGATCAACGGGTTGGGGGTGTTGGGCTGGGGTGTCGGTGGGATCGAAGCCGAAGCCGCGATGCTGGGCCAGCCCGTTTCGATGCTGGTGCCGCATGTGATTGGCTTCCGCTTGACGGGGCAACTGTCGGAAGGGGCAACGGCCACCGACCTTGTGCTGACGGTGACGGAGATGCTCCGCAAGAAGGGTGTGGTTGGCAAGTTTGTTGAATTCTACGGGCCCGGCTTAGCCAATCTGCCCCTCGCAGATCGGGCGACGATTGCGAATATGGCTCCTGAATACGGTGCAACCTGTGGCATCTTCCCGATTGACAAAGAGACGCTGCGCTACCTGCGCTTCAGTGGGCGTTCGGAAGCACGGGTGGCACTGGTCGAAGCCTATGCCAAAGCGCAGGACTTGTTCCACACAGCCGATACGCCCGAAGCCGAATACACCGATACGCTACACCTTGATCTGGGCACGGTGCAGCCAAGCGTGGCCGGCCCGCGCCGCCCGCAGGATCGGGTTGAGTTGCCGTATGTCAGCCCGTCGTTCAAGGCGGCTCTGCCCAGCATCATCAATCCGGCAGATGTGGCAAGCGTGCAGCTCCCTGATGATCTGGCGGCTAGCCCCGAAACAACCGCTAAGACGGTGCTCGAAGGCGATGAGTACACCTTGCATCACGGCTCGGTAGTGGTGGCGGCGATCACGAGTTGCACCAACACCTCGAATCCGTCGGTGATGGTGGCGGCGGGCTTGCTGGCTAAAAATGCGGTGGAGCGTGGCTTGCAGACCAAGCCGTGGGTCAAGACTTCGCTCGCGCCCGGCTCGAAGGTGGTGACAGCCTACCTGAGCCACTCTGGGCTAGATGTGTACCTCGATCAGTTGCGCTTCAACACTGTCGGCTACGGCTGCACCACCTGCATCGGCAATACGGGGCCTCTGCCGGAGGCGGTGTCCGAAGCGATCAACGCGGGTGATCTCGTGGCCGTGTCGGTGCTGTCGGGCAACCGCAACTTCGAGGGGCGGATTCACCCCGAAGTGCGGGCAAACTACCTGATGTCACCGCCGCTTGTTGTGGCGTATGCGCTGTTCGGGCGGGTTGATGCCGATATTCTCACTGAGCCGCTGGGCACTGGCGCGGATGGCAACCCCGTCTATCTGAAGGACATCTGGCCTTCGCAGCGCGAAGTCAGCCAAGTGATGGAGCAATCGGTGCGCTCGGAGATGTTCAAGGAGACGTATGCCGAAGTGTATGCGGGCAACGAACGCTGGAACGCGCTGGATGTGCCCGAAGGTGATCGCTATGCGTGGGATGCCAGCTCGACGTATGTCAAGCAGCCGCCCTACTTCGAGGGGATGCCGCTTGAGCCGCCGGCCCGTGTGCCAGAGATTGCGGGGGCCCGGGTGCTAGCTGTGCTGGGCGATAGTGTGACGACTGACCATATCTCGCCGGCGGGGAGCATCAAAGCCGATTCGCCCGCAGGCCTGTATTTGCAGGAGCGCGGGATTACGAAAGCCGAGTTCAACTCCTATGGCTCGCGGCGTGGCAATCACGAGATTATGATGCGTGGCACGTTTGCGAATGTGCGCCTGCGGAACAAGATTGCGCCCGGCACGGAAGGCGGCTACACGACCTACCTCCCGACGGGCGAGGTGCTGTCCATTTACGATGGCGCGATGCAGTACCAAGCCGATGGTACGCCGTTGGTGGTGCTAGCGGGCAAGGAGTACGGCTCTGGTTCGAGCCGCGACTGGGCGGCGAAGGGGCCTGCTTTGCAGGGCGTGCGCGTGGTGATTGCCGAGAGCTACGAGCGCATTCACCGCTCCAATCTGGTGGGCATGGGCATCCTGCCGTTGCAGTTCCGTGAGGGCGAGCATGGTGCGAGCTTGGGCTTGAGCGGGCACGAGACGTTTGATGTGATCGGTTTGAGTGATGGCATCGCCACGGGCTTTGCCAATGGGCGGAGCGTGCAGGTGCGGGCAACCAGCAGCGACGGCAGCGTCAAAGAGTTCAGCGCGACGGTGCGGATTGATACGCCGCAAGAGGTGTTGTATTACCAGCACGGCGGGATTCTGCAATACGTGCTGCGCCAGCTCTTGAACAGCTAGGTGTTAGGGGGCAGGTGTCAGGTGTTAGGGGGCAGGTTTCAGGGAAGGCAATACATAGGCACTTCCCTGCTCCCTAGCCCCTGTCCCCTGATACCCAGTTCCTGCCCCCCGACCCTAGATCCCCCCTAGCCCGATGAAGCCTGCCAAGCGTTGCGCGAACAGTCCGCCCGCAAGCGTGATGGGGCGTGAGCGGAGGGCAAACACCTCGCGTAGCACAGGCGCGGTGAGCAGAGGCGCAAGGTGCGCTTCCTGCGGGGCGGTGGCAGGAGCGGCGGCAGCAAGGCGGGCGGCATGCGCCTGTTGGCGGGCCGGCGGTAGATCGTGCAGGATGGCTTGCACCTGCACCACTGCCTGATCGCTATCATTGCTGGTGAAGACAGCGTACAGCACCCGCAGTTCGTCGGGGGCGAGCAGTTGCAGCTGATCGGCCAGCACATCGGCAAGCGCAGTGTCGAGCGCGGTTTGCCAGTCGAAGCCACTCTGATAGCCCGTGAGCAGCGCGATATACACCGCTTGGGCTTGGGCTGTGCCCAGCGCACGGTAGACCCGGATCGCGGTGAAGCTAGCCCAGAATGCATCCAGCACTGCGGCGACAGTCGCATCAGCGGGCTGCACGAGCCACATCTGCGTGAGGGCGGCGGCGGGATCACCTACCGGCTCGCGCTGCACCGTGACTACCCCCGCGAGCGTTGCGTGCCCTGTGGTGGTATCGAGCGCGAGCTGGGGCATGCCGTGCGTGTGCAGGTGCGCGAGGGCCCGGTAGAGGGCAATGCCCTGCTCGGCGACGGCAAGGTGGCGCGGCGGGGGGAGCAGATCAATGAACACGAAGCGGCGTTTCAGGGCTTCGCTGATCTGGTGGAGGAAGTGCCGATCAAAGCTGTTCATTGTGCCGATGATGCGGAAATCACGGGGTAGGGGCACGGCTACCTCGCCCGCATCGGTGGGGATCGGCAGCGGGTGGCGTTGTCCGCCCAAGCTGGTCAGCATGCTGCCGAATGCTGCATCTATCGGGGCGCGGGTCAGTTCGTCAATAATCAGCCAACAGCCACGACAGCGTTGTCCGTGCGGATCGGTGTAGGGCTGGCGGGCAAAGCTGGCGGGGACGTTATCACCGGTATAGCCCGCGTAGTTGGCGAGGACTGCGCGGGCAAGGTAGCCGTGCTGCACGCTGTAGAGCATGCGTGCTGTGCCATTGTGCTGATGAATGCGCGGCACAATCCCGCCCAGCAAATGGCGCACGCTCCAATCCTCAGTCGCCGTGATTGGCTCTGCCGCGTAGCCATCAAGTCCGGTGCGTTCGTCGCGCCAGAGGATACGCGGCAGCAGCGTCGCCAGCAGGGTTTTGCCAGTGCCGGGCGGTCCAGTCAGGATGACGTGCTGCCCACCCACAAGGGCACGGTAAATCCGCAGCAGGGTTGTGCGATCTATGAGCAGCTGCTGCTGGATTAGCGCAATCCGCTCAGCCAGCAGATCGGCGGCGAGATGGGGCAGGGGCAAATCGCTCACGTGGGGCGAGTCAGCGCGGCGGGTCAGCGCAGGCTGGGCGGTCGGCGTGGTCGGCTGTTCTGTGCTTTCGGAGGGTGGCGGTGGGGCCGCCGTATGCAGCAGATCGGGCATGTGCTGGTGCTGGGCGAGATAGGCTTGGCAAATCTGCTCAAGCTGCTGATCCACGTCGCTAGTCGGGTGGCTCAGGTAGGTGGCGTAAGCGGCGGCGGCTTGCTGCTTGTGGCTCTGCGAGAGCAACGGCGTGAAGCTCTGCGGGTGCGCGAAAAACAGTAACGCCTCGCGCATGGGTTGTTCGCGTTCGGGCAGGAGTTGCCACAGCCACAGCTTGAAGCCCCATGCATCGGACAACAGGCGTTCTTGATCGGTGGGCGGCAACTGCTTCCACGCCTGTAGTGCCATGAGCAGGACGAGGCAGGCGGTGCGCCGCCCGTGCAGGAAATCAGGCGGCACGGGATCGAGGGCGGCGGTGAGGGCGGCGGCCAGTGGGCTAGGGATGGCTACGCCGAGTGCATGCAGGGGGGCGCGTTTGGCGTAGGCTGGCTCAATCCACGCGAGCAGCAGCACCATGTAGAGCAGTTCGGCGGCGAGCTGGAGCAGGTGCGGCTCAGGAGTGGCGAGGTTCTGGCGCAGTTCAGACTCCATACTGATTGCGGGGGCTTTGGCTTTGCGCGGCGTTTCGAGCACGCGAGCAAGCGCGGCAAGGTTCGCTGCGGTCCACAGCGGCGTGCCCGGCGTGAACAGCGAATCATCGGCGGCGAGGGTTGCCGCCGCAATCTGCTGGGCTACTGTGCTGAGTTGTGCTATCGCCGCCATAGGCAGGTGTCGGGTATCGGGTGACAGGGATCAGGTGATGGGTAATGGGTGACGGGTGCGATGATCAATTCAATCACGTATTCTTGTTTCTCCTGATCCCCGCCACCCGCTGTGGAGCTAGGCGCGGCTGCCCGCGGCCCGCGATTCGGGTTTGGTTGTGCTAGAGCTGACTTCGCGCTTGCTCTGCCAGATGGCCCACACCAGTATGCCAAGCAGCACGAGCATCACGATACTGGTGATGATCCCGACAGGCTCACCGATGGGACGCACGGTTACGATAATGGGGGCGACGATCAAGGCGACAAGGTTGATCACTTTGATCATCGGGTTTAGCGCAGGTCCGGCAGTATCCTTGAGCGGATCGCCCACCGTATCACCGACCACCGCCGCCTTGTGTGGCTCGGAGTGTTTGCCGCCGTGGTTGCCATCTTCGATGTACTTCTTGGCATTGTCCCATGCGCCACCCGCATTCGATTGGAACACAGCCATCAGCTGCCCAACAACGATGATCCCGCCCAAGAATGCGCCGAGGGCCTCCACATGGAGCAGAAAGCCGACAATGATCGGCGTGAGCACGGCAATGATGCCGAGACTGAGCAACTCCTTTTGGGCGGCAGCGGTGGAGATTGCCACGGCGCGGGCGTAGTCGGGCAGGACGGTGCCTTCCATCACGCCCGGCACGCGGAACTGGCGGCGCACCTCATTGACGATCAGGATCGCCGCCCGCGACACAGCCCGGATAGCCAGTGCCGAGAACAGGAACGGCACCGCGCCGCCCACCAGCAAGCCAATGAAGACTTGCGGGTTGGCGATATTCAGGCTTTCGAGCGGGGGCACCCCTAGCTGAATCTGAACCCGTCCCACATCGGTGAGGAAGGAGCCGAACAGAGCCACCGATGCAATCACCGCAGATCCGATGGCAATGCCTTTGGTGACGGCTTTGGTGGTGTTGCCGACGGAGTCAAGGTCATCCATCACGTTGCGGGCGTTTTTGTCCAAGCCAGACATTTCGCCAATCCCGTTGGCATTGTCCGAGATCGGCCCAAAGCTGTCCATCGAGAGGATGCTGCCCGCTAGCGCGAGCATACCGATGCCGATCAGGGCGACTCCATACAGCACGAAGCCGAAGCCCTCGTTGCCGTAGATCAGCACACTTGAAAAGATGGCCACGCCAATTATCAGCACAGTCCATACGCTTGACTCCATACCGAGTGCCAACCCTGAGATTACGTTTGTGCCCGCACCAGACTCGGATGCGCGGCTAACTTCGCGCACGGGTCCAAATTGGGTGGAGGTGTAATACTTGGTGATGTAATCGAGGGCTGCTGCGAGCAGAATACCGGTTGTTGCGGCCATAAAGGGCCGCCAGTCAATCACGCCGGTCTGCGGGTCCTGCATCAGCAGGAACGTTGCCGCGACGAAACCGCCAATCGAGACGACGGCGGCGGTGTAGAAGCCGCGGGTCATCACGGCCAGCGCGTTGCGTTTCTCTTCCGTTGTCCGCACGGTGTTGTTGCCAATGATCGAGGCAATCAAGCCGATGGCGGCGAGCAGCAATGGGAAGACCACGAAGCGCAAGTCATACTGCCCATCACCCACAGTGCCGCTCGACAGATCCGCCACGACTACGCCGAGGATCAGAGCCGAGACAATCGTGACCATAAAGCTCTCGAACACATCGGCAGCCATGCCCGCACAGTCGCCCACGTTGTCACCTACGAGGTCGGCAATCACGGCGGCGTTGCGCGGATCGTCTTCGGGAATACCGGCCTCAACTTTGCCCACAAGGTCGGCTCCCATGTCGGCAGCTTTGGTGTAGATTCCACCGCCCACGCGCATAAACAGGGCAATCAATGAGGCTCCGAAGGCAAAGCCCAGCAAGGCATCGGGGGCGGCAATGCCAAAGATGATGAAGATCAGCACGGCTCCGAGCAAGCCTAAGCCAACTGCAAGCATCCCAGTGACTGCGCCCGATTTGTAGGCAACTTGCAGGGCGGGGTTGTAGCCCTTCATAGATGCGGCGGCAACGCGCACGTTGCCCTCTACTGCCACCTGCATGCCCACGTAGCCAACAATGTAGGAGAAGATTGCACCCATCAGGAAGGACACCGCCCGCCCAATGGCAATCCAGAGTGTGGCTGCTTCACCAAAGCGTTCTTTGGCTTCGGATGTAGGCGGCACAAACAGCACACTCGTTCCTAGCACAATCGTAAGGATCACGATCAGAATGACAATCGTGCGAAACTGCTGCCTCAGGTAGGCGTTTGCGCCATCTTTGATAAAGCCCCACACCGCTTGCATGCGGGGCGTGCCTTTATCCTGTGCTAAGACCTGCCCGCGCAACACAAACCCATAGGCAATGCCGATCAATGCCACTGCGAGTGTAAACCAGACGGCGATCCCCTGCATGCCGATAAGCCCTTCCATAGTTATACTCCTTTGTTCCTATGTGCGGAAAAACATACCAACACGAGACAGAGCCGATAGTATTGCTGCCGCAGCGCAGCCACATGGCATGTGCCGCGTTTGATCAAAGGTACGGGCGGTAGCGATAGTACCGGCCATCATTGTAGCACACGTTCGCCAGAGTACGGTAGCACGGTGCTAGAGCGAATGCACTCGCAAACGTTCTAGATCATGATCTATGGTATAATGGGCGAAATACGAGAAATCATAAAAAGTTCAATCAAAGGCTAGAACGATGCAAGATTTTTTTCGGCTTACCCGTAAGACCTTCTCCGCAGAGTTTCGCTCCGATCCGCAAATCCCCGACAATATGTGGATCAAGTGTCCCGCTTGTAGCGAGATTGTTTATGTCCGCGAATTAGAGGACAACCATAAGGTGTGCCCTAAGTGTGGCTACCACCACCGGATCAGTTCGCAGGAGTGGCTGTTCCTCTTTGACCCGGCTTCGTTTGAGGAGCATGACTCCGATCTTCTACCAAATGATCCGTTGAACTTTGTGTCGCTGGATGTGAGCTACGGTGAGAAGCTCAAGCAGACCCAAGAAAAGCTCGGTATGAATGAAGCCGTGCTGAGTGGGGTGGGCACGATTGAAGGGCTACCGCTCGCCCTCGCCATCTGTGATTTCGGCTTTATGGGGGCTTCGATGGGGAGCGTCTATGGCGAAAAGATGGCCCGTGCCGCCGAGCGTGCCGCCGAACATGGCATGCCCTTGCTGACGATCAACCGCAGTGGCGGCGCACGCATGCAGGAAGGCTTGATTTCGCTGATGCAAATGGCGAAAATCAGCGTTGCCCTCACGCGCCTCGCCGCTGTGCACCAGCCCCATATCTCGCTCTTGATTGACCCGTGCTACGGCGGGGTGACAGCTTCATATGCCTCCGTGGCCGATGTTATCATTGCCGAGCCGGGCGCAAGCATCGGCTTTGCAGGCAAGCGGGTGATCGAGCAGACGATCCGCGAGAAGCTGCCGCCCGAATTCCAAACCGCTGAGTTTATGCTCGAACACGGCATGATAGATATGGTCATACCGCGTGGCGAATTGCGTGGCACGCTGAGCCGCATGCTGCGCCTGTATGCTCCGTCGCGGGTAGCCTAAGCCAATCTGTATACCCGTATATCTGCTGAGGTGAATCAGGTGAGCAGGAGCCGTGCCGCTGGGTACGGCTCTTCTGTTCGCCGCAATGCTGATTCTGCACAGACTGGGCAACAAAAAAATTGTGCGAATTGTCAGCCCGCTTCCTTGACGCTGTTTGTAAACATTGCTATAATTTTACATAGACTATAGGCACCCAGATTCTCCGCGTAATAACTCCTTGTGAACGTAAAGCTATATAGTCGCATCGTTTGGCTATGGACACGGCGCACGGGCAATGCCAGATTGCTCGACTCAGACGCTTACCATCGTTCATGCCAATAAGGATGAGAAGCCTATCTGCACGTTAGCAACTTGGCATTACGGCACTGGCAGGTTCCTGTCCTCCGCGAGGCATTCTGGCACGCGCTGGCAGGCTGCCATTGGTTGGCAAGGGGGGCTGTGTGCTATGCTGTCCCATGCCACCAGTGCCCCAGAAGAAGGATAGACACCCATGACAACAACGCTCGATGGCGCAAGCCTGCTTCAGTACGTTGGCGACCTGCAAGATCGGGAGTACTTCCAGCAACTCAACTGGACAGGAACATTCGCCGATTACCTCGAATTGGTTACTGCCAACCCGAAGATTACCCGCAATGCGTTCCAGCGTGTCTACGACATGATCATGTCGTATGGCACGGAAGAATTTATGGATGCGAAGAAACGCCTGATCCGCTATCGTTTCTTCTCAGCTCCCACGTTTGATACCGAAGATGCGATCTTTGGCTTAGAAATCTCACTGATGCGCCTCGTCAACTTCTTCAAGGGAGCCGCGCAGGGCTACGGCACCGAGAAGCGCGTGCTGCTGCTGCACGGGCCGGTGGGCAGTGCCAAAAGCACCATCGTGCGCCGCCTGAAGCGGGGCATGGAATACTACACCCGCACCGAAGAAGGCGCACTCTATACCTTCGATTGGTACTTGGGCGACTATGAAGATATTGCGGCGGGCACAGTCAAAGAGGCGGATTGGGAGAAAGACCCCATGCACGCCGAGCCGCTCCAACTGATCCCCAAAGATGTCCGGCCTCAATTCCTCGTCCGCCTCAACGAAGGCCGCCCCTACAATGAGCAGGTGCAGATCCGCGGCGATCTCAGCCCCGTCAGCCGCTACCACTTCAGCGAATTGATGCGCCGCTATGCCGGCGATTGGACGAAGGTGATCCGCCATGTGCGCGTGCGTCGCCTCATCTTCTCGGAACAAGATCGGATTGGGATTGGCACATTCCAACCAAAGGATGAGAAGAACCAAGACTCAACCGAGTTGACGGGCGACATCAACTACCGCAAGATTGCCCTCTATGGCAGCGATAGCGACCCGCGGGCCTTCAACTTTGACGGCGAATTTAACATCGCCAATCGGGGCATCGTTGAATTCATCGAGATGCTCAAGCTCGATGTTGCCTTCCTGTATGACCTGCTCGGTGCGTCGCAGGAGCACAAGATCAAGTCCAAGAAGTTTGCCCAGACTGACATTGACGAAGTGATCATTGGGCACACGAATGAGCCGGAGTATCGCCGCCTCGAAAACAACGAGTTTATGGAAGCCCTCAAAGACCGCACCGTGCGGATTGACATTCCCTACATCACCCGCCTGCGCGACGAAGTTCGCATCTACGAGCGCGACTTCAACTCGGATCGGGTGCGCGTGCATATCGCCCCGCATACGCTGGAAATGGCGGCAATGTGGGCTATCTTAACCCGCCTCGAAGAACCCAAGAAGCCAAACCTGACCCTGATGCAAAAGCTCAAGCTCTACAATGGCAAATCGTTGCCCGGCTTCACCGAAGACAATATCAAGGAACTCCGTAAAGAAGCCCAACGCGAGGGCATGGAAGGGATCAGCCCGCGCTATGTGCAGGACAAGATCAGCAATGCGCTGGTAGCCTTCCAAGAAGAAGGCTACATCAACCCCTTTATGGTGTTGACCGAACTCGAGACGGGGCTGAAGAATCACGCCCTTGTGACGAACGAGGAAGACCGCCGCCGCTACCGCGATCTGCTCTCGCTGGTGCGCGAGGAGTACACCGAGATTGTGAAGAACGAAGTGCAACGGGCCATCAGTGCGGACGAAGAGGCGATCAAGCGGCTGTGTGCCAACTACATTGATAACATCAAAGCCTACACCCAGCGCGAGCGGCTCCGCAATAAATACACGGGCCAGTATGAGGAACCCGACGAACGCCTCATGCGGAGCATCGAGGAGAAGATAGACATCCCCGAATCGCGCAAGGATGACTTCCGCCGCGAGATCATGAACTACATCGGGGCACTGGCGATTGAGGGCAAAACCTTCGACTATCGCACGAACGAGCGGCTGCACAAAGCCCTTGAGCTGAAGCTGTTCGAGGACCAGAAGGATAGCATCAAGCTGACCTCGCTTGTTTCGCAGGTGATTGACAAAGACACCCAAGAGAAGATTGATGTTGTCAAAGCCCGCTTGGTGCGCGATTTTGGCTACAACGAGCAGAGTGCCACCGACGTACTGAACTACGTGGCGAGCATCTTTGCGCGGGGGGATACCCGCGAACGCAAGTAGCTGGTTGGTGCGCCGCCGCGCAGAGCCACCCGCATCACCCGCGCTGGGTGGCTCTGTGCCGGTAGCCACTGGCAGGGCGCACCAGCGTACCTAACGCCGCGCTAGCTACACCGGTAATCGCCGTGCGCTGCGGCTATTGTCAGCACCAACCCACGAAGAGCTATGCACGCTGGGGCGTACCCCGCCCAGCGACAAGGATAGAGCTATGCAACGAGCAGACCGTGATCTCAACCGCTTCCGCGAAATTGTGCGCGGGCGGGTGAAAAAAGACCTCCGCAAGTATATGTCGCAAGGCGAGATGATCGGGCGGCAAGGCAAACGTTACGTCAGCATTCCCCTGCCCCAGATTGATCTGCCGCACTTCCGCTACGGCTCCAAGCAAGGCGGCGGTGTAGGGCAGGGCGACGGCAACGTCGGTGAGCCGATTGCACGGGGCGATGGGCAAGAGGGCGCAGGCGAGGCCGGCAGTGAGCCGGGCCAGCATGTGATGGAAGTGGATATTACCCTTGACGAACTCGCCCAGATTCTCGGCGAGGAGCTGCAACTGCCTAACATTCAGCCCAAAGGCAAAAAGACGATTATCGCTGAGAAGGATCGCTACAGTGGTATTCGCCGCACTGGGCCCGATACGCTGCGGCACTTCAAGCGTACCTTCCGTGAAGCCCTGCGCCGCCAGATTGTCGCAGGCGACTACAATGAGGCTGATCCGATTGTGATCCCGATCCGCGATGATATGCGCTTCCGTTCGTGGAAAGAGGTGCTGCAACCGGAGAGCAACGCCGTGATTATCTACATGATGGATGTCTCCGGCTCGATGGGCACCGAGCAGAAAGAACTCGTGCGGATCACCGCCTTCTGGATCGAGACGTGGCTCCGTTCGCAATACCGCGAGATAGACATTCGCTACATCGTGCATGATGCCGCCGCGAAGGAAGTAGATAAAGAAACCTTCTACCACCTGCGCGAGGGGGGCGGCACGAAAATCTCGGCGGCGTATAAGCTCTGCAACCGCATGATTGACGAACGCTACCCTGCCTCCGAATGGAATGTCTACTCGTTCCACTTCAGCGATGGCGACAACTGGGGCGGCGGCGATACCCGCGAATGTGTCGAGCTGCTGAAGGGCGAACTGCTCCCCAAAGTCAACCTATTCTGCTATGGGCAAGTGCGCTCACTCTACGGCTCTGGCCGCTTTGCCCACGATCTGGAAGAATACTTGGGGAACGACGAACGCCTTGTAGTCAGCGAGATTACTGACCGCGACGACATTTACGATGCAATCAAAGAGTTTCTCGGCAAGGGTCGCTAGCAGCGTTGCCCGAAGCCTGCCTGAAGCATGAAGGACACCTGATGAGAAATACCCGCTTGCCCCCGCACCTTGCACAGGCGCAAGAACAGATTGAGAACTATGCCCGCGAGTATGGGCTAGATTTCTTCCCGATCATCTATGAGGTGCTGGACTACCGCACGCTCTACGAGACGGCTGCATTTGGCGGCTTCCCTACCCGCTACCCCCACTGGCGGTTCGGGATGGAATATGACCAACTGCTTAAGGGCCACATCTGGCAGGGCAGCACGATCTATGAAATGGTAATCAACACCGACCCGTCGTATGCCTACCTGCTCGAAGGCAACGAAACTGTGACGCAGAAAATGGTGATGGCCCATGTGTGTGCCCACGTAGATTTCTTCAAGCACAACATGTGGTTTGCCCACACCAATCGCAAGATGCTTGATGAGATGGCCAACCACGCCGCCCGTGTCCATCGTATCATCGAGCGACAGGGCTATGATGTAGTCGAGAATTTCATAGATACCTGCCTCTCGCTGGATAACTTGATTGACTACCACGCGCCCTACATCAAACGCCCCGATGCCACCTATACCGAGCCGCTGATTGAGGCTGAGGATGAGGAGACGGTGCATGGGCTGAAGGTTGAGCGCGAGTATATGCGCGAGTATATCAACCCGCCCGATTTTCTGGATCGCCAACGCCAGCAGCTTGATCAAGAGCGAGCCGGACAGAAACGCTTCCCAGTCAGCCCGCAGAAGGATATTTTGCTGTTCCTGCTCAACTATGCGCCGCTCGAACGCTGGCAGCATACGATCCTCGCAATGATCCGCGACGAAGCCTACTACTTCGCGCCGCAGGGCATGACCAAAATTCTCAACGAGGGCTGGGCGTGTGTGGTAGCCGGTACGTTGCTCACCACCGATCAGGGTCTGCTGCCGATTGAGCAGGTGATCGAGACGGTGCAGCAGACCGGTTCATTGCACGTTGCCGATGGGCAAGGCACACAGCCGATCTACGATTGGGCCATCCTCGCCGAGCGCGACACGGTGTACATCCGCACGCGGCACGGCTTGGAGCTTGAAGGAACCACCAACCACCGCCTCCTGTGCCCTGATCAGCAGACGTGGGTGCGCCTCGATCAGCTACGGGTAGGTGATCCGGTGCTGGTGCGCGGCGGCGATGATCTGTGGGCTTGCGAGTATGTGCGGCTAGCTCCCGCTTCGGCCCCGCTTGCTCTTCCTGTGGCCACCGTCGCGGCTACCCCATCCGGTGCTACGGCGGTGTGTGGCGGGCAGCAGGTCCTCGATGAAGCCCTTGCCGCGCAGGGGGGGGCAGAGCTACAGGCCGCAATTCCGGCGGAAGTGTTGCGTTCGCCACGTCCGGTGGTGCTAGCCTATCTACGGGCGTATGCCGCCACCCACGCTAGCCTCACCGCTAGTCCTGAGAGCCTCACCGTTGCATCGCTGAGCGCACAGGATAGCCGCATGCTGCACCTGCTCCTGCTCAATCTGGGTCTCTTGGGTACGCGCACCTGCACCGATCCGGCGAGCGATCAGTGGGCGGTAACGCTCGATGCTCCCGCCGCTGCCCGTTTGGCCGCACTGCTCGCCGCAAACGGGGCGGAGCTGCCCGCCGCAGCCGCCGTGTGGACGGATGCGGTGGTAGCGATTGAATATCGCCGCGCCCCCGTATACGATATTTCGGTGCGCCACAGCCACCGCTATGCCGCGCAGGGCTTCATCAATCACAATAGCTTCTGGCACAGCGAGATTATGACCAAACGCGCTGTCGAGCCATCCGAGATCATCAGCTTTGCCGATCTGCATAGCGGCGTGGTGGCAACCGGCGGCGGGCGGCTCAATCCGTACAAGCTCGGCTTGGAACTCCTGCGCGATGTCGAAGAACGCTGGAACACGGGCCGCTTTGGCAAGGAGTACGAGGAGTGCGACGACATCGCCGAGCGGCGCAATTGGGATCGCAAGCTCGGCCTAGGCCGCCAGAAGATCTTCGAGATCCGCAAGCTCTACAACGATGTGACCTTCATTGATGAATTCCTCACGCCGGAGTTTGTGTTCGAGCAGAAGATGTTTACCTATCGCTACAACCGCGACTCCGATCTGTATGAGATTGCAAGCCGCGAGTTTCAAGAGATCAAGCAGAAGCTCTTGTTCCGCCTGACCAACTTTGGCCAGCCGCACATCTCGGTGATGGATGCCAACTACAACAATCGCGGCGAGCTATACCTGCTGCACCGCTTCGAGGGTGTAGAACTCCAGATGGACTATGCCCGTGAAACCATGCGGAACTTGCAGCGCATCTGGTCGCGTCCGGTGCATCTCGAAACCACGATTGAGGGGCGGCGACGGTTGCTTGCCTTCGATGGCGTAGATTACCACGAACGGCGGATAGATTAACCTGTCAGCTCATTAGCGTGTGCCCGTGTGTAGGGCACACGCAGCAGCCCGATACTTTGCAGGAGGAATACATGACACTCGGAAAACAGGTTCTCGAACAACTTCAGACGCTGGCTAGCAATCCCGACGCAGTGCGTGGCTATGTGATCCAGCCCCACACTCGCACGCTGAGTGTGATCCGTGAGCAGCAGCAGGCGGTGCTAGAGTTTGCCGATCATGACCGCTACAGCCTTGCCCTGCGCGAGCTACGCCTGTGCTTGCCGGCTCGCGCTACTGAGGGCGATACGGGGGACTATCTGCGCGAGCGCACCGCCGAGCTTGCCCAACGCCTGAGCTACCTAGAGGAGCCGCTGGCGGTGTGGGAGCTAGACAGCAACGAAGGCGTGACGCAGCTGCGTTCGCACCCGCCCCTGTGCGAGGGTGAGCAGATCATCTACTGGGAGGTGCTGCTCCGCATCAATACCGAGACCGAACGCATCAACCTTGCGCGTTACCAGTGGCAGGCAGGCGCACGGGATCGCACGCTGCTGATGTATCCGGCAACGTTTGCGCTGCTTGCCCGCCTGACTGATTCGCTTGTCTAAGGTGGCGGGGGATATTCGCACGCTGCTGCACACGGCTACGCACCGCCTGCACCCGTACAGCCCAACGGCGCGCTCGATGTGGAATTGTTGCTGGCGCATACGCTCGGCTGGAGCCGCACCCGCCTGTTAGCCGAGCCGCACGCTGCCCTGAACCCAGCGCAACAGGCAACCTTCGCCGCCCTGCTCGAACGCCGCCTTGCGCTCGAACCAATCGCCTACCTGACCGGTGAGCGCGAATTCTACGGCTTGGCAATCTACACCGATGCGCGGGTACTCGTGCCCCGCCCCGAAACCGAGTTGCTGGTTGAAGTGGGGCTAGCCGCAATCCGGCGGCGGCTTGCACTGCCTACCGCGCCAATCACGGTGGTAGATGTGGGCACGGGCAGCGGTGCGATCAGTGTTGCACTGGCGGTGCATACCCCGCCCCCTGCGCCCGTGCAGTTCTACGCCTGCGACATTGCGGCTGATGCGCTGGCTGTCGCCGCCGCAAATTGTGCGCGGCACGGGGTGGCGGCGCGGGTATTGCTGCGGCAGGGCGACCTGCTCGATGCGCTGCCGGCAGCGGTCCGGGGGCGACTGGATGTGCTGCTCAGCAACCCGCCCTACACGATCTTGGCGGAGGTTGAAGCGAATGTCTTCGCGCACGAGCCGCACCTCGCGCTCGATGGCGGCCCAGATGGGCTAGCGGTGTATCGCCGCCTGTTGGCACAAGTTCCGGCGTGGCTCGCACCCGATGGCGACCTTGCACTGGAGATTGGCGCGTGGCAAGCGGATGCGGTGCGTGCGCTGGTGCAAGCCGCCCTGCCCCACCACACGATCACGATCCACCCCGATCTGGCGGGACATGCGCGGGTCGTGGCGGCAACCCCCGCTACATAATGGGCATCGTGCCGATCCGCCACAGGCTCCACAGCAAGATCAGCAAGCCGAGTACCGTCATGCTGGCCCGTGCTAGAAACCACGTAAAGCGTGGCGCAGTGCCTGCAAAGAAGATCGCCACCGCCGCCATAAAGCCAATCACGACATAGGTTGAACTGACGGTATTGGCATGTTCACCCGCCAGAAAATGCTGCTGGGCTTGCTGCTCTAGCCGCATGGATTCAGCCGCAAGGCGGCTCTGGTATTCGGGCAGAATCAGGGGGCTAGCGGGGGCAGTGGGGTCGTCGAACGGATTGGTGGCCCGCCACGCCGCAAACGCGGGGCGAAACTCGATGCGGAAGCGGCGTTCAATCAGGGCCGCTTCTTCGGTTTCTCCTTTCCGAAAGGCGGCGATCCAGCTATCGAAGGTGATTGTATCGTACAGAGCTAGCTGCCCAGCGAGCTGATTGGCTTGCCCCGCCTGCAACAACCCCCCCGTTGCAAGGGTGTATGCCTGCGATTGCACCCCGCCCCAGCGTGATGCCTGCGTGCCTGACCACGCCGCCGCCAGCGAGCCAACCGTGAGAATAAAAGTGGCCATCAGCTCAAGCCAATGTTCCAACACCAGCCGTTGCATAATCGCTATGCGGTGTGCTTGCTTGGCTTGCCGGGTTTGGGCAGGCGTAGCGGCGGCAAGTGGTTCGGGTTTCTGCGGTTCCATTGGTAGCTCCTATCGCACGAGCATCGTCTGATCACGTATTGCGAGGGGCAACGCGACCCCTCTGATCTACCTCCAACCTTTCACACCGCTAGCAACACGAGCGGCACAAGGATCAGCACGAAGACAAACACGCCAAACCGCCACGCCCGTGCTGCGATCCACGCCTGTGCGGTGAGCA
>JAAUTZ010000007.1:80279-84203 GCA_012031225.1 Chloroflexaceae bacterium
CGCGACCCCTCTGATCTACCTCCAACCTTTCACACCGCTAGCAACACGAGCGGCACAAGGATCAGCACGAAGACAAACACGCCAAACCGCCACGCCCGTGCTGCGATCCACGCCTGTGCGGTGAGCAACCCACGCTCGAAGCTGCGGTAGCAACAGAGCAGCACAAACAGCGAGAGCAGCGTGACACTGAGCAGTTCGATCAGCACGATCACGAAAGCGGGCGATCCACCGACGATCAATGCCGCTACCAGCGTATCTACGAAGGTGGTGATATTCGCGCCGAGAATGTAGGGCAGCATGTGGCGGGGCTGGATCTGCCCTTTGCTGGCAAGCGGGATCAGTAAGCCAAGCGATACCGAGACTGAGAGCGTGATTGCCGTGACAACCCCACCGAGTAGAAACATCCCGACCGGACTGAGCAGCAGGGCGGCGGCGCGGTGCTGGGCAAGCCGTTCGATCAGGGTGGCGGGCAGGGCCAGATCAAACAGGTGCAGGGCCAGCAACAGCGTGAGGATGCCGCCCGCGAGCAGCAGCCAATCGGGGAGCATGGCGGTGAGCAGCTGCACGACGGGTGCAAGGAGATGTTCAAAGGGCGAGGTGAGCGGGGCTGCGGCGTAGGCTTCGATCTGGGCTAGCACGCCTGATGTGAGCAGCCAATAGCCGGGCAGCAGCGCGGGGATGTAGATGGCAGCGGTGGCGAGCATGGCGAGCACCCCAACCGCAACTGGGGCACGGCGGCGGTGGCGCAGGCTGGCGATTGCGCCAACAATAAGCACCACGAACGCCGCACCGAGCCGCGATCCCGTAATCATCGTGAAGGTTTGCAGCGCATTGAGGGTGCCCGCCGCAAACAGGGTGACTGCGAGCGCAGCGACGGGCGAGCCGCTGAGGAAGACATAGGCGAGCAGCCAGCCTAACCCCAGTGTATTGATCGCCGGGCCAACCTGTAACAAGTTCAGCAGGGCTGTGCCGTGACTAGCAATGCCACTCCGCAGCAGGTGCAATGCAAGCATAAACACCAAGAGCGCAAGCAGCAGCAGCAGCATGCGCCACAGCAGTACAGGCAGCTTGGGCGGTGGGGTCGTGGCTGCCGGTGTGAGCGGCGGTATGCAGGCAGGCGGCATAGATGGTGCGGACATATACAAGTTCCGATCTTCTCGTTATAATACGTGCAGCACAGTTTACTGATTGGTGGGCCAACCGTAGTACTAGGATGAGTTTTTATGCCACACGCTATAGTCTACCGCATCAACGTTAATCCGCAAGGCGGCGTACCGAAATATGCGATTGCCCAAACCGAGATAACCCTCACGGGCGTGCGCGGGGATCGCCAGAAGGATCGCCAGCATCACGGGGGGCCACTCCAGACAGTCTCGCTGTATGCGCTGGAATTGATCCACGCTTTGCGAGCCGAAGGCCACCCGATAGATGTCGGCACAACCGGTGAGAACCTGACGCTTCAGGGCTTGGATTGGGCCCGCTTGCAGATTGGCGATCAGCTTGCGATTGGCGAGCGGGTGTTGCTCGAAATCACCGCTTATGTCCCGCCCTGCAAAACGATAGCCGCCTCGTTTACCGATCAACAGTTCAAGCGCATCAGCCACAAGCTGCACCCCGGCTGGAGCCGCCTGTATGCGCGGGTGCTGGGTGAGGGCACCGTGCGTGTCGGCGATCCGGTGGATCTGGCGTAGCGACGGCGGCAGGGGGCAGGTTTGGGGGGTAGCTGCTAGACGCGCCTGCAATACCCTAGCGAGACTACCGTCTGCCCTGTGCAGTCCTTTATAGCTCCTCGATCCGGTTCTCCGTACCCTCGATCAGGCGTTGGATGTTGCTCCGGTGCAGGATCACTACGCCCGCCGCCGCAAGCCACGTAAAGATGCCGTATACCCCGTGCAGCTTGCCGCGCCCCATCTGGAAGGCGGCGGTGAGCGCGGCAACCGCCGCTGCCGCCAATGAGCCAACCGCCGTGATGCGGGTTGCGGCTACCCCGCCGATCCACGCTAGCACCCCTGCAATCAGGGTGATCGGCGAGAGGGCGAGCAATACGCCGCCGCCGGTGGCTACGGCTTTGCCGCCCTTGAAACGCATAAAGATCGGGTAGGTATGCCCCAGCATGGCACTTGCTCCGACGAGGACCACCCCAAGCGGGTGCAGCCCTAGCACCCGCCGCGCAAAGAAGGTCGGCAGCAAGCCTTTGGCGAGATCGAGGGTGGCGGCAAGCGCAAAAGCCCTGCGCCCGCACGCCCGCCAGACGTTGCCCGCACCAATGTTGCCACTGCCTACCTCGCGCAGATTGACCCCGTGCGCCCGTGCCACGAGATAGCTGAAGGGCACGGAGCCGAGCAGATACGCCCCGATCATGGTGAGTGGTAGGCGTAGGATGCGAAGCAGGATCAGGAACATCACGACGCGCCCCACAAACGCAAAGAAGCCACCCTTGCCTCGTTCGGGGGCTACTTCGGGGGCTGGTTCGGGGGCTGGCTCAGGCGTTAGTTCAGGCGTTGGCTCTGGTGGGTTCACCGGATCATCTCCGATTACGGGCGTATCCGGCGTAAGCGTGGCATCGGTATAGCGCATACTGGCAGTTCCTCACAAGGTATTCAGGCGGGGCTAGCTGCCCCAGTTGTGGCACAATGGGCAATTGCCTCAAGCAGGCGGTGGGGTTGCTGGCGGTACTGGCTCCAATCCTGCACCCCGCTCGCAATGTCGCGCAGGGTTTGCCACAGGATGGTATTCACGGGTACGCTGCTCTGCACGGGTGGCGCGGCTGCCACCACTGCCCCGTAGAGATAATCACCCTCAGTGCGCGTGCGCCCGCGCAGCAGGTCTTGGTGCAGCGAGGGCTGCTTGCCGCCGCGCCCACCACCGACGACCCGCCGCAAGAGTGGGCGCAGCACGGGCATGGGCAGGCTTTGCATCGCCCACACCAAGCGCGTGACGGGGTAGCCGGGCAGATTGACCGGCGCAAAGCCACTGCGGGTCATCACCTGCACCGCTTCTAGAAAGGCGCGTTGCTCAAGCGCAACCAGATCGGCACGGCGATAGACGCGCTCAAGCGGCAGATCGAGGATGGCGGGGGTGGCATTGGCCAGCATATTGAGCAAGAGCTTCGACCACTTCATCGCCCGATAATCGGGGTAGTAGGTCACATCGCTATGGGGCGTGCGGAGCTGCATGGCCCACGCGGCGGCACGCGGTAGCTCGTCTGTGAGGCGCAGATCGGCAATGCCGATGCCGCCGCGCCGCGTAATCGTCAGCTGATCTGGGGCGGTCTGTTGCACCGATGAGGTGACAACCCCAGCTAGCACCCGCTCGGCACCAAACTGCGCGGCAAGCTGTTCTTCGTTGCCAACCCCGTTTTGCAGCGAGAGGACTTGGCGCGGGCTGAGGTCGTGCAGGGCTGGGATGAGGGCTTCGGTATCGTAGCCCTTCACACACACAATCGCCAGATCGGGGGCGTGGAACGCAGGCGGCAGTTCAGCGGGGCTGGGCGCAATGTGCGGCAGCGCAACGGGCAGGGAGTGCTTGCCAGCCTGAATCCGCAGCGGCTGCTGGCGCAACTGCTCGACGGCGCGTGGGCGGGCCAGCAGGGCCACGGGCTGCCCCGCGTGGGCTAGCTGCCCCGCCACCATCAATCCGATTGCGCCCCCACCTGCTACAACAATCGCCATACTTGCTCCTGCACTGCGGCTCATAGCGATATTATAGCATGGGTAGTTCGTGCGTACATCGTACCGATGCCTCAGCGGGCCTGTGGCTGCCACGCCGGGTAGCGTTCGTTGACATCGCTGGAGGTGATCCGCTGCACATTCGTCCCGTCGCTGTTCATTACATAAAGATCAAACACGCGCTGCGTCGTTCTGGTGTTGGTGGCATCGCGGGGGCGATTGGAGACGAAGGCAATCTGGCGACCATCGGGCGACC
>JAAUTZ010000122.1 GCA_012031225.1 Chloroflexaceae bacterium
TCAAGAGAAAGAACCCAGCTGCCGACTCATCATCCCGCTCCAACCACCACCCCCATAGCAGGTGTGGCTCATCGAAGTAGTAGCCAGTGGCATCGTTTGCTTGCTGATCGGTTAGCAGGGTTGCGTGCCACTGCTGCCCATCGTGCCACAGGCGCACTTCGCCTGCTACGTCAAACAGCCGTGCCTGTTGCAGGGTGAGCCAGTCAAGGCTGATGGGCACGGGCATCGCGTGGGGCAGGGCTTCGTGTGACAGGTGCAACTTCCCATCTTCATCTTCACGATACTCGCCCCAGATCACGCCTGCATCGGTGTGGGCCAGCAGCCAGCGCAACGAGCGTTCGTGTGCTTGCGCGGTGAGCCAATCTCGGAGATCAGTGCCCAGATCAGGCGGGAACGAGTGTGCAGTATGCATTGCCGGTTTCAGGGCGCGTTGTGGTGTTGTCATGCGGCTTGCTCCTTTCGTGGGTCAGATTGTGTGGGGCTGTGGCTGAGTTCAGTTACGCAGTCTTGCAGCAATGCGGTATCCCCGCTTACCTGTAGCTTGCCATTAACCTGCTCGAATTTCCATTCGCCGATGCAATCAGTTAGTGTGCTATGCAGCGTGGCGTGTTTGCCCTTCAGTCGCCCGCGCCCGATGCTGCTCGTGCCGCCGAGCGTTAGGTCGCCTAGCCACAGGTCTTTTAACAAGAGTACCAGTAGCCCCAGTTCGCGCTGGCGATCCGCTGGGCTGTGCTTCGGGTCGCCCTGAATACGGATCGTCAGCGTCACTTCGCCGCATGTTAGCGGGGCTTCGCTGAAGAGAGCCGCGGTATAGGAGCCACCCGTAAAGCGATCAATACTCACCCGTTGCTGCACCAGATAGTTTGGGGGACTGTTGATCGTTGCCTCTGCCACCAACAGACGGCTGGCCGTGTGTTCGGTGGGACGCTTGTCCATACGGCTGGCCGTCTGTTCGGTGGGAGGCTTGTCCATATCGTGCCCGAACAGGTTGTCGAGGATGTCTTCTCGCAGTCCGAGCGTGTTAAGGATGCGCTGTGCCCGTGCCCGCAGTGCGCCAGCCAGTGAGGTGCCGGGGATCACCGGCTGGCCATTCGAGCGGATGTGGATCACGTCGGGCTGCTTGGCGTAGCTACCCAGCGGCTCGGTGGAGCGGATCAGCAGCGGGCTTGCCAGCTCGAAGGTTGCCTTAAGGGTGATCTGCTGCCGCTTGTCGGTGGTGGGTGCGGCTGGCAGTTCCACTGGCTTGCCGCCACCAACACCCGCAACTGGTGCTTGCAGTCCGGTTGCCAGCCACGCTAGCATGCCCTCCAGCGATTGCATATCGTAGCGCACCACCTGCCACGTTGCCACCTTGCACTGCCCGAAGCCGCGCCGCTTGCGGATGCCCATGCCGATTTCGCCACGGGTGAAGCCATCCAATGCGAGTGCAAGGTCGGCGAGCAATGCTGGCTCATCTGCATCGGTTGGGATCAGCAATTCAAGCCGCACGGGAAAGGTCGTACCGGCAGGCAACAGTTCATAGTCGAACTTCTTCTGGTCCTGTGCAGTGCGCGTCTGGGGATCAATCCGCACGCCATCGCGGATGATCGTGGCGGACTGCTCAGCGCGGGAGTCATCCACGATCAGCAGGCTTTGGGAGCCTTCGTCATTGCCTTTGCTGCCGCCAAAGAGGGCTTCAGTGGTATCCTTTTCGCCATTCTCTTGTTCATCCTTTTCGCCATGCCTCAGTTTGGCACGGTAGCCGTGCTTGCGCTGGCGCAGGTAGTTCCGCAGGGCCCCAGCAATTGAGGTGCCCGGCAGCAGCGGGCGGTTGTCCACGGCATCGCGCAGCAGCAGCATATCCAGCAAGCCATCGCTATCGCCGCTGCCAAACCCCGCCGGACTCTCCAACTGGAGCGTCCCAGTGATAACGAGGCGGGCAATGAGCGGGCGGTGATTGTCCCATGTACTCATTGAGTTGGTTCTCCTTTCTGCGTCGGTTCCCCGTTCGACTTCGCGGCTTTTTCGAGTACGGCGGCGAGTACGTCAAGCGCGAATTGCTCGTGATCCGCAGCGGGTGGTTGCTGCCCTGCAACTCTGACACTGGTACTGGTAGTACCGACCTGACGTGCGAGTTGCTGTTGCCTTGCAGCGTTACTGATCAGCGTGTTAATCCAGTTCTCCAACGTATCCCACTGGTTCTCGTCTTTACGCTTGATGCGTGCCTGCTCAAATTGCTGCCGTGCGGTTTGCTTCATCTCCTGTAGCCGCTGCTGGATGGCTTGCAGGGCTTGGGCGGGGGTTTGTCCGCTTGTGCCACGGGCAAGCGTGCGTAGCTCATTGAGTTGCGAGCGGCGCGGGAGATGCTCAAATTGATAGGGCTGCACAAATCCACGCAGGGCAGTTTCGCGCTGATGTTGCGCCAGCCGTCCAGCAAGCACACTGGCAAGCTCGCGCTCGGCTGCGCTCAGGGTTGGCGACGTTCCCCTCGAACTGGATACCGTGCGGATGGTGTACATATCCTTCAATTCTCCGACCAACGCCACCCGTCCGAAGCCCTCGGCGCGGCGCAACCCGATGCCCTGCTGGTGCAGGCGTGCGAGGTTTGGCGCAGCGAGCGGTGTTGTCAGGCGGAAGGCGACCACGCTTCCCGCTACAATAGCTGGCTGCTGGGGCAATTGAATTCGCGCCGCCGCGTTGTAGCCGCCGTGGATCGTGCTGCCGATGTAGCTCTGCTCACGCATTATCGTGAGGCTTCCGTCGGTGATGCCGAGTGCCTGCGCTAGGGTTGCGTCCGTGAGGCTGATGGTAGGTTGCCCGTTGGTGTCGGGCAGGATCGCATCGCTGAGGAACAGCAGCAGGTGCGGTGCGTCCGGTTCGGCGTTGGCGGCAAGCTCTGTGCTAGGCTCTTCCCACTCCTGCCACGCATGAAGAACTGGCTCCACGCTCAGCCGCACGCGCCCGTAGTGGGCACTGCGCGAACGCCCCAGCCACAGCGGTTGATCCGTCGGGAGGAGCGACGTGAGGGTACTGACATCAGTATCGGTATCTAGCAGGATGACCCCTTGAAAGACCTGCCCCGCTGCCAGCGCATCATAGCGAAAGATCGCCCCAGATGCGCGGGTTGCCTTGCCAACGTTCCGGTCTCGCTGCACATGGATAGCGATGGTGCGTTCCGGGCGGTGCAGCATGATCTGCTCGTCGGTGATGTGGCAGAACGGTGCGGACACGGGGCGGAGTGCGCCGTTATGCTTCTCATATGCCCGGCGTGCCGCGAAGTCTTGCAGGCTGGTCAGGTTCATGACCGGCTGCCCAGCCTCGCTCAGGTCAACCTGCTTGCCTGCCGCAAGGCAGCGCGGGGTGGGCAGCAGGCGGTGGCCATTGACCACCGGATAGGCATGCAAGTAGCGCGTGCGGCCATCGAGGAAGAGGCGGCGAGCGTCGGGATCGTGGGGGAGGTCATGGGCTGCGCCTTTGTCGTGCAAGTAACGGGCGATGAGTGCGCCCCGCACAAGGCTGCCGGGGATGTAGTCGAGCGAGATGCTGCTATTCGGTTCGCCCTGCAAGCTGGTTGCGAGGAGCGGATCCTCTAAGGTGATGGTGTAGCGAAGTGCCTTCATCGTGTTGCTCCTATGCCATGTGGTTTATGCACATCCTGCACGAACTGCGCGAAGTGCTGGTGGGTGAAGGTGGCATCGCCATATGCTGCTGCGGTTGCTGTGGGTTGCTGATCGTGCAGCCGCAGCAAGAGCTTACCGCGCCCGCGATTGCGACCTAAACCACCGCGCCGCACGCCTAGCGCACAGGCTGCGAGCAGTTGCAGGTCGGTGGGGGCTGGGTCACGCTCGAAGTGCAGCGGCGCGATCAGCAGGGTGTCGCGGCGCAGGGCCCGCAGGCTGCGGAGTGAGCCGGTCTGGGGTGTGTCGCGCTCGTGGTCAACTGCCGTCTGGCGGCGGATGGTGGTCAGGACGGTGAGCAGGTCGGCGGGCTGGAGGGTTCCGCGCTGCACATCGGCGTGCAGGGCGGCACGCAGATTGGGCGGCAGGGTGGCGGCTCCGATGTGCAGCTCTGCCTGATGGTCGCTGCCCTGCCCGAACAGGCGGCGAGCTTCCTCATCCATGCTGTGGGGCAGAGCATGGCGGATGTCCAGCCACGCCTCCACCAGCCAACCCTTCAGGGTGCGCCCATTGACGAACGGGCAGCCAGCAGGATCATGCTCGATCTCGGTATCCACCAGACCGGCCACGCCCTCGCCGCGCCCGAAGGTGGCATCGCTTTCGAGATTTACGGTCAGCCAGTACTCACGCATGGGTTGGTTGCTCCTTTGCGTACAAGATAGGCGGCTCTAGGGGCAGCAGAAACTCCATTGTCTCGATGGTATCAAACAGCACGGCATGGTCTTCGTGGGGCAGCGTCGTGATGTTATAGCGAATTTTGAACTGCTTTACAGCATCATCCCCTTGCCGCAACACCTCGCGCAGGGCGAGTACCTTATTGCGCCGCTCGCGCCACGCATCGCTGTAGTTGAATTTATAGACGGTATCGCGGAGGTGCGCCCATGTGCGGTGTTGCCATGTGCTATGGTACGGGTGGGTTGGTGGCAGGTCGCACAGCAGCAGCGGGCGGGCAGTGAGCGTGCTATTGGCATACTCACGCTCGCGGATCGCACTGATCGAGTCGGTGCGCCCGCTGGCGACGATGTGCCAATCGAGGGCAGAGCAATTGCTGATGTCAGCGTTGCGGAGGGCCCGCTTGGCATTCTGGCACAGTTCTTCGGCGAGGGCGTAGGCGCGGGCAAAGGGGTAGTGGCTCTTGACAATGGCCACGCCCGCACAAGCGTAGGCGGTTTCGCCGAGGAGATCGCTGGTTGCTTGCTCAAATTCAATGAGGAAGCGGTGGGCGAGGGCTAGGCCGAGCCGCCCATCGCACACGAAGGTCACGTCATCGCCGCCGAAGACGAGCGGGCGGAAGGGTAAAAAGTGTAGCCCTGATTTCCCGTCCTTTGCGAGGTTGTCACAGAAATCAATCACGGATTGCAGCCACAGCTGAACCTCTTTTTCAGTTTCGTGATCGGGCTGGGCAGCAAGCATATCAGTGAGCGCAATAAGGGTGTTATTCAGTGCCGTCATCGCGGCTTGATTGATCTGTGAGGAGAGGCTGCGTACAGCCTCGATAAACTCGCGGTTGGTGCTGGCATTGGCTCCGGCTTTTTCAAAACGTTGGCCCATGCCGTTGCCGTCAAGGTGGACGACGGCGATGTAGCTCTGCTGGTCGCGGCTGCGGCCAAGGTCGTCGAAGTCTTTGGGGATGGCGTACTTGCTGGTGATAGTGGTCAGGATGTTTTGGAAACGCTGATCTGCGGCATCACGCGCATCGAGCTTGCCGAGTGTGGCGGCACTGATGAAGCGTGGCGATTGGTTCTGGTCAGGTTCGTCAGGGGCGACGGCGGGCAAGCCGGTTGACGCGCAGGCGAGGGTTACGCCGAGCGCGAGCGGCGGGGCTTCGGGCAGGCCGAGTTGCTTGCGTTTGCCGAGTTCGGCGTAGAGGTGGGCAAGCACGCCGGGGTTGCCGTCGTGCTGCCCCAGAAGGTCTGTATCCCAATCGAAGGGCAGGTGGGCGGCGGCGATGCGTAAGTCGGGGGCGTGGGTGTGGAGCAGCTTGCTCAGTTCGCGCACCGTCTTTTTGGCATCGTCGGGGGTGCGGAAGAGCAGCAGCACATTGCCACCGCCAGCATAGATGACTTCGCAGCGGCGATCTGGCGTGTGTTCGAGGGGCGGCTCACTGGCGAGTTTGGCGAGATCGTGGTGTTCGCCGAGTGCGTGCTGCAATGCTTGCCGCACGTACTCGCTGGTGGCGTGCTGCACCAGTTGCGATGCGCCGATGTTTTCGCGCAGGCGGTTGCTGCCGAAGATGTACGCTTGGATGCCGGTGGTGTCTATGATGGTGAGGGTGTATTTCGTTGTCGTATCCATTGTGTCTTATGCTCCCTGACTCGCTTCTGTGATCCACTGATCGAGATGCACTGCAAGCTGATCTATCTGTTGTGCCCCAAACACACGGATCAGGGTTTCGTTGGGCAGGCCTTGCACTTCATCCTTGAGTTTATCAACGATCTCAGCATTGGCGCAGCATACAAGGGCACAGCGGGCTTCAGCACCGCCTAGCTGCTCGGTACGGACGACGGCTTCAAGCAGCTTGGATTTGCACAGGGATTTCGTATGATCGGTTGTCACGGAAATCCCGAAGAACTGATGTCCATACATGAACCCAATGTCAAACTCGAAGTCGGTAGAGCCAATGGTAGGGTTGATGGTCATCGCAAGATCGCATGCGGCGCGGTCGGCAATACATGCTTGCACGCATCCAAAGACGTACTCCTCAAACCAGTCACCTTCGAGCCACTTGGCAATGCCGCTGCCTTTGCGCTTTAAGATGTCCTTGAGCAGTGGCACACCGGGAGCATCATGCTGTAATGCTGCTTTTATGTCAGGTACGGTGACATCAGCAACAGTGCATGCCCAGCCCCATGCCTGAAGTTGGGCAAGTGCTGCTTGTACGTCAGGCACGGTGACATCGTCAATAGTGAGCTTGTTGAGGTCGCCATCCGATTTATGCCTGCCATCCTGACAGCGCAGATGCTGCTGACACCACTTGCGCCAGTCTTTATGTTGCTGCTTATCAGTATGTACTTTCAGGAGTGCGGCACGGGTAGTCGGGAGTGCGGGAGCAGGAGTTTCCCGCTTCATCTGCTGCTTTTTTGATCCAAGCCCGTGCAGTTCGAGCAGGGTATCGAGTGACACCGCAACGCGCTGCTCAATAGGCAGACAGTCCGTGCGGTCAATGACCATGCTCAGGCGGCGGGCATCGAGGTAGCTGAAGATGGCTTGTGGTCTGGCCTGCTCTAGCGCACGGTAGGCATGCACCGACATGGCTTTGGTGCCGCCAGTGTAGTTCAGCCCGATGCTGCCGGAAGGGTGCTGTTGTGCTACCGCTTGCACCTGCTGGAAGATGCTCGCGGGATCAGCTTCATTGACGTGCGCCAGCGCGGTAGCAGTTCTGCCCTCGCACCGGAGAACCTGCTCAAGGAGCTTTGCTCTCTCATGTGTGCCCTCGGAGTGGATCAGCACGATCTGGCTGGCTGGGTGTGCAAGCAGGTGGGCCGCCACGTAGTTGGGCAGTGGGTTACCACCAACGAGCAGGATCAGGGTGTCCGTGCGGTATCGCTCAAATGGGTCGGTCATCGCATGTTTCCTTTCAGGCAGAGCCGCGCCGCGTGCGGGCGGTTTCGCGCAGGCTTTGCAGATTGACAATCTCGGCGGCTTCAAAGGCGGGCGGCAGGCTCCCCGCAACGGGGCGGATGTGGATGATCGGGACGAAGTAGCCACAGCGCCCATGCAGTTCGGCGAGCAGGGCACTTGCCACAGGTGCAAGGGCGGGTGGATTGAGCAGCAGGGGCATCGTTTGCCATTCAGTCGCATCCAGCCCGGCGGCATCTGCCAGTTCGGTGGCGACTTCGGCAAGCGGTCGCTGGCGGTCAATCTGGGTGGGCAGATCGCGCACGGGCGGCAAGTCTGCCACGCCGAGCAGGGCGGCGATCTGCGCCTGCTGTGGTGTAGTAAGGGGATGGGCATAGTTCAGAATGAGCATCAGCTTTCTCCTTTAGGGTGCACTGGGAGCAGGGCGGCAAGCTCGGTGGGTAAGGCACGCACCCGGGCGGCAGCATCTTCGGCGGCTTGGGCGTTGGGGCGCATGCCGCTGTGGGCGAGATCATTGCGGAGGGTGCGGATGCGATCCCACTGCGCTTTGATCGGCGCAAAGTGGGGCTGGAGCAGCGCGGGCACGGGGGCGCGCTCGTTCAGGATCAGTTCTTGATCGCGGCGGTCATTGCTAAAGGGTGGCAAGCCGAGATGCAGCCGTACCAGTGAGATGAGCCATTCGCGGGCAAGGGTGACCGCTTGCACCAACAGCTCCTTTTGCACATACCACTCAATGATCTTGAGCATGCGCTGGAGGGCGGCGTGCGGCTCCTGATTGGGCTGTGCCAAGCCAAACGGGGCATATTCCTGCGCGATCTGGTCGAAGAGCAGGGCGAAGGGTGGCGCGGCGGCGGCGTGCTGCTGGGCAGCGGCAAGCTGGGCAGGCAGCGTGGCGGCGGCTTCCATTGCTTGGCGGGGGCGCGAGGTGTGCAGGCTGAGGGTGAGGCTGTTGAGGTGGCGAGCAAGCCCATCGAGCGCAGATTGGCGCACGAGTGGGCCGAAGTCGGCCCGCCCAAATTGGAGCAGCGCGGTGGTGGCGTTGGTCCAGTCAAGCAGTTGCACAAAGGGCGTGAGGTCGAAGACAGGGGTCACTCCGTCGGTTGCGGCATCGTAGGCTCCGTACACGAGCTTTTCGAGCGTGACATCGGGGCGCACGGCCCGCAGGTAGCTGGTGGCGATCAGCGCAAGCACGGGGAGCGAGCGGTAGCCGTTGGTGATGTCGAAGATCAGCGTGTCGCCGCGCTGGACGGTGTCCGCAATGATCGTGAAGATCTGCCAGAGTTCGGCTTCATCCTGCCCGGCGGGGATGTCTACGGGGGTGGCGGCAGGCAGGTGGTGGGCTTCCAGATCGCGTTGCAGGTCGGGCAGGTTTTGCGCTTTGGCCTGTGGCGTGACCAGCACAAGCAATTCATCGGGACGGAAGAAGTACGCGGTGGCAACCGCCATAAAGCCCGTTGGGGGGCTGAGTTCGTCCGCATAGCGGTAGATTGTGGGGCGATAGGTTGGCTGGAGTTCGCCTTCTCTGGGGCGCGTCCAGCCAAGAAATGCGATGGCTTTGCGCGGCATGGTGCGCTGTCCCTTGCTCTCGTTCGTCCCTGCACAACTATTGCGAGGGTATTCTGCGGGTTATTATAGCAGATTGCTGCGGCGCAAATGCGGGTGCGTTTTTTAACGAGATCACTACTTTTGGGGCGAGGTCGGTGAGGGCGGGGGCGGGATGCAGGCGGGTGTGGAGCAGGCGCAGGCTGGCGGTGGTGAGGGTGGTGTAG
>JAAUTZ010000123.1 GCA_012031225.1 Chloroflexaceae bacterium
GGCTCTCAGCACGCTCGGTCGCATCGGCACGCCGCCACTCGCCTGCTCGGTCGCATCGGCGACGGTCTCAGCGACGGCTTCGGTCACATCGGCGACGGTCTCAGTGGCCTGCTCGGTCACATCGGCGACGGTCTCAGTGGCCTGCTCGGTCACATCGGCAACTGCCGTACTGTCACTGGCCTGCTCGGCAGGCTGTGAGGCTTCTGCTTCGGTTTCAGCATGGAACGTCAGTGTATGCCCGACGGCACCATCCTGTGCATCTTGTGCCGTTTCCGGCGCACTGGTGGCATCCACTATGGCAGATGCGCTTGCAGCAGCAGCCCCAGTGATGGGTTCATCTGCGGGCGCAGGCTGCCCATCTGCGCTATGCACCGCAGCCGCTGGCTCGTGCGCTGCTGATTGTCCGGCAACCACTGCAACCGGCGACGTTTCCGCGCCATTTGTGGTGCCGTCGTGATCGGCGTGCTGCACTTGGGCGTTTGGCTCCTGCACCAGTTCATCTGGTGCTTCCGCAACCATTGCCCCTGTACGATTCTGCTCGGTCATTCCCAACGTTCCTCCCTGTTCTTGCGTTTGTATCCTGTGATGCAAGTGTCCCCGTGTCATGAAACACACTACCTAGCGCAGGCGTTGGAGTTGGCTCCGTACCACCCGCGCTAAACGATCATCCTGCAAATCATTCAGGTGATAATACTCACCTTCCAAAAAGTGTGCAAGCTGGCGGGTGAGACCGCGATCAAAATTCGGTTGTTCGGTATCAATCGCAATCGCATACACCTGCTGCGCGGCAATGTAGGCCGCGATATGGTAGGCTTCCTGCTGCGGCGGCAACAGCCCCATCGCAACGTTGGCCTGCCCGTCCGTAATCAGCACCATAAGGGGGATTACCTCTGGATTATTGCGCCGCGCCCGTTCCAGCATTTCATAGCCGGTGAGCATGCCGCGTGCCAATGGCGTTTTACCACCAGTGGGCATTTGCCGCAAACAACGCTGCGCTAATTCTACACTATTTGTAAGCGGAAGCAACACGCTCGCATAGGTGCGCTGAAAACACACCAAGCCGACACTATCGCGGCGTTGGTAGGCTTCGCGCAGCAGGGCAAGGATCGCAGCTTTGGTTGCCTGCATGCGCTCCTCAGCAGCCATGCTCCAGCTAGCATCTACCACAAAACACACGGCATTGCGGGTGCGCCGCACGCGAATTTTCTGGCGCAGATCGCTGCGTTGCAAAAGCATGCGGCGGGCAGATGGCGCACCAGTTGCTGCGCCGTGTTCGCGGCGGTGGCGTTGGTAGGGTGCCGCCACGCGCATGGTCGCATCCAGAGCCAGATCCGTTACCCGGACGACCGTCTCGTTGCCCACATATCGCCCTGACTTGCGGGTGGTGCGAGTGCGGCTTCTGCGCCCCCCTGCCCGCCGCTTCTGCTGATCGCGCTGCCCCTCGATGCGGTGCGTCTGAAACGGATCAGCGGCATGCTGGATTTGTCCGTCCGGCGTGCGCTGTGCGCCCGTACTACTGGCACTCGCGCTGGTAGAGCTAGGCGTGGGGGTACTTGGCTGTGGGCTAGGCATGGCTTCCGCTGTATCCGGCGTGTTATCGCTCAGGTGGTTTTTTTTTTGCTCGCCCCCATTGGGCGAGGTTTCACTGACGAGCTTGGCACTGCGTTCAACCGCCTCGCCAATCTTGTTCTCATCTACCTGTACCTCAGCGAAGGGCTGGCGGCGCATCCGGTGGGGCAGCGCAAGCTGGGCTGCGAGGCGAATGTCATCGGTCGTGATGAAGGTGCGCCCCAGCCACGCGGCGTGGGTGCGAGCCGTCTCTAGGATCGTCAGATCGGCGCGGTGCCCATCCACCTTCATTTCGAGAGCTAAGCCCGCCACGATGGCCATATCTTCGGTTTGGAGCTGGACTTGCCGCAGCAACTGCTGGGCGGCGAGAATGCGCTCGGCGAGCTGCTGATCGGCGGCGTACCAATGCTCGGCAAAAGCGGCCGGGTTCTCTTCGTAGGCGAGCCGCCGTTGAATGACCGCCATCCGGTCAGCCATATTTGTCAGGCCACTAATATCCACCGCCAAGCCAAAACGGTCGAGCAGCTGCGGGCGCAGTTCACCTTCTTCAGGGTTCATTGTGCCGACGAGGATGAAGCGGGCGGGATGTGAGACACTAATGCCTTCGCGCTCAACGGTATTCACCCCCATCGCCACCGCATCAAGCAACACATCCACGAGATGATCGTCAAGCAGATTGACCTCATCCACATACAGCAAGCCCCGATTGACCTGCGCGAGCAAGCCCGGCTCGAAGCGACGTTCGCCCTCTGTGATGGCATGTTCGAGGTCGAGCGAGCCGACCACCCGATCTTCGGAAGCAGACACCGGCAGCTCAACCAAGCGCGTCGGGCGTAGCGTGGTGGGCAGCGGGCCACCCTCGCGCTGGCTCAGGCAGGTGGCGCACATGCCCGCCGGATGTTCGGGGGGGCAACTGTAGGGGCAATTCACAACCACCGTAATCTGCGGCAACAGGCGGGTGAGCGCACGCACTGCCGTAGATTTTGCCGTACCTTTTTCACCCCGAATCAGCACGCCACCGATACGCGGATTTACCGCATTGAGGAGCAGTGCCAACTTGAGGCGTTCCTGACCAACGATTGCACTAAACGGGTATACTGGGCGTTTTACCGACATAACATGAAAAGCCCTCTGTACCTAACTCAGGTTCAGAGGTAGATAAACTTTGTTGACATAAACTGTTACTAAACGATGTGATACAAAGTCCACCGCACAACGTCCGGATCTGTTACAAGGTGGTTTATTCCATAGCCATTTTCGCATAAACTACCCAATGAGTCAAATACTTATTAGGCGCGGGCGATGCCCAATCTTGGCGGCGTGTGAGCTATGCTATAATTGACCCACTGAAACAATCACTAATAATCATTGGTAAGCAATGAGTGGAGCAACCCCGTTGGCAGGATTCAATCCGTTTAACAGTATGTTTGGTGCTTTCAGCCGCGATCTCGGCATCGATCTCGGCACCGCGAATACGCTGGTGCATGTACGCGGCAAAGGCATTGTGATCAACGAACCCTCTGTGGTCGCTATAGATGTGCGTACTAAACGTGTGCATGCGGTGGGGGCTGAGGCGAAAGCCATGATCGGCAAAACCCCCGCTTCGATTGTGGCGGTGCGCCCCTTGAAGGATGGCGTGATTGCCGATTTCGATGTCGTCGAGAAGATGCTGGTCTACTTCATTCGCAAGGCGCACGAACGCACCTTTGGCATGGTTCCGCCGCGCCCGCGGGTGGTGGTGGGGGTGCCATCGGGGGTGACGGAGGTGGAGAAACGGGCTGCCCGGGATGCCACCCTGAACGCGAATGCCCGTGAAGCCTACGTGGTTGAGGAGCCGATGGCGGCGGCGATTGGGGCGGGCTTGCCGGTCGAGGAGCCGATTGGCAGCATGATCGTGGATATAGGTGGTGGCACGACGGAAGTTGCGGTGATCTCGCTGGGCGGGATTGTGATCAACCACTCGATCCGCACCGCAGGCGATGAGATTGATGAGGCGGTGGTGCAGTTTGCACGGCGCGAATACAACATCTTGATTGGTGAGCGAATGGCTGAGCGAGCTAAGATTGCCGCCGGCAGTGCCTTTCCCCTCGATGAGGAGATCAAGGTGGTGTTGCGTGGGCGGGATATGCTCACTGGTTTGCCCAAAGCGGTTGAGGTGAGTAGCGTCGAGTTGCGCGAAGGCATCGCGGGGCCCGTTAATACGATTGTGGCGGAAGTGCGGGCAGCCCTCGAAGAAACCCCGCCCGAACTGGTTGCCGATATTATGGAACATGGGATTACATTGGCTGGGGGCGGCTCGCTGCTGCACGGGCTAGATCGGCGCATTGCCGCGCAAACCAAGATGCCCGTCTACATCGCCGAAGACCCACTCTCGTGCGTGGCTCGCGGCGCAGGCAAAATGGTTGAGAATGTAGACAACCCGATCTATCGGAATATCCTCACCCAAACCCAAAGCGCGAAGCGCATTCGGCGGGCATAAGTCAGGCCCGTGTCGCTTCGCATCGGGCTTGCCCCCCACTAGCGGAGAAATGCATGCGCGACTTTATTGACAACGCCCCTCAGCTTCGCACTACGATCAGCAATGAAGCTGGTGGGCGGCGGCTGGGATGGCACGCGGCGATGCTGCTCAGTGTTGCGCTGGGGTTGCTGTTTGCCGATCTGCGTGGCTGGTTGCAGCCTGCGCACAGCCTCGTTGAGCAGATGCTCGCTCCAAGTACCACGCGCCTGACGCACCTGCACGATACCATGTGGGATGCTGGGCTTGGGCTGTTTGCGTGGCAGCAGGTGGAGCAGGAGAATATCGCCCTGCGCCAACAGATCAGCCAACTGCAAGCCGAGCTGGTGCTGCGCGAACAGGCGGTGGTGGAGAATGCCCGCCTGCGCGAACAGCTGGCCATCCAAGAGCAACGCCCGTGGAGCTTGATCGGGGCGGAAGTGACGGTGCGTACCCCTGATGTGGCGCGGCGGGTGATGACGATCTCACGCGGCGCAGCCGATGGGCTGGTGGCTGGCATGGCTGTGGTAGGGCAGACGGGCACCGGCCCCGTCGCCTTGATTGGTGTAGTTGAGGCGGTGAATGAGCGCACCGCGAGCGTATTGCTGACGACGGACTTTGGCAACCGGCTCAGTGTGCGGGTGGTGCATCAAGGCGACAGCACGCTCGCCCTGATGCAGGGGCAGTGGCAACGCGGCTCACGCCTGCGCCTCGAACAGGCGGAACAGGACAGCCTGCTCCAAGCAGGAGCGATTGTTGTATCGGCGGGCTTGACGGGGAAACTCGCCTTTGATCTGCCACTTGCCTCAGTGCCCGAAGGTGTCCCAATTGGGGTGATTGATGCAGCCACAAACGATGGCAATGATCGCTATGCGGATGTCAGGCCATATGCTGATCCGGATCAGGTGCGCTACGTATGGGTGATCCTCAGCCGCGACGAGTAGAAGTTCGCATCATTGTTGAGTTTGCCCGCATTGCGGGAATGATCGTGCTGGCATTGGTGCAGGTGACGCTGATGCCGGTGATTGGTGGCATTCCTGTGCCGCTCGTGTTACTGGGTCTGCTATGCTGGTTATTGGTACGGATCGAGATGCAGGGCACACTTGCCCGCACCGCGCTGGCTTTGCGGCTCGCCCTGTATGGCGGCGTAGCCCTCGATTTCTTGACTGCGATGGCACTTGGGAGCCACGCGCTGGCGCTGATGCTGGCGATTCTGCTGGCGGCACTGGGGTGTGGCCGTTTGCGGGTGGAGATGCTGGTATTGGCGATCCCCGCCCTAGCCGGAGCTGTATTGGTGTATGAAGTTGTCTTAGCCCTAATCTACCACAGCACCACCACCGCGCTGGAGTGGCAGCCGTATGCGGCTAAGGTGCTTGTACCCGCGATTGCACTGGCGGTGCTGGTGGGCATGCCGTTATACCTTATGCTGCGCTGGCGGCTACGGAGCTAACGCTGATGCAATGGCGAATCATCCTCCTCCGTATGATTGTCGTTCTGGCAACGCTGGCATTGCTTGGGCGGCTGTATCAGTTGCAGATTCAGAACAATCCGACGGAACGCTACAGTACGCTCACCAATACCACGATCCGCTACAGCATTGTGACTCCGCGGCGGGGGCAGATCTATGCCGCCATGGTACAACCCTGCTCGCCCAGAGTACGCCCTCGTTTAGTATCGCGGTGCGTCCCGGTAGCCTACCGCCGGTTGGCACGCAACAGCGGGCTGAAGTGCTGGCGCGTCTGGCGCAGCTTGCCGATGTCTCTGCAACGCTGACCATTTCGCCCGCGCTCGATCTGCGCCGCGCCGCCGAACTGCGCGATGCCCTCGCCCCGCACAACATCCAATCCACCGCCACGCGCCCGATCAGTGTGCCGATTGCGGCTGAGGCGGTGCTAGATACCATGCGCCTCGCGTGGGTCTACAGCGATCTGCTCACGCTGGACAATCCACTCGATACACGCTTGCAACAGGCGCGTGTGCCCAGCTACGAAACGGTCGTGGTCAAGGAGCTTGTGCCGCGTGACGTAGCCCTCACGATCAGCGAGAATAGTGCTTATATGCCGGGCGTGGTGGTCGAAGAAGATTTCCAGCGGATCTACCCGCAGAGTGGCGGCGTGCCGAGCCTCTCGCACCTGCTCGGCTACATGGGGCGCATTGGCCCGTGCGAGTTGGTGCAGCGCAATCCGGCGGCGAATTGGGTGCTGAGTCTACGGGATGTACTTGGGAGTAGCCCCGAATGCGGGATTGTCACCAAAGATTTGGCGATCAATACGACGGGCATTGCCCGCTATGCCAATGATGATCGGCTCGGCAAAGATGGACTAGAGGGCGCGTTGGAGGATGAACTGCGTGGTCAGGTGGGGGTGGAGATGCTGACGGTGGATGTGTTGCAGCGTCCGCTGGGCACGGCCCGCACGCTACATCCGGTGGTGGATGGGAACAATCTGATCCTTACCCTCGATTTGACCTACCAGAGCTATGCCGAGACGATTCTGCGGAATTGGATCCAAATCAGCGAAGAACGGCGCCAGAGCATACCGGGGCATATCCAGCAGTACGAGCCGGTTGAACACGGAGTCGCGGTGGTGCTGGATGTACGTGACGGGCGCGTGCTGGCAATGGCAAGCCTGCCTGCCTACGACAACAATGTGTGGGTGGATCGGTCGCGCAGCGCAGAGCTGCAAGCCCTGCTCAGTCCGGCTGATGTGCAAGCCCAAGCCGCACTGCAACGGGCGGCTCCGCTGACGAACCGCGCCATTGCCGGCCGCTACCCGATTGGCTCAACGCTGAAGCCGTTTGTTGCGGCGGCTGCGCTTGATGCGGGGGTTGTGCAGGCAGATACGCTGATCCGCGATCCGGGCCGGCTGGTGCTGCGCGAGCGCGAGGGCGAGTATGTGGAGTTGCCCAATTCGTTGCCTGCGGATAATGGCATGATCAATCTGTATGAGGCGATGCGGGTCTCTTCCAACGTCTACTTTGCGACAGTCGCAGGCGGCAATCTGGATACGACCAACGTCGAGGAGCAGTTCCGCAAGGTGAGCGGGCTACGGATTGGGGGGCTAACGCAAGGGCTGGATTGGTTTGGCTTTGGTAAGCCCACCACGATTCAGCTCCTCGGCGAATCGGGGGGGCGGGTTCCCTCGCCAGCGTGGAAGGCGCAGGCATTGCGCCAGCCGTGGACGACTGGCGATACCTATAACACCTCGATTGGGCAGGGCTACTTTGAAGCCACCCCCCTGCAACTCGTCACGGCGATAGCAGCCATTGCGAATGGTGGAACGCTCTACCGCCCGCAACTGGTGCAGACGATTACCGATAGCAGCAACACGCCGATCTGGACGTATAGCCCAGAGGAACTGGCGCGTATTCCCGTCAGTGCTGCCCATCTAGAGCAGGTGCGGGTATCAATGCGCCGCTCGATCACCGATGGCTTCAGTGTAGCGGCACGGAATGAGTGTTCCGGCTTGAGCATTGCGGGCAAAACAGGCACAGCCGAGTATGGGCCTTTGTACGTCGGCACCGATGGCAACCTGACGCGCCAGAGCCATGCGTGGTTCGTTGGCTTTGCGCCCTACGAAGACCCACAGATTGCGGCGGTGGTGGTGCTAGAGGGAGCCGGCGATGTGTTTGATGGCTCGGCATCGCTGGCGGCTCCGGCGGTCACGCAACTGCTGCAAGCCTACTTTGGGGTAGAGTCGCCGTACCTATCGCCTGAGTGCCCACTCATGCCCGACTACCGCCCGGCACCCCTCGTCTTAGACGTAGACGCTGCGGCAGATCCGGCGGGGGGCGTGGGTCCGCTAGAAACACGCGAGTCAGGCGCACCACTCACCACTCCATGATCAAACCTATAGTACAAAAAAGCACATCTTCGTCGCGTCTTGCGGGCCAGTTTCTGGCGTATATGCTCGGCGAACGCACCTACTGGCTGTATGTGCCGAGTGGCTACCGCGCCCATACCCCGGCCCCCTTGATTGTGATGCTGCACGGCTGCACCCAGCACGCCCAAGATTTTGCGCTGGGCACGCGCATGAATATGTATGCGGAACAGCAGACGGTGCTGGTTGCCTACCCCGAACAGCCGCGCGGGAGTAATCGGCATCGCTGCTGGAACTGGTTTCTGCTGCACCATCAGCAGCGCAATCGGGGTGAGCCAGCTGAGATTATGGCGATGGTGGCCCAGATTGATAACGAGTATAGCGTAGACCTTGCGCGGGTCTACATTGCGGGCTTATCGGCGGGGGCTGCAATGGCGGCAGTAGTGGCGGCGGCGTACCCTGATCAGATTGCGGGTGTGGGCATGGTGGCGGGTGTGCCATTTCGGGTGGCTGCATCGCCCGCGAGCGCGCTGAATCTGATGCGGCGGGGGATCAGCAATGCCTTGACCCGCAGCCGCACCGCGATTATGGCCGCCGCCGGCTACCAACACCGGATGCCCGCGCTGATCTTGCACGGCACGAATGATGATGTTGTTGCACCAATCAATGCCCAGCACGCCGTTGCCCAATGGCGGGCGGTGGCGCGGCTGGTGCAGCAGCCGACCCCGTTCTGGCGGGTGACCGATGCGGATGGGTTCAGCGTTGAGAGCTACATCGAATTTGCGGGGGCGCGGTATTGTGATGTAACCGAATACACCGCACCGGATCAGACCTTGCTGATCAAGCAATATCTGATCCGGGCGCTAGGGCACTGCTGGCCGGGCGGCTCGCCCGAAGGAACCTACACCGATCCGCATGGGCCGAACACGAGTGCGTTGCTGCTCGATTTCTTTCTCGATCATGCCCTCCCAAGTGCCAAGCCGCGAGCTGTGCCGCCCGTGTTGGTTCCGCCGCCCGTGCTGGTTCCTGCCGCAGCTGTGCCCGCCGTGCCGCCGCCCGTACCAGCAAGGGTGCGCCGGTCCGCTATCACTGAGCGCGGGGTGCGCTCGCCAGCCAGAGCC
>JAAUTZ010000124.1 GCA_012031225.1 Chloroflexaceae bacterium
ACGAAGGAGGGGTCAGGTTTCGGGTGTCAGGGGTCAGGGAAGGCAGACCACGAAGGGCACGAAGAACGCGAAGGGCACGGCGGGGCGCGGCGGGGCGCGGCGGCGGTGCGGCGGGGCGTGGCAGTGGTGCCGCGCCTGCCTCAGAACGACACCAGCCCGCGCCGCACGCCTTGACTGACGGCTTCGGTGCGGCTGGCTACACCCAGCTTGGCATACAGCGAGGAGATGTGGAACTTGACCGTATGCTCACTGATCTGCAACACACGGGCGATCTGCTTATTCGCCAGCCCCTGACTAAGCAGCCCCAGCACCTCTTGCTCACGGGCGGTCAGGCTCTCCTGCGGCAGGGCATCGGCAACCGGCACATCCACCTGCGCAAGGCGGGCTGTCCTCGCAGCAAGCGCAGGCGGCAGCACCACCAAGCCCTGTGCCACCGCCACCGTTGCCGCCTGTAACGTCTCCGGCGTGGCATCAGCATCAACCACGCCCCACCCGCGCAGCCCGCTCGCCGCAAGCGTCGCCACGACACTTGCCTGCTCGCTCATCACCAGCACCGCGCTCGTCAGTTCCCGCAGATCGAGATCATCCAGATCCAGCAGCAACGTCTCATCGGCCACCACCACCGCATCGAGCGCAACCTGCCGCGCCGCCAACAGCAGCAGCGATCCCGCCTGTGCCACTGGCTCCAGCAAGGGCGATTGCAGCATTGCCGCTAGCCCCGCCCGCAGCGCAGGGGTAGGAGCCGCAATCCCAATCTGGATTAGAGGATCTGATCCTGATCGTTCAACCACGCCTGCACCACCTCCGTCGGAATTGCCACCGCCAAATCGCCGCCGCGAATCATGGCATTGATCCCGACTACGCCCCCATACGCATTCACCAGCGGCCCGCCCGAATTGCCCGGCCGCAACAGCACATCCGAGAGGATGTAGCGCAACGGCTGCGCGACGCTGGGCAGGCGGGCCTCGCCAAACCCACTGACGATCCCAGCCGTCACAATGTTGCGCTGCCCGTAAGGATTGCCCACCGCAAACACCAATTCGCCAACCCGTAGATGCGCCGCCGTACCCGTTGCAGCCATCCGCAACTCACCGGGCGCAACTCCCTCGACGTGCAGCAACGCCAGATCAAACGCCGGATGCCGCGCCGCCACCGTTGCAGGCCGCACCCGCCCATCGTCCAGTTCCACCGCCACGCCGCCCGCATGCGCCGCAACAACGTGATCGTTCGTGACGATGCCCCCATTGATGCGCCAGACCACGCCCGACCCTACGCCCTGTCCCTGCCCCACCACCCGCACAACGCTGGCCAACACGCGGCGCACTAGCGCATCTATGCCGTGCGCGAGATCGGTAGTTACAGGGTCGCGCTCCGTTTCCAGTTCAGCTTCTATCGTCATCCTTGCCTACTTTCCAGTACGAAGCGGTGTCGCGGATCAGGGGCGAAGTGTCCGAACCCTCCCCCCTGCGTTCCTGTCACCCGCCACCGGTCACCAGATAGCGTACCGCTTACGCCCGCTGCCCGACCGTCACAACCACTTGCTGCACCGCACCGCCGCGCAACACACCCATCTCCAATGCGGTACCGACTGGCGCCGTTGACAACACCGCTTGAAGTTGATCGGTATCAGTGATCGTTTGCCCATTCACACTGACCAGAATATCACCGAGCAACAGCCCGCCCTGTTCGGCTGGGCTACCTTCCTCCACGCGCATCAGCAGCAGCCCGCGCTCCTGTGTCAGCCCGCCCCGCTGCGCCACCGGCAGGTGGATCGGCTGGCTTGCAATCCCTAGATAACCGCGCTGCATATGCCCCTGCTGCGCCAGTAGCCCCGCAATGCGCCACGCCACCGCCGTCGGAATAGCGAGCGGCGTGCTGCGGACCAAGCCGGTTGTGAGGATGCCCAGCACCGCCCCTTGTGCATCAATCAACGGGCCTCCTGAGAAGCCGGGATAGGGCGTGGCATCGGTCTGGATCACCTGCTCGACAGCCACGCCCCGCCGCCGCCGGAGTGGCCCACTCAACGCACTCACCACACCCAAACTAGCCATAGCCCCGCCGCTTGCTGGTCGCCCCACCGCAAGCACAATCTGCCCAACCCGCGCTGTGCCTTGCGTAGCAGGCGCAATACCTAGCCCATCCACCCGCAGCACCGCCAAATCCGAAGCCGGATCACGCCCGACAAGGCGGGCTGCAAGAGTCGTGCCGCTTGCCGTCTCAATCGTAATATCCTCATCCCGCTCAAGCACATGGTCAGCCGTAAGCACCAGATCGGTATCAAATACCACCCCCGTTGCTGGGAGCCGTTCGCGCCCATTCACCAGCACCACCGCCGCCCCCGCCTGCTCAACAGCATCTGCCATTTGGTTGGAGAGCAGGGCCAACACCCGTATATCTGGAGTATGCTCCACGTCGGTTATCCTTTCATTCACTCGTTTGCCCGCCTGCCCGTAGCACTTACGGAACTGACCTTACTGTACACCGCACGCGGCGCAGCAACATCCGCCGTGTGGCTAGCCGTGTGCCTAGTAAAATGGGTAGGCAAGCGCAGGCAGCACAGGATTCACCCCTGCCCACCTCGCCCCGTCCCCCGACACCTGACCCCTGTCACCCGACCCCTGCCCACCTCGCCCCGCCCTTCGTGTTCTTCGTGCCCTTCGTGTTCTTCGTGGTCTGCCTTCCGGCCCTGACACCTAGCACCTAAAACCTGAAACCCGACACCTGACCTCTAGCACCTAGCCCCCGCCCCCTAGTTGCTTGCAACGCCAGAACACAGTACAATGAGCGATTATTACAGACCACACGGGGCTGCACCGACCTGTACCGCACGGTGGCGGACATGAGAGAGAGAAATTGGCTATGGTTTCCTATGATGAACTAGTTGCCACGCTAGAGGATGCGTGGGTGGCGGCTGGCTTGCACGAGCACGCCCTTGCTGAGACCTACACCCCGGCAACCCACGAACGCGGCTTTCGCGCCGAGCTGTTCCCAGAGCACGATGAACTGCTGGATGATAGCACGATGCCGCCGTGGGTGGAGCTAACGTTTGTGTGGAACGCCGCCCATCAGCTACGGGCGGAAGGACGCGAGATCGAACACGAGCCGCTCGACTTGAACTGGACATATCTGGTGCTGGTGCAGATGAACCTGCGCGACCGCACCGATAGCGAGCTAGTGCAGATGTTTCAGCGTGCCGTGCAACGGGCGATGCAGCGCGTGTTCCCGAATGAGCTTGGCGAACCGCTCTTCGTGCCAGTAGATGTGCGCCGCGTCTACCACAACAACGCCCAGCATCAACCTGCCCTCGCCCAGATTCAGTTGGTCAGCACCAACTTGACCGATCTGCTCGAGCAGTGGAACCCCCACGAAATGGGCGCATTGCGGCGGGCAGTGCGGCGTGAGGTGCAACTCGCCAGCGTGATCTTGCAGAGCTTGAGCGATACCTTTGGCGGGCAATCTAACGGGCGCGGCACATACCGCCCAGTCGAGACGGCGTAAGGGGCACAGGCGCAAGGGCGCAAGGGTTTGCGGGAGGTAGGGATCAGGGGCAAGGCAACCCACCAGACAACTGCTGAGTCTGGTCGTGTGCCTTGCCTGAACCTTAGGCCCCTAAGCACTCATCCTTACCCCACAAACGCATGCGGGTTAAACAATCCCGCCGCGTCCCACCGCGCCTTGATCGCCTGCATCAGTGGCAAGCCCTGCGGGGTGTAGCCCCATGCATCGAAGCTGGGGCTACCTGCGTGGAGCGGCGCAACCGCATAGCCCCCAAGCTGCACCGCCGCCTGCCGCACCTCTAATGCCTGCGCGAGTGCGGCGGCAGGCACATGCACAAACACCAAGCCACTCGACAGATCTACCACATACGGATGCGCCGCAAGCAGCGGAGCCAGTGCAGGGTATAGCTCTGGCAACTTGCTCGGTGGCACCCCAATGCGGAACAACACGCTCCCATCGGCAACTGCGGCAGGTGCGCCGACTAGCCCCGCCCAAAGCTGCGTGCTGTTCAGATCGTCGCGGCGGCTAGTGGCACTTGCCCCCAACTGCGCCAAGAGCTGCTGCACATCGTTCAGCTCGGTGGCAATATCTTCGGGCAACCCTTCCGCCGTGTAGACGAGCGCAAGCGGTGCAGCCACACCTGCCACATCACCCGCACAAACCACAATCCCAGCACAGACGAGGCGCAGGCGCAGGAGTTGGCTGCCTAGCTCCAGCGCACGCTGCATCGCCGTTTTGCCCGCTTGATCATCCAGTGCAGCCACCACACTGGCTCGCGCACGCGGCAACGGCGAGAGCTTCAGGGTGACATCTGCCAGTAAGCCGAGCGTGCCATAGGAGCCAGCAAAGAGGCGCGGCAGATCGTAGCCAGCCACATTCTTAACAACCGGACGACCAGCGCGGATCACCCGTCCATTGGGCAAGGCCACCGTGCTACTCAGCACATTGTCGCGGATGCCGCCGTAGCGCAGGCGCAGCGGCGCATTGAAGCCACTTGCCACAATGCCACCGACCGTAGCCTGCTCCCACGCACTGGCCAGCGGAACCCACATTTGATGCGCCGCCAGTTCCGCCTGTAGCTGGGCGAGCGGCATGCCCGCTCCCACTGTAACGTACAAATCATCAAGGGCGAGCGTCTGGATGCCGCTCAGAGCCGCCGTGCTGAGGGTAGCGGGAGTCGCTGGCAGCGCGTGCGACTTGGTGCCCGCCCCCACCACCCGGATTGCCTGCCCTTCTCCCACCCACGCCCGAATTGCCTCAGCCGCTTCGCTGGCATTCGCGGGGCTGAAGGGGCTAGCGGGGGGTGCGCTCGGTGCTGGCAGTGGCTCTAGCACTGGCATCTCAGAGGGCAGAATCTTGTGCGGATTGAGCAGGTAATCGGGATCGAAGACCTCCTTCACATCCTGCATGGCGTGCAACTCAGCCGGGTTGTACATCAGTGGCATAAACTCGCGCTTCTCAATCCCGACCCCATGCTCACCCGTAATGCTCCCATCTTCCTCGACGCAACGGGTAACGATCCGGCGGCCTGCGTCAATCACACACTGCACATGCGCCTGATCTTTGGTATCCTCGATCAGGATCAACGGGTGCAGATTGCCGTCGCCCGCGTGGAACACATACACCACCCGTAGCTCGCTCTCCTCGCAGATCGTATTCACATCGGCAAGCACCCGTGCCAGCTTGCTACGCGGCACCGTGCCATCTACCAGATAGAACGCAGGTGCAAGGCGAGCAATCGCCCCAGCCGCACTCTTGCGCCCATACCAGATCCGGCTGCGCTCGTCGTCACTCTGCGCCACCCGCAACTCGGATGCGCCCTTATCCTGAAGCGTGGCAACTACCTCAGCCATCTGGGGGGCAATGCTATCGGGGTAGCCATCCACCTCAACAATCAGGGCGGCTCCCGCTTCGACTGGCAACCCAGCGTGCGCGAAGTCCTCGATCACACGCATAAAGCGGCGATCCATCATCTCCATCGTGGCCGGCACAAGCCCCCGTGCAATCATGGCGGACACCGCCTCGCCCGCTGCTTCTACCGATTCAAACGAAGCCAGCATCGTCTGCACCGCAGGCGGGGTGCGGATCAAACGGAGCGTTGCTTGGGTAATCACACCGAGCGTGCCTTCGCTGCCCGTCAGCAGCGCAACCAGATCATACTCTGGGTAATCGAATGCCTGCCCGCCGAACTGCACCACCTGACCATCGGCAAGCACGACCTCTAGCCCCGTCACGTAATTTGTGGTCACGCCATACTTGAAGCAGTGCGGGCCACCGGAGTTCTCGGCAATGTTGCCGCCAATCGTTGCCGCCCGCCCACTCGATGGATCAGGCGGGTAGTACCACGAATGCTTCTTCGCCAGCAGATCAAGGTCTTGCCCCGTCATCCCCGGCTGCACAATCACACTGCCGCCGAGTGGGTCAAAACTGATGACGTGCTCCATGCGCGAGAAGGTCAAGATAAGGCCGCCGTGCTCGGCAACTGCCCCGCCGGACAGCCCCGTGCCCGCCCCACGCGCAATGATTGGCATGGCGTGCTGCCGCGCCCATTGGATCAGGCGCACCACATCCGCTGTAGCTGTGGGCAGGGCAACCCCATCGGGCATGCCCAGATCTAGCCCAGCATCACGATTATATGTCAATAGGGCAACCGGATCAGTGACAATCTGATTGGCAGGCAACAACCCCACCAAACCTGCCCGCACAGCATCGTTCCGCATCACTGCCATAGTATTCTCCTCTGTGCCTCTCTAGTCGAACTGTAGCTAATCATGGGTGAATGACTATAGAATACCACAAAATACCAAATTAGCACTCTTTGCCAAACTTTGCTAAAATCCCCCTTGACAAACCGCACAGCTTTCGGTACTATGATTCTTGGTTAGCACTCTCATCTACAGAGTGCCAACTGGACAAGATTAAGTTCATTGCAGAAGCCGATGAATATACAGAAACAAAGGAGGAAGTCTCTCATGCAAGGTGATTTTCGCATTCGTCCGCTTGGTGATCGGGTGGTTGTCAAGCCCGCAGAGCGCGAGGAAGTGACCAAGAGCGGCATTTACTTGCCCGACACCGCCACCAAAGAACGCCCCCAAGAAGGCACGGTGCTGGCAATTGGCGAAGGCCGCCGCGACGACAATGGCAAGCTCATACCAATGAATGTTGCTGTAGGCGACAAGGTGCTGTTTGCTAAGTACAGTGGCACCGAAGTCAAGATTGACGAAGTAGAGTATCTGATCCTCGCCGAGAAGGACATTCTAGGAATCATTCAGGGCTAAAAACGGGCTAAGGTCAAACGAGATCAGGGCAGCGACGCACATACCGCGTTGCGCGAAGCGATTGTTGTAACCTATCAGAATCAAGGAGAGAGATTTCAATGGCAAAGCAGTTGTATTTTAACGAAGAAGCCCGTCGCGCCCTCAAGCGTGGCGTGGATACCGTTGCCGATGCAGTCAAGACGACCCTTGGCCCACGCGGGCGCAATGTGGCAATTGACAAGAAGTTCGGGGCCCCGACAGTGACGCACGACGGCGTGACTGTTGCAAAAGAGATTGAGCTGAAAGACCCGTTTGAGAACATGGGCGCACAGCTTCTCAAGGAAGCCGCGACCAAGACCAACGACGTAGCGGGCGATGGCACCACAACCGCAACCGTGCTGGCACAGGCGATTGTCAGTGAAGGCATGAAGGTTGTCGCCGCTGGCTCGAACCCGATGATGCTCAAGCGTGGTCTGGAGCGTGGCGTTGAGGCGGTAGTGGCGGCAATTCAGGGTATGGCTACCCCCGTGCGCGACCGCGCCGACATTGCTCACGTTGCGAGCATCTCCGCCGCCGACCGCGAGATCGGTGAGCTGATCGCTGAAGTGATGGAGCGGGTTGGCAAGGATGGGGTGATTACCGTCGAGGAGAGCAAGGGCATTGCCTTCGAGAAGGAATACACCGAGGGGATGCAGATTGATCGCGGCTACATCTCCGGCTACTTCATCACCAACACCGAGCGGCAGGAAGCCGAACTCGATGACCCCTACATCCTCATCACCGACAAGAAGATCAGCAGTGTGCAGGACATCATCCCCACGTTGGAGAAGGTGCTGCAAATGACCAAGAACCTCGTCATTATTGCCGAAGATATTGACGGCGAGGCTCTGGCGACGCTGGTGGTGAACAAGCTACGCGGCACGATCAGCCCGCTCGGTGTGAAGGCTCCCGGCTTCGGTGATCGCCGCAAGGCGATGTTGCAGGATATTGCGATCCTGACCGGCGGCACCGTGATCAGCGAGGAAGTTGGGCGCAAGCTGGATAGCGTCACGATGGAAGATCTTGGCCGCGCACGCCGCGTGATTGCCACGAAGGATGACACCACCTTCATTGAAGGGCGTGGCGATGAGACGGCAATCCGGGCTCGCATTGAGCAGATCCGCGCCCAGATCGAAGCCAGCACTAGCGACTTTGACCGCGAGAAGCTGCAAGAGCGACTGGCGAAGCTGGCTGGCGGTGTGGCTGTGATCAAGGTGGGTGCCGCCACCGAGCCGGAACTGAAGGAGAAGAAGCACCGCGTTGAGGATGCCTTGAGCGCAACCCGCGCCGCCGTTGAAGAAGGCATTGTGCCCGGTGGTGGCGTAGCCCTGATCAACGCCGTCGCCTCGCTGGACAATGTGCAGCTGGGGCACGAGGATGAGCGCATCGGGGTGCAAATCCTGCGCCGTGCGCTGGAAGAGCCGATGCGGATGCTGGCTCGCAACGCCGGTCAAGATGGCGCGGTCATCATTGATGCGGTGCGCCGCAAGCAGGCCGAGTCAGGCAGCACCCGCTTGGGTTACAATGTGCTGACCAACGAGATGGTGGATATGATCGAAGAGGGCATCATTGACCCAGCGAAGGTGACGCGCAGTGCCGTGCAGAATGCGGCGAGCATTGCCGCGATGATCCTGACCACCGAGGCCCTGATCACTGACATCCCTGAGGATAAGCCGTCTGCACCGATGCCGGGCGGCGGCATGGACTTCTAGTCCCCACCTCACAACATTCATAGCGAAGGAGATGCAGCAGGGGTGGCAATGTGTGCCACCCCTGTTTGCATGCGTTACCTAGCCCCTATTCCCTGTCACCCGACCCTTAACCCTTGTCTCCCTACGGCACGAACACCGTGACGTTATAGGTGAAGGTGCGGGCTTGCTCACCAATCACCACATTGCTGATTGTCACCGTGTAGGTGGTGTCGGCATCCGGCTGGGGCCAGCTGGCCCGATCACCTAAGCCGAGCGGGATCCAGACGATGGTATGCTCGCCAAAGCCATTCTGCACTTGCTCTTGGCGTAGCTCCACCGCTTGCCCATTGCTCTGCATGCTCACGGTGGCT
>JAAUTZ010000125.1 GCA_012031225.1 Chloroflexaceae bacterium
GGGCGGCGCAGGCGGGGGCGGCGGCTCCTCCACAGGCGGCGCAGGCGCAGAGATCGGGGGCACAAGGGCTGCTTCTTCACGACCATCTGGCGCATCACTCAACAGCCAGACCGCAAACGCCACCGCCCCAATCGTGATGATGCTGCCCAACACAACGGCCAACCACGTTGGGAAGCCGCCGCTCGCGGGTGCAGCAACGGGCGCGGGGGCTGGCTCCGGCGCAGGCACAACAGGTGTATATGTCGGCACTGGCTCAGGAAGCCACGCCTGCTGCAATGCCTGCACCAATTCGGGCGGGGTCAGGTAGCGTTGCTCAGGAGCTTTAGCCAGTGCCCGCAACAGCACCTGATCAACGGCTGGGGGCAAGCCCAAGCGCAGCACCGATGGCAAGGGTGGGGCACTATGCACCTGATCGTGCATGACCTGATCGGGTGTAGGATGGCTGAACGGAACCCGTCCCGTAATCAGTTCATACAGCACAATGCCAAGCGCATACACATCGGTGGCAGGCGTAAGCGGCAAGCCCTGCGCCTGCTCCGGCGACATGTACGCAGGTGTGCCCACCACCTCACGCTGCTCTAGGATGGGCGTAGCATGCAATTGGTAGGCAAGCCCAAAATCGGTCAGCACATAGCGGCCATCGGCATCTCGAATGATATTCTCAGGCTTCACATTGCGATGCACAATGCCAGCTTGATGGGCAGCGTGCAGCGCACCCGCAACCTGCTGCCCAATCAAGATCACTTCTGCGGGGCTGAACGGCAGGCCAGTTGCTAGGGTGGTGTGCAGATATTGGCGCAGCGAAGGGCCGGAGAGGGCTTGTTCGGCAATGTAGATCCAGCCACTTGGATCGGTAGCCACATCGTAGACCTGCAAAATGTTGGGGTGATTCAGCCGGGCTAGCACTTGTGCCTCATACTGGAACTGTTCCAGTATGCCGGGCATCTGGGCAATGTGCGGCAGCAAGACCTTCAGCGCAACAGGACGGCGCAGGCTGTGGTCAAAGGCATGATACACCGTTGCCATACTGCCCTGTCCAATGAGCGATTGGATCTCATACTGCTTGAGCCTGCGCCCAATCAAAGGGTCAGGTTGCATCAGACGGATTCCTTTCTTTTGCGGATAGACTTACTGCCCGTAGTATACCAGAGAAGGGGTCCTGCTTACGCCTACGGGCAACATGGCAAAGCAGGACGGGCTATCCGGACTGCTCCACCATCGCCAGAAACGCCGCCAAGCCGGCCCGATACTCGGCATTGCACACCTGAAATGCGGAGTAGTGATCGCCACGCGGCAGCGTGACCAATTGCTTGGGTGGGTTGGCAGCGGCATACAATCGTTTGCCATGACGGTAGGGGATGAGTTGATCGGTGCGGCTATGCACCACCAGTACCGGCGCGTGAATTTGCGCCAGCCGTTGCAGGGTGGGGTAGGTGTGGTTGACCACCAGATAAGCCGGCGGGAAGAGAAAGCGTTCGGCAACTACTGCTGGCAGTGAGACAAACGTTGCTTCGAGGATCAGCGCACGCGGCGGGTGCTGCACCGCCAGCCACGAAGCCACCCCACCGCCCAACGAACGCCCCACAATGATGATCTGCTCCGGCGGTGTGCCCTGCGCCACCAGATACTGCCACGCGGCATCGGCATCAGCGTACAAGCCCAATTCATCAGGCCTGCCCGCGCTCTGCCCGTAGCCCCGATAATCAAAGTACAGAGCCGTGCAACCGAGATCGTGGTAGGCTTGCACGGCATCCATCTGGGCTGACATGTTGCCCCCGTTGCCGTGCAAAAACAGCACCACCGCCCGCGCCTGCGGCAGGCTGCTCGGCACATACCACGCATGCAGGCGATTGCCGTGTGCGCCGGTGAGCCATAAATTGGTGTAGGCTAGCCCCAGATCAGCGGGCGTGCGTTTGAGTTGGCGGCGTGGGTAGTAGAACAGCCGCCGCTGCAACACTCGTAGCAGGGCGGCGGCAAGCGCATAGAGGGCGACGAAGCCCGCCAACCCCCAGATGATGCGCTGTTTGTGCGCGGGGGCAAGCGGGCGAGCGGGTAGCATTACGGCGTGCCCGCCAGATGTTCACGGAACCAGAGGATCTGCTCTTGCACCGCCAGCAGTTGGTTGTCGGGAAAGAACAGCCCGTGCCCCTCACCCGCAAAGCGCAGCATCCGCACGGGCGTGCCTGTCGCCGCGATGCTCTCGTGGAAGTTCTCCGCGATGCTCACCGGCAAGAAGTCAAAGCTCCCGTGAAAGATCAGGGTCGGGGTGCGCGTTAGCGAGGACTGATACAGAGGCGAAATGGACATCAGCGCATCGGCTTGGGTTGTCGGCGATACGCCCGTCAGGTAAGCCATAAACCAACTAAAGCCCGTCTGCCACTCGACCAATACATCGAGCAGGCTACACTGGGTATTCGCAGCCGCATACAAGGTTGGGTAGCGCACAATGCTCTGGCTCGTGAAGTAGCCGCCATACGAGCAGCCCGTAATGCCGATCCGATCTGGGGCGGTGTAGCCCAATGCGATCATTTGCTGCACGACTTCGGCGGCTTCGTCAATATCCACCCGCCCGAAGTCATTTGCAAGCGCATTGTAAAACTCAGGGCCCCACCCCTCGCGCCCGGACAGAGGCATTACTAGCACGGAGATCCCGAAGTTGGGCAGCAGCAAGTACGGGCTTTCGACATTGGTTGCCCATGCATTCGTCATAAACAGGCCGGGCCCACCCTCCTGCCACACCACCAGCGGCGCATTGCTGGGCGGGAACGCGGCTCCGGCGGGCTGGATCAGGTAGGCTTGGCGCACCGCCCCATTGGCAAGGGTGAAGCTGAGCGTATTCACCTGCACCTGATTCAGTTCGGCGAGAGCCGTATTAGCGAAGCTCAGTTGGGCAAAAGCCGTGCCATCCCAATTGATCCGGAACAGATCCGGCGGGGTGGTGTAGGAGTTGTAGCTGAACACCAACTGGCGCGACTGGCGCGTACTCAGCACGTTGCCATAGAAGCCGTCGCGGTCTGAAATCTGGCGAAACTCACCGGAGCCGAGATTATAGTAGAAGATGCCCGTACTCAAGCCAGAGATACCGTTAAAGACGATCTCGGTGGGGCTGACAAAGCGGGCTTGCATCGCATTGGGTGCGCTCAAGGCCGGGATCGCTACATCACCAATGGGGACTAGATCGGCATTGTGCAGGCGCGCAAAGCCCCGCTGCGGGTAGAGGTAGACCGGATGGGTGCGCCCATTCAGGCGGGCTGGCTCCTGCATCCACGTCAGCAGCGTGGCATTGTCAGGACTCCACGATAGCCCCGTGTACAAATTACCCGTGTTCACCGCCTCAAGCCGATTGACCCGCGCCTCAGGCTCGGAGAAATCAAACACCTCAACTGCATTGCCATTTAGCAAGGGATTGTCGGCGGGCGGCAAAATACCTAGCCCATCCTGCACCAGTGCCGTTGCGAGCGATGTGCCCCCCCGAAAGATGTCGTTGATGCCCTTGAAGGTGAGCCGTGAGAAAGCCATCCGCGAGCCATCCTGCGACCATGTGAAGTTACTGAGCAGGGTCGTGGCAAGCGGTAGGCGCACCAGATGCTGGGTGGTGCGGGTATTCAGATCGAAGTGCGCTAAGAGGATCTCGTCGCTCGCTAGCTCAATCGTATCGAGCGGGCGCACGGGCGGCTGATTCAGGGCGATCAGACGCTGCACGTAGGGCGGCAACGGGTCGGGCATCTGCGGGTACAGCATGAGCTTCGTGTCAAAGGGTGATTGCATCAGGCGGGTAGCGTAGGCAATCCGGGCCAGCTCGGTCTCTTCGGTCTCGCTGATCTCCTCCGTTGCCGTGATGAAATCGCTGGTGATACCAATCAGCAGGCGGGTGCCGGTGGGCGCGAGGCTGAGCGGAAAGCCGGGAATCGGGTCAATCGTCGCAGTCACGACTTCACCGGTGAAGCGATTGAGATCAATTACGGCAAGGTTGAAGTCGAGATCAAAACCAACGTATGTTAGCGTAGCCGCATCACGCCAGACGAAGTTGGTCGCAGCGGGGTAGTTGAAGAGCTGATCCGCAAGCGGCGTGATCGAACCATCTTGGATATTGAGCAAGCTGAACAGGGTGTCAAATTCGGGCGTGACACTGACTTGGACCACCGTCGTATCATCGGGGCTGATTGGGCTAAGGATGAAGGTTTGGTTGAGGCGTTGCAGATCGCTGATGCGCTGTGCCTCTTCTTCACTGAGCAACGGCGGGCGTGGGTTCTCCTCATCAAATGAGGGGAAGTCTACCGCAACGATTTCAGCGGATGCGGTGAATGGAGCGAGCAACGTGCAGCACAGCACGAACAACATGAGCCAGCGTGATTTCATCGAGGTCTCTCTTTCCAGCTTGCAATCCACAGGCAATTCCTGTGAGGCTTCCGAATGCGGTCTCTATGAATAACATCCCTGATCATGATCGGATCAGGGACGGGCGGTCTCCGTTGAGAACTGCTCGATCTGTTGCCGGAACTGGGCGAAGATCGTATCGAGGGATTGACGGATCTGGTTGAGTTGTTGCAGGAGCTGTTGGATCTGCACCAGATCACGGTTCGTCATGGCCAGCGACAAAGAGTTGGCGAAACTATCAAGCGTATCCATAATCGCAAGGTAGGAACGATGCAAGGGCACAAAGCGGTTGGGTGGATCAAGCCGCCGCGCATCATTGATCTGGATGCGAAGCGCGACGATGTTGGCATTCACCTGCGACTCCCACGGCTGGCTGCCAAATTGGGGATTAGCGAGTTGCTGTTGCAGCTCACCGATCAATTCGAGCGTGCTACTGGCGTGGGTGAAGATCATCGAGAGGTAGCGTCGCTCAGCATTGAAGGGCACATTGCATGCAGCAAGCAGGATGCTACCGAGCAGGAACACAAACACAAGCGTGTACAAGCGATGGGCAAGGTGTGCCGGGGGGTTAGGCTTTCGCACGCTGCACCCCAGTAATCACATTCATCACAAAGGTCATCTGCACACTATCACCGGGCTGCGGGTTGCCGCGCACATCGTCCATGCCGACGCGAGCGGATTGAGCGGCGGACTGACCGTCGAGCGTGTAGGTTATGTCAATATAGCGTGTGCCGTGAATATCTACCAGCTGTAGCTGCTGGATCGTTGCGGTATAGGTTCCATTGAGAAACATGATCTACTCCGAATAGGTACAATGCAGGGCGCGGCGAAACAAGGTGCGCCCTGCACCATTATACGCTACCTGTTCGGTTCTGGGGCAGGGGCAAAGGTGGTAAATAGCTGATATGCGACGGTAGCGGCAAGCGGGCGACACGATCCCGAAATTGGCTGGCAAAAGCCTTGAATTTCCGCAAAACTCTGGTATACTATAGAAGTTGTGTGCCGCGCCCCCATAGTCTAGCGGCCCAGGACGTCACCCTTTCAAGGTGAAGATCGCGGGTTCGAATCCCGCTGGGGGTACCACAACGGTAGTGCTGAAACGCAGAATTACTGACACAGGTATTTACCCGCCTATCAGTAGTTCTGCTTTTGCGTTGAGCAACTTCCACTCGCACCCGCGCCAGCCCCGCGCCAGCCCGTGCTGCACCGCCTGCTGGCGGCGTTTGTGCAGCAGACAGCCCCCGACAACGGGGCACAGGCGGCGGTGGAGCGGGTGATCCTGACTGGCATCCAACCCCAGATCGCCCAGACGTTGGTAACACTAGGGGTAAATCTGGGCGAGATTATCACCCGCAACACTTTGCAGGCGGGCATCGCCTATGCGATCAGCTTGAAACAATAGTTTTATCGTCACCAATACCAGACAGGAGTCTACCATGTCCGGTGCAATGTGGGGTTGGGTCGGCGCAATCGTCGGGACGGTATTGGGTGTGCTGGGCGGGGCAGTAGGCACCTATGCCAGCATCAAAAACACGGCAGGTCCCCGTTCGCGGGCATATATGATCCGCCTGTCGGTCATCATGTGGATCGCCATCATCTTATTTCTGGTGCTGCTGCTGCTCTTGCCACAGCCCTACAACCTATTGTTGTGGGTGCCATATGGTATCGCCTTACCGCTTGCGATCCGCACGGGTAATCGGCGGCTGGCAGAGCTGACGCAGCTTGACCGCGCCGAGCAGCACGACGCACGCTAGAAGCCGCCTAGCCCCCGTTCGCGCAGGCTGACATAGCGACCATGCCCGATCACCAGATGATCGAGCACATCAATATCGAGCAACCGCCCGGCTTCGACAATCTGGCGGAATTGCTCCGTGCCCCGTCACCAACACCACCCGCCCCTTCCGCCACCTCGCATCCATTTTCGTGTATACTTAGCCTCATACGGCAGACCTCATCTGTGGCTAAGGAGCGCGGGCAATGAGCGACGAGCAGCAGCAAACACCGCAGAAGGTAGACGGCACCGCCAGCATCACCGGCGGTAATTCGGGTGTTGTCGTTGGGGTGAATACGGGCACGATCACCATCAACAACAACTTGCCCCCGCCCCCGCTCGACACTCCTGCGCCCGCACCACCACCCGTAACCCCGACGAACTTCCCCGCTGCGTCGCAGTGCATCGGGCGCGTTGCCGAGCAGCAGCACCTCTCCGCACTGATGGATGAGGTTGCTGCTACGGCGCACGGGCAGGTGGTGTTGGTGACGGGGCAGGCGGGCTATGGCAAGGATGCCCTGCTCGATACCGTTGCCGCCGATGCCCCCGACGGCTGGGCCGTCCTCTGGCTGGATGCGCGCCGGCTCCCGACCCACCCCGACTATGAGGACGACTGGTTTGCTGAAGTCCTCACGGAGGAGGAGTATGCCACCTACCTGCCAAAGGTGGACTACTTTTGGCACGAGACCGGCAAGATCGGCGGGGTGCTCTGGCGGGCATTGCTTGCCCAGCTTGGCGCACAGCTTGGCAAGCCGATCACCCACGTAGATGTCAATATCCCCGATATTCCAGAGAAAGCACGCTATGGCGCACTTGCCCGCTCGCTCCGGCGGCTGACACGCCAAGCTCCGACCCTGCTGGTGATTGCTGGGTTTGAGAGGCTCCCCGCTGTGTGGCTGCCCCTGCTGCTGGAACTGGCCCCCGAACTGACCCGCGACTGGCGCATGGTGCTACTTGCGAGCGTGACCTGCGCCGCACCTTTGCCCGCACAGATTGCCGTGACAGAAGCCGCACCGTTTCTCAACGCCCTCGCGCCCTTTGCGGAACAGGGGCACCTGCGCCAGATCTGGCTTGCTCCGCTGGCGGTGGCGGAGCTTGCGGCGTGGCTCGACCCCGACCAACCGGAGCGTGCCGTGCCCATCGCCCAACGCCTGCACCACCTGTCGGGCGGTATTCCCGTGATTGCCGAACAGGTCTGGGCAGAGTGGTGCGACACCGGTGCCGCTGTGTGGGATGAGCAACGCGGCTGGCACCTCGCCGACGGGCAGTGGCGGTTCGGCACGCTGCGAGACATCACTGGCGATTGGCTGGAACGCCTTGTACCGCCGGATGCCCCGCTCCCGCCCGATGATGTGCAGCGCGTGCTGTGCTGTGCCGCCCTGCAAGGCGAGCAGTTTACCGCACAAGCCGTTGCACAGGTGCTTGAACTGCCCACCGATGCGGTGCTGGACATCCTCGATGACTACCTCTCCGGCAGGCCCGACACCCCCGGCCTGATTGCCGAAGTAGGTCCTGCCGAGCGTACCGTGGGCATGCCGCGCCTCGATCAGTATCGCTTCCGGCTTGGAGTGGTGTGGCTCGTCTACCGCACCTACCCGCCGCTGGACAGCCCGCTGGGGCAGTGGCAACGCCGCCTTGCCGACCTGCTCGAAACGCTGTATACACCGGACACGGAGCAGATTGCCAGCACCTTAATTGACCTGTTCCACGCTACCGAACAGCCAGAACGAGCAGCACCCTACCAGCAGCGGCAGTTCCTGCACGAGAGCATTGCCAGCCTGCGGGCAACCGTGCAGGCATTCGAACTGCAACTGGCACTCTTCCCAGATCACACGGTGGTGCAGGCATTGCTGTTCGATGCGTATATTGCCCTGATGGATCGGCTTTATAACCGTGCGACACAGGAGGCGTGGCACGAGGCGAGCGGCTATGGCCCACGGGCAGTTGCGCTTGCCCAAGCCCTCACCGATGAACGCCGCGAGGCACGGGCATTGAACCTGCACGGACTGGTGCTGGACCGGATGGGCGACTACGCCGCCGCCCGCCCGCTGTACGAACGCGCCCTCGCCATCCGCGAGCGGGTGCTGGGCAGCGACCACCCCGCCACCGCCACCAGCCTCAACAATCTGGCGGTCAACTTTGCCTACCAGCAGAATTTTGCGGCGGCACTGCCCCTGATGGAACGCGCCGTGGCAATCAGGATGCAGGTGCTGGGCGCACAGCACCCCGATACGCAGGGGTCGGTGCAATCGCTGGCGGCAATGCGGCAGGCGGCGGGGGGGGGGGGTGCGCCGGAGGATACTCCGCTCCCCGCCAATGCAGAGGAGATCGCCGCCAGCCTGATCGCGTGGATCAGCACCCCAACGTGGGATGAGAGCCGCGCCCACCTTGAAGCACACCCCGCCTTGCTCGACCCCACTACCGATGCGGTGCTCGCCACCCTGCTGCACGCCGCTGCGGGCAATGCGGACGCGGGGCAGATGTTGCAGCAGCACGCCGCCCTGCTACAGGCGTGCCGTGCGGAAGGCATCGCGGCGGCGTATGCACGGGTGGGCGGTGGGGAAGCCCCCGCCGCGCTCCCCGCCAATGCAGAGGAGATCGCCGCCAGCCTGATCGCGTGGATCAGCACCCCAACGTGGGATGAGAGCCGCGCCCACCTTGAAGCACACCCCGCCTTGCTCGACCCCACTACCGATGCGGT
>JAAUTZ010000036.1 GCA_012031225.1 Chloroflexaceae bacterium
CTAGCAACCCCGCCCCTAGCAGGACTGGCCCAGCTAGCCCGCGCAGCCATGCCCGCGCACTGCGCCAGCCCTGTTGCCAGCCCGCCCCGCAGCACGAGCAACAGGAGCACTGGCCCAACATACACACCATCGTAGTGGGCCAGTAAGCCGAGTGCCAATGCGCCCGCACACAGGCTCAGGGCGCGCTGCGGGGGCAGCCGGTGATCGTTGGGGGAGGCAGTGGCAAAGAGCCACGCACCCAGCACCGCTACCGCACTCATGAGCAGCACGATGCTCTGATACTGCACGATCCGCGCAAAGCCGATCAAGAAGCCATCGAGGGCGAGGATTAGGGCAACCAGCAGCCCAACGTGCCGAGCCTGTGTCGCCCCGATCAGGGTGTGCCATAGGTGTGTGGCAAGGACGTAGCCTGCAAGCACCACGCCGATGCCCGCCAATGCAAACGGGAGCCGCGCCGCCCATTCGGTGATCTGTCCGGTCAGGATCAGTGGGGCGGCGGGCAAGAGGGCTTCGACGGGGCCCTTGCGGTGCAGCAAAAGTACATCGGGCTGCCCGTGCTGCACCGCCATTGCCAAGAGCATCGCCCGCGCTTCGTCGCCTTGAAACTCGGCATTACCGAGCCAGAGCAGGCGCACACCCGCCGCTAACGCAAGGATTGGCCACAGCGCAGGGGGCAGCGGTGCCGACCCGCCAGCGGGGGGTGGGGCGGCGGTGGCGTGGCGCACCGCTAGCGCGGCACTGAGCAGCAGACAGCTTGCCCAGAGTGCGCCGCGTAGAAGGTCGGGGGCAAGCCGATGCAGCCCCAAGAGCATCACCACTGGCAACGCAAGCCCAGTTGCCAGTGCTACCAGCCAGCGCACGCCTGTATCGGGCACAGCCCGCACGAGCCACAGCCCTAGCAACATGCCCGGCATCAGCACGATAGCCCACGCCAGCGTGCCGCGTAGCTCTGGCGCAAGCGGCAGGAGCAGCAGGAGCGGCGGCAGAAGCAGCCCCGCCGCTAGCCCTAGTTGCTGGAGGCGCGGGGATTGGGCACGCTGGGCGATTGCCGCCCGTGAACGCCAACCGGCTCGCCCTACCCCCAGTAGGGGCACTGCCAGCACTGTCGCCCAGAGCAACCCGCCGGCGAGGAGCGGCAGCAGCCATAGGGCGAGCGTGAGGGCGACGGCAAGCGCAAGCACCGCCCCTACCCGCCGCGTCAGCCACGCTAGCCCAACCAGTGCGCCGTGCATCAACAGCGCAGGAAGCAGCCCGCCCCATGCTAGCCCGGCAGCAGGTGCGGTGATCTGGACCTGCGCGAGGGGCACCCCCAATACGCGGTTATCTTGCTCGGCGGGGCAGTAGGGGGAAATACGTAGGGTAAGCGGTACGGGCAGCCGGGCAGCCGGTGCGGCAGGCGCAAGCAGGGTGTAGGTGCGCCAGCCCGCCATTGGTGCAAGCGGGGTGTGCGTGCCATCCGGCAGGTGCAGCGTCAGGTCTGGTGGCGGGCGATCCCCGCTCAGGCGCAAGCGCACGAGCAGCGGGCGGGGAGTAGGCGGCAAAAGCCAGAGCTGGCTCTGCACGCTACTCCAGCGAAAGGCGATGCCCGTATCGCTCTGTTCGGGGGCAAAGAAGCCGTGCCACAGGAGGGCGGCGGCGGGACTATCGGCGGATATGGTTGTGGCTGGCCATGGGCGGAGCCATGCCCCTAGCAACGCCAGTGCCACCAACGCCGCTACCGCAAGCAGGCGTAATCGTTGCCCGCCGAGCGAGGTTCTCATAGTGCCTGCGCCTCACGCTGATCGCCCACGAACCAGTTTCGCGCATCGTTGCTAGGCCATACCCAAGCATGGCCATCAGCGCATCTTGTGTGCGGACCCATGTTCGCCGCAGTGATTATCCCGCTAGCACCTCATCCGCGGCCCGTTCGCCGGAGATAAACGCCCCGTGAACCGTCGCAGAATAGGTTGCGAAGGTTGCCTCGCCCGCGAAGAACAGCCGCCCGGCAACCGGTTGGGCGAGGGCTTGATGATCGCGGGGGTGTGCGCCGGGCGGGATGTGTGAATAGGAGCCGCGTGCAAACGGATCGGATGACCAGCGCGTATACAGCGCGGCTTCCGGCTCTGGCATGCGCGGGTAGGCTTGGCGGAGCGGTGCGGTCAAGGTTGCTACCACCTGCTCAAGCGGCTGCTGTTCGAGCTGGCGGGCATATGCCCCCGCCACCAAGCCGGTCAGGGCGGGGCGAGCCGGCTGCTGGGGAATCCACCATTCGACAATCTGGGCTGGCTGATCGTGCAGGTGGCTGATCAGGTGCAGCTCAGCATCCCAGAAGCGGTGCGGAAAGACGAGCGCGAGCTTGTTCAGGGTACCCATGGCAAGGCGTTGCTGGGCTTGTAGGCGGGCAGCTGGGAGCGGCGGCTCGAAGGTGACGCTGCCCGCCTGCAACACGCCGAGCGGCAGCGTCACAACCACCCGTTCGGCGCGGTAGCTCTGCCCCGCCTGCGTGCCCACCGTTACGCCCTGTGCATCGTAGCTGATCTGGTTGACCACCTGTCCATAACGAATATCTAGCCCTTGCGCCAAGCCCTGCACAATCCCGCCGTAGCCTTGCGGGAAGGTATGCTCTGCGCCCCCAAACCCTTCCTCATTATCGAACCATGCTAGCGACAGTTCATCGCGGCCTGCTGCCATCGAGATTTCGATAGTGTAGCTGATGTACCAATTCAGCAGGCGCGTATCCTCGGCATTGAGCCGGTAGCGCCGCAGCAGACGCTCAATCCCCTCGCGCAATACGGCATCATCTTCGGCTTGCTCCTGCAACGCGGCGAGGTCATCATCAAACTGCTCGCCCAGCTGCCATAGGCGTTGGTATTGCTTGTTGCCCAGTTCGCGCCCATCCAAGCCATAAACCACCGTAGCATCATCATCCGTAGCAACCGTGTTCAGTCCGTAGGCTTTTACGAGTGCGGTAATTGGATTCTGCTCAACCCCATGGATCCACGACGCGCCGAGATCAAATGGTGTGCCGAATGAGGTATCAGTCCACACTCGCCCACCGGCGCGTTCGCGGGCTTCGAGCAACTGCACGGGCACGCCCGCCGCCTGTAGCTTGCGCCCGGCAGCCAAGCCTGCGATCCCGGCCCCGATAATCAGCACGCTTGCCTGTGTCACTGCACTATCGTCCTGCGGCGTGTTAAGCGGCGCACACGCGAGGAGGCTGGCAACCATGCTCAGCCATAGAAATTGGCGACGCGAAAGCTGCAACTGCGTTACGGTTGCGGGCGCTATGTTGGGGAGCTTCATCTTGATCCTATACGATTTATTGGCGTAATTTTCATCACACCTTATTATACACCGGACGAGCGGTGCTTACCATGCGTACACATGTCACGGTATGCTCGGATGCGCGTAAGATTGTACCCCGTAGCAGGTGTCAGGTGTCCGAAAACACATCCCACGCAGAACCTGACACCTGACACCTTGCACCCGCCACTGGCTACGGAGCAGCTTGGGTGGTACTCATCCATACGTCGTCGCGCCATTCCTGCTCATTGCCTGCGTGGTCTCGCGCCCGCACCCGGAAGCCAAAGTGTCGCCCCTCATCTGGCCCAAACCAATTCGAGGTACGATCTGTTGCCCGCATCCATGTGCGCCACAATCCGTCCGGCTCTTGCCGCACCTGTACATCGTAGCTGGCAACGCCGCTCAAGTCATCCTCGCCCACCCACTGCACGCGGTAGCCGTTGCGTTCGCGGCTGATGCTGGTGATCTGGGCTTGCGGCGCAGTAGTGTCTAGCACGGGGACCCACGCCAGCGCATCGAAACGCACCGCGAAGCCATCATCACCAGCGTGCGCGGTGAGCTTGACACTGGCTTCGCCCACACGCCCAAAGCTATACGTACCGAGGGGAACCCACCCCCCCGCGAATGCCTGCTGATCTGCGGTGATCTGGGCCACGCCCGCATCATGCACGATGGTGTAGCGCGCATTGCCTGTCGCAGATAGCTCGCCGCAGGGCGGGATGTAGGCTTGCAGCGCATACAGTCCGGCTGGCGCAGGCAGGGTCCACAGCCCCACCGTGCTAGCGGCGCGGGCGGCATCCGTCGCGGAAGGAACCCACAGGTGGGCCCCATTCACGCCGCACACGGCATCGCGCCAACCATCCCCGCTGCGCTGAAAGCCACGCTCGCCATTATCCACCGTGATCGCCCCATCAGGAATGACCGGGCTATCCAGCGGGATGGGTGTAGCGGTTGGGGGCGGGGGCGGGATGTCCGGCGGAGGCGGGATGTCCGGCGTTGCCGTCGGTGCGGCAGTCGGTGCAGGCTGATCTGCCGGAACAGGCCCACGCTCGTTCACTGCCGCCGCAGGGCCCGGATCGGCTCCGAGCCACAGAAACGACACCGTAACCCAATCATTATCCGCCATACCGAGATCATCCCAAAACGCGCCATCGGCAATGTCAATCCCATTCGGCAAGCCGACCACGCGCCCAAACTCATCGCGCCCGCCATTGTGCCCGTAGTAGAAGGCGGCTTCGGCTTGGGGCATCCCCACCGGCAGATCGGGATAATCACCCCGATTGTACTGCCAATAGGCATCATTTGTATTCCATGGACCTACGTCCCACACTGGCAGCACCACCGAACGCCCATTGTACGTCACCCGTACCTGATACTCCGCGCCACCGCGACTGGATAGCACCGTCCACGAAGGCAGGGCCACAAACCGATCACGGGGCTGGATGATATGCCCATTGGCGGTGCGGTAGCCAACTAAGCCTTCACGGGTGGCAAACACACGATAGGTTGGGGCAAGGGGCTGTTGGGCAGAGCTATTGGGGGGCGCAGGGAGCAACAGACTGAGCAGGAGCAGCAGCAGCACGGAACCTGCCAGTAACCACTGAGATGCAGCGAATTTCAAATAACGACCTCCTCTGTTCGGCATCCTTTCTAATGGAAAAATCGCATCAAGCAAAATAGACCTGCGTTATTGTACCACAGCTTGTTACAGGGCACGTACAAATGGGCACGCATCGCTTGGCAAAAGGAAACGGCAGCACTGGGTGCTGCCGTTCGGAGCTGCGGATGATGCGCCGCAACGTGCGGTGTATGCCTAGAAGGGAATGTCTTCCTCAGTCATATCCTGCTCGATGGGCTGCGGTTGGTTGCGCCGTGCGGGGGTGTCTTTGCTGCTGGGCTGGCGAGCGGGCGGAGCCGCTTGGCGGGCTTGGCGCGGGGCGGCGGCGGGTTCATCCTCATAGCCGTCTGCCTCATCAGGACCACCACTGCGGTAGCCACCGCTGCCGCCGCCGGTATCACCCTTTGAACTGAGCAAGATCAGGTCATTCGCCACCACGTCAATTGAGGTGCGCTCGATCCCGTCTCGATCTGTATACTTGCGCGACTTGACTCGCCCCTCGATATATACTTGGCTACCCTTCGTGAGATACTCATTGGCAATCTCGGCAAGGCGATCCCAAGCATCAATCCGAAACCATTCGGTATCGTCGCGTTCGTTGCCGTCGCGGTCAGTCCACTTGCCGCCAGTCGCAAGGCTGAAGTTGGTAACGGCTTTGCCCTGCGCGGTGTAGCGCATCTCTGGATCGCGTCCGAGTCGTCCAATCAGTTGAATTCGATTTAGTCCGCGTGACATTGGCTGTGCCCTTTCGTTTGTGTATGGGGTTAGATTTTCTCGTGAGCCTACGCCTACGATGCGTCTATTATATAGGACATTTGTTTGCTCGTCAAGAGCCAATTTTAGTGATTAGGAACGGAATCAGCAAGGCGCGACCTGCACCGCGCAGAGCCGCGCCCCAGCCAGCACGCAGGGTGCTTAGGCTTCCACTTCCACAGCAACTGGCTCGGCTAGCTCGGCTGGCTCAGCGGCTAGCGCAGCCGGTTCATCCGGCTCATCCGGCTCACTCTCAGCCGGAGCCGCCTGCGCGTCTTCCCCGACGCGGCGCAACGACAAGCCCATGCGCTGGCGTTGGCGGTCAAGGCTGATCACGCGGGCGGTCACAGTCTGGCCCGGCTGCAACACATCACGCGGCTGCACCTGCGGGTCGGCATCCAGTTCGCTGGCGTGGATCAGGCCCTCGACGGCTTCTTCCACCTGCACAAACGCCCCAAACGGGGTCACATTGGTAACAGGACCTGAAACCAGTTGCCCCAAGCTATAGCGTTGGTCAATCGTTTCCCACGGGTTCTCTTGCAGGCGGCGCAAGCTCAAGCCGATGCGCTCGCGGTCCCGGTCAATCTCAACCACGACGACCTTGACTTCTAGGCCAATCGAGAGGACTTCACGCGGATGATTGACGCGCTGCCACGATAGCTCGCTGATGTGGGCTAGCCCATCGGCTCCGCCCAGATCAATGAATGCGCCAAAGTTGGTCAGTTGGCTCACCCGCCCGGTAAGAACATCGCCCGCTTGCAGCTCGGTGAGCAGGCGGTGCTTCTGAGCTTTGCGCCACTCTTGGGTTGCGCTACGCTCGGAAAAGACCAAGCGATTGCGTTCGCGGTCTACCTCGATCACCTTCAAGGGAATCTCTTGATTGACCATACGCTGGAGCGCTTGCTGGCGTTCGTCGGCGGCGGTGCGCCCGTGCAATTGGGCCACCTGCGATGCGGGCACAAAGCCCCGAATCCGATTGTACTGCACGAGCAAGCCGCCCTTGTTGAAGCCGATCACCTTACAGCGCACAATTTCGCTTTCGTGCTGCAAGCGGCGGGCCTCTTCCCAATCGCGGGCTACCTGCACCATCGTCAGCGAGAGGATCAAATCCCCGTCGCGGCTTTCTGGATCTTGCACATACACCTGAATCACATCACCAACCCGCAGCCCACTGATGTACTCATCGCCCATTTGGCGGGCATCGCCCCATGGGATAAGACCTTCGCGCTTTGTGCCAATCGAGACCAACACGCCCGTATTGTCCTCGATCTGCATAATCATGCCATCCCGCAATTCGCCGCGTTGCGGGCGTGCATAATCGTACTCATCGAGCAACAATGACCAATCTTGATCCATTTCATCCAATGCTTCATGTGCGCTCTGGTCTGGTTGAATCACCATGTAAATAAAACCTCCTAGTAAAAATGTTGTGTATGAGCTATGCCTATGCGCGGGTCACGTTTTGCCGTCAATTTCCCCTCTTGCTCATTTGCAACAAAAAACGCTATCGCCTACCCGTGATAGCGCAGACACCTTCTCTATTGGTCTGTCTTGCTCAGAGCCTTCGGGTTACGTCTCCTCCAAAGCATGCAGGCAACATGCCGTACATTCATATGCGCAATGTACAAACCCTGCCGATCTGTGGCGCATGGGCCTGAATCCGAAGCCTGACCGTTACAAGGCATGAAACTCATCTCAGGGGAGTATAGCGCAGGGAAGCCGGATTGTCAACCATTCCGCATGCAAAGCAGTTTGACAGGCAGCATTGCACACCCTATAATCAAGAGTATCTGGGTAGCCGCAGGCTACCCACGCACCAGCGTAGGAACTGCCTGTGTCTATCGAGCAGCGGATCGAACAACCCGTGTATCTTTCTTTGGCGGAAGCCTGCCGCCAACTTGGGGTGCATAGTAGCACGTTGCGCCGCTGGGCAGATAATGGACTGCTCCCCGTTTACTACACCCCCGGCGGGCATCGTCGCTTTGCCATCACGGATGTGCAAGCCCTACGCGAACGCCCCCCTACGTCTCCCGCACCCAATGCCAATAGCCTTGCCACACGCTGGGCGAGTCATGCCCTCGCGCAGACCCGTTCAGAGCTACGCGAAGGCGATCAGCATCCCGCGTGGCTGTCCCGCCTCACCGATGACGAACGCGCCATCTGGCGGCACGTCAGCATGCGCTTGATGGGCGTGGTGTTGCGCTACATCAATGCCGATCCAGCCACCGAACCCGATCTGTTGCAGGAAGCCCGCGCCGTTGGGAGCGACTATGCGAACCATGCGCGGCGGCTCAATATCCCCCTTACAACTGCGCTGGAGGCGGCCCTGTTCTTCCGCGATGCGCTGATCGAGGCGGCGATGGACATGCCCGAACAGACCAGCACGACACCTGCCACAAGTGCGCGGCTACTGCGCCGCATCAACCAAGTCCTGAATGTGGTGCAATTGGCCGTGGCGGCGGGCTACGAGGATTAAGCCCGCGTGCCCGCCGTTGCCCTGAGCCACAGCACGCTCGGCCCGTAGCTACCAGCCCCACGTAACCAATCGCCCCTTGACACCATGCCGGCCACCATCTGTCCTCCGCTTGCCCTATTCGCAGTACAATAGAGACAAGACAATCGGTAATCGTGAAGAGAGGCGAGAAAGAATAGCACTTGTATGCACACGCACACCCTTGTTTTCACTGGCAATAGCTACCCTAGCATCAGCTTGGCGGCAGCCGCAACCGCTGCGCTAGCCGCCCGCGATGGCTACCGCACCCTCCTGATTAGCACCGGCCCCCAGCACAGCATCAATACCCTCTTGCAGCATAGCCCGACCAGCACGCCGATCACAGCCGTGCCGGGGCTGGATGTGTGGGCGTTGAACACGCCCGCGCTACTGGCCGAATACCTCGAACGGATCCGCCCCCAGCTACAGGTCTTTCCGGCCCTCGCGCAGATCAGTGGCGACGAACTCCCGCTGTTGCCGGGCGTGGAGATTTTTCTGGTGGTGGAGTACCTGAGCCGCCTGCCCGCCAATCAATACCAGATGATTGTGCTGGATGCGGGCGGGCAGGATAGCTTGTTGCGGATGCTGGCCCTGCCCGATAGTGTGCGCTGGGGCATTCGCATTGGGCTAGGGCTAGATCGGGAACCGGGGCGCAGCCTCGCTTCAGTTGGGCGGGCCCTGATGCCGACCAGCCTGCTCCCGCGTGAGTGGCTCGATCCGGTGCAGGAAGCGCGTGTCCAGTTTGAGCGCGTGCGCGATCAGATTGCCGCCACAGCGCAGGTGCGCTACGTGCTGCGCCCGGATCTGTTTGCGCTGGAAGAGGCTAAGCTGGTCGTGCCAGCCCTGCACCTGCACGGCGCAGCGGTAGATGGCATCATCCTTGCGCCGCTGCTGCCGCCCGATCTGGCTGATGCCCGGCTGGCCAGCAGCAGCGAGCAGCAGCGCATCGTGCAAGCCGAAGCAGAACGGCTGTGGGGCTTGCCCGTGCTGGGCATGCCCATCGGGGCAGCGGCGGGGAACTTCGCCGAACTCGCCCAGACCGGCTACCAGATGTATCAAGGGCACGCACTGGCCCAACTGGCGGACAGCACCGCCCCGATCAGCTACAGCCTTGATGGGCAACCCGCTATCGTCATTACGCTCCCCGGCTTGCAGCGCGATGCGCTCAGCCTGACGATGAGCGGCGATGAGCTGATTGTGCGGGTGGGCCCCTATCGGCGGCACATCCTGCTGCCGGATGGCTTGCGCGGGGTGGCAAACATTCGCGCTAGCCGCGAAGCGGGGCGGCTGGTGGTGCGGCGACGGGCATAGCAGACCCAGCCGGAGCGATCCGCTAGCTCTCCTGCTTGCGGGTCTGATGAGTGTAGGTACTCTCGAAGATGCCATCAGCATTGCCCGCATCAAACCCATCCCGGCGATGCTCGCGGCCAAGCTGATCGAGCGGCAGATCGTGGAAATCGGGCAGCACGCGCCGCTCGGCAAATTCGATGTAGGAGCCAGCAATGCGCTGCGCCAACGTGCCCCCGTGCTCATCGGCAAACGTCGCCGGAACGATTTGGGCTACGAGCGAACTCTGGATCAGGTTGCCATCCGCACTCACTTTGATCGTCCCCCCCGCATCATTGAGCGTGAAGCCATGCGCCACCAGAAACTCGTTGAAGCTGGCGATAGTGTTGTAGGGCGCAGGCAGATTGTGGACTGTCACCGTGAAGTGGTTGAGGTAGTAGCGATTGTAGATCACCCACGCCGCAAATTCGCTCTCGCGCAGCAAGGTCTGGTAATCAGCCCATGTGGGCGTGCGCCAGAGGGGTTGGTGCAAGAACGCATCCACCGCCTGCCCATCATCGAGATCAAGATCGCGGACGGGATCATGGGGCACCTCATCGGTATAGCTTGTGATGATCGCTTGGGCCTGCGGCGATAGCTCTGGCACGCGCAGTTCACTGATGAAGATGCGCGGGAAGTGGGCCTGTGGCGGGCGATACCAGTAGGCCGTCAGTTTCTTGGTGGCGAAGTTGTAGCGATCATGGCGGGTGTAGCCATAGTGCAGGAAGATCTGCTCAAGGGAGGCAATCCCCAAGTGCGGCACGCCCATGGTGCGGAAGGCGATATGGTCATTCTCGACTGCGCCCGCGTGCTGAATCAAGCCGGCCGCAGTCATCACCTGTAGCACCCGGGCCACATCGGGAACCCGCGCTTGGTAGCGGCGCATCAGCCCCGCGAGGACGGTGGATAAGGTTTCCAAGCGGGCATCCCGCACCGCTCCCGTATCTGTGGATAGCATAGTCTGCTCCTTTGCATCATCCGAATATATCCCTCATCATACCAAATTTGGCGGCAGCATGCGAGCCAGATGCTAGCCCTCGCTTTCACGGCTGAGGCTGCTCGCAGTCATAATGCGGTGCGGATCGGCAACTAGCTGCCCGCCGCGCACCGTCGCACCGATTACGAGGGCGGCTGCTACTAGCACCATATTCTTGATGATGTACTGCCCTTCCAGCGTGGGCGCATACGGGATGTGCGTGAAGGTCAGCTCAGGGAAGATGAACAACGGCATCACGGTGCCAATCATCTGGAAGAACAGCAGCAGGAGTGTGAGGCGCAGGAACCGCCCCGTGAGGAAGCCCAGCCCGATCAGCACCTCCCATAGGGCAAGGATCGGCTGGGCCAGCGCGAGCGGCATCAACCCAAAGGTTAGCACGGCTATCGTATCGAGGGCGAGGTCTTCGGCGGGGCTGAGGCCCGGCACGAATTTGAGTGCGCCGAACCAGACGAACACGAAGCCCAAGCCGAAACGCAGTAAGGTTACGCCGTAGCGTGACATCCATTCAGCGAGAAAGCGATCCACCAATTCAAACAAGCCCCGTAGAAGCGGTATGGTCATAGGGCGGCAATGCTCCATTTCTAGGGTATGGTACAGTGGCAGAACAGCTCCTGCTGTTCCGCATTCAGTATAGCAGGGGCAAGATACAAATCATATACAGCCACAGCTGGGGCGGGCGAATCAATGCCTGCCGCGCCTGCCACAGCATGCTATAATGCATGGGTGTAGCCGAACAGTACCAGTGTGCAGAGAGACCCGATACTCATGCGTGATTTGTTGAGTGAATTGATCAGCCTGCAAGAGCGGCTTGCGGCAATGCAAGCCAGCCTGAATCTCCCCGCCCGCCAGCACGAGATTGCTGCGCTAGAGCATAAAGCGGCTGACCCCGATCTGTGGAACGATCAACGTGAAGCCCAACAGACCCTGCAACGCCTGACCCGCCTCAAAGCCGAGCTAGAGAGCTGGAGCAGCCTTGAGCAGCAGCTCACTGGGCTGGCCGAACTGCTGGAGCTTGCCGATGCGGAAGCGGATGACTCGCTGCGAACGGAGCTTGCCGCCGAGCTAGATACCGCGCGGGTGACACTGGAGAGCCGCGAACTTGCGCTGTTGCTGAATGGCAAGTATGATGACCGCGATGCGTTCCTCTCGATCCAAGCTGGGATGGGCGGCACCGATGCCCAAGATTGGGCGGAGATGATGCTCCGTATGTACACCCGCTGGGCTGAGGCACACGCCTACACTGCCACGTTGGTAGATGTGAGTGCTGGCGACGAGGCGGGCATCAAGAGTGCTACGCTAGAGTTGCGCGGGCCGAATGCCTACGGCTACAGCAAAGCCGAAACGGGCGTGCATCGCCTGATCCGATTGTCGCCGTTTAACTCAGCCCACACCCGCCAGACTTCGTTTGCCCGCGTCGAGGTCATGCCGGAAGTAGACGACGCGCCGGAAGTGCAGATCAACCCTGACGACATTCGGATGGATGTGTTCCGGGCGGGTGGGCACGGCGGGCAAGGCGTGAATACTACCGACTCGGCGGTACGGATTACGCACATCCCCACCGGCTTAGTTGTCGTTTGTCAGAACGAACGCTCGCAACTTCAGAACCGTGAAACGGCGTTGCGGGTGTTGCGCGGGCGGCTGCTTGAACGTGAGCTGCAACGCCAGCGCGAAGAACGCCTGCGCCTGCGCGGAGATTACCAGCAAGCCAATTTTGGCAGCCAGATGCGGACGTACTATCTCCACCCCTACACGCTGGTCAAGGATCACCGCACCGATGTTGAAACCAGCGATGTGCAGTCCGTGCTGGATGGCAACCTCGATGCGTTTATCGAAGCCTACCTACGGCTGAGTCTTGGCGCGACGAGCGAACCAAATGGAGTTACTGGAGTTACTGGAGCGAAGGAATAACGGTATGCCTCACCTCACCCGCACCCATCCAACTCACGCGCTAGCGGTTGCGCTATTGCTTAGCCTGCTATGGATCGCAGGCTGGGCCATGCCCACCCCTGTCGCGGCACGCGGCACAGTCACGCTACTTGAAAGTACGGCGACAGCAACCTTCGACAGCGATGTCACCTTCACGCTGGATGTACGTAGCCCAACGGGAATTGCCGAAGTAGACCTGCTCTACGGTTCCGGCGGCAACAGCTATACGATTGTGCCGCTGCCGATCACGCCTGCGCCGCAAGTGCAGGTGCAGCATCGCCTCGATCCGCGCATCTTCTACTTGCCGCCCGGCGTAGACTTGACCTACTACTGGCTGATCCGCGACACCGACGGTAACGAGTACGCCAGCGAACGGCAAAGCGTGACCTATATGGATACGCGCTTTGCGTGGCAAGAACGCAGCGAGCGCAACGTTACGGTGTATTGGTATGAGGGCAATGCCGCATTTGGCGAAGAGCTGCTTGGCACTGCAATCCGCACCGTCAATCGGATGGAAGCCGAACTGGGCACACCGGTCAGTGGGCCGATCAAGATTTTTATGTATGCCAGTGGGCAGGATATGCGCGGTGCGCTGCGAGCCAATTCGGTGGAGTGGGTTGGAGGGCAGGCATTTCCGGGCTTGGGCATCATCATTGGCATAGCTGTGCCGGGCAATGTGGCGGAGGTGCGCCGGATTGTGCCGCACGAACTCTCGCATATTGTGCTGCACCAAGTCCTTGATAACCCCTACGGCGGCTGGCCCCTCTGGTTCGATGAGGGCTTAGCTGTCTACCATCAGGAAACGCCCGATATTGGCTTCGACACGCTGCTGAACGATGCCGCCCGGAGCGATACGCTGATCCCGCTTGAGGCTCTTGCGGCGAGCTTCCCCACCGATACCAACCGGGCCTTGCTCTCGTATGCTCAGAGCCACAGCATGGTCGTCTACATCATCGAGACCTACGGGGTTGAGAAGCTGCAAGAGCTAGCTGCTGCATTCCGTGCCGCTACGCCCGTTGCGGTGGCGATTGAGCAGGTGTTTGGCATAAGCCTTGACGAACTAGATGCAGCGTGGCGCAGCACCTTGCCCGCCCCAGAACGCGCCGCTCCACCGTTAGAGGGGGGCCCCTCGCGTGCGCCTGCGGATCGCTTCTCGTCAGGTACGCCGGGCTTGCCCACCCCGCACCTAGGCGATGGCGGTTACTTCTGGCTCAGCACGTTGCTTGTACCGGTGCTGATCGTTGCTTGGCTAGGCTCGCTCCGGCGGATGACGCGCCCAACTCCAGACGATCCACCCGAAGAGGAGGGCTAAGGATGGAAGTCGTTTTCACGCCATGGCGCATGCACTACATCAACAGCCACAAGGCTCCGCGCCCCGGCTGTGTGCTGTGCAATATCCACGCCGATGGGCCGGAGCATGATGGCGAGCATTTCATCGTGCATCGTGGCGCAACTTGCTACGTGGTGCTGAACATCTTCCCCTACAATACCGCCCACCTGATGGTCGTGGCGTTTCAGCACACCGGCGATCTGTGCGCCCTCGATGCGGCGACATCGCTAGAATTGTTTGACTTGACGCGCCAGAGTGTTGCTATCGTGAATCGGGAGTATCAGCCGCACGGCTGCAATGTGGGTATGAACTTGGGGCAGGCGGCGGGGGCAGGGATCGCCGATCATCTGCATATGCATATCGTACCGCGCTGGGGCGGCGATGCCAATTTCCTGCCGATCATCGGCGGCACCAAGCTGATCCCCGAAACGCTCGAAGCGACGTTCGCCCGCCTGAAGCCGCACTTCGCCCAGCTAGGCTAGGCTATCAGCGACTCGATCAGGCGCAGCAGCAGCTCCACCTCGAATGGCTTCTGCACAATCGCCGCGCCTTCATCCTCTAGCGTTGCAAACCATGCCTTGCGGTTCAGGGCGGTCATCACGATAATCGGGATGCCGTCATCCTGTAGCCGCTCCTTGATCTGGTTGAACATCTCGACCCCATCCATTTGCGGCATCATAATGTCCGAGATGACCAACGCGGGCTGCACGAGTTCGAGCAGCTTCAGCCCTTCTTCGCCGTTCGTGGCGGTCTGCACTCGGAACCCGGCACTTTGCAAGGCGATCACCAGCATCGAGACCAAGCCGGGATCATCATCAATAATGACAATCGGGCGATGCGGGGCGGGCAGGCTTGAGTCAGGCACAGGCATAGGGCTAACTCACTTTCTGTCACTCATTGCCATCGAGGGCAACCAGCCAACTAGCTTCACCAAACGGTTGGTCTTTCAGGCGCACCAGCAACGAAAGGGCATTCTGGCTCACAGGGCGATCTGCAATCACCACGCCCTGCGCTGTACTGTTGGGGCGAATGCGGAGGAGCTGTGGCTCGGAGAGCTGATCGGCAACTAGGTAGGCGTTGCCCATCGGGTCAAGGATCGTGATATTGGCATTGGTGAGCGGGAAACTAATGCTCTGCTGGCTATTGTTGCGCACACTCCAGCGCAGCTCAATCCGATTCGTACAGGTATCAACGGTTTCGAGCGTCACCACCACCTCCGGCGGAATATCGCTCGGCAGCCCGCTCACCCCCACACTCTGCCATGCCTGCCCATCCGCGCTGCGGCGTTTGCCCACAGCCTGATAGCCCGACCAGATGCACTGCTGCACCTCTGCTTGGGGCGCAACCGGAAAGACCCCACCTGCGGCTGGGCCACTTGGCGAGACGGCTAAGGGGTTCGCAGTTGGTGGCGCGGGGATCGTTGGGCGGGTCAGCAACACCCCCATCAGCATCAGCGCAACAAGGCTCACCACGAGGGCCACCACCCCACTGAAGCGGGTCACCGCGTGGCTGATCTGGCGCATCTGGCGCCTGTAGGGGGCAGGGGGCGGCGGGGGCGGTGCAGGTTCTGGGGCGGGTTCCGGCGCAGGTTCCGGCTCTGGGGCCCACTGCGGGGCAACCCCCACCAAGAGTTGGTTCACATCGTTCCAGCGCGAACAACCGAGCATGGCCGGAATTGCTAGCATCTCCGCTTCCGTCAGGCGAATTTCGGGCGAGCGTTCGGTGACAAGGAACGCGGGCAACTCATCCAGCCCCTTGACCTGCACCTTCCAGTCGAGGTCAAGCTCCGAGCCAGCTTCGATGCGCGGGGCAATCACCACCACGCGGCGGCACGAGCGGAAGCTCATCGTATTGGCTTTGTGTTCGCTGAGGAACTCGGCACGCTGATCGTTGAGGAAGTTGGTCAGGCTGTAGTAGTAGGAGATGACTTGGTTGTAGGGGTTTTTGCGGCCCGGGTTGAGCCGCTTGCGCGAGCCGCCCGCACTCTCGACATACCACGGCCCGTTCACGTCGCCAAAGATTTTGCCATCGCAGTGCTTCAGCTCAATGATGAAAATGCCATCCGGCTTAATCACCACCAGATCAATTGTGCGCCCGCCCACATTGAAATTAGCCAGCAGCAGATACAGGCTCTCCATGCGCTCGAGGCCATTAGCAAGCGTTACAATTGCACGCCGCTCATTCGGATGATCGGGCTTCTCCCCAATCCACACCTGCACTGCCATACGGTAGCTACTCCTGCTGTCCGGTTCCTAACCTATGCGTCAAGCTCTACGGCAACCACACCGCCGGTGCCGGTAGTGACGTGATCTTCGAGAGCTAGCAATTTGCGTAGCTCAATGATCTGATCGCGCAGCGCGGCGGCGGCTTCAAATTCGAGATCACGGGAAGCCTGCTTCATCTGCTTCTCCAGATCGCGGATGATCGCCAGCACTTCGGCACGCGGCAAGCCGGTGCCCGGCGCACCCAGCGTGCGCCCCTGTACGGTGTAGGCTGCGCGTGGCTCAGCGACTTTCTTCTTCGGTGCGGCGGCATCCGGCTCGTGCTCGGTGAGCTTCCGCAACCGGTCGGTCAAATCACGCACCTGCTTGGTAATGCCCCGCGGCGTAATATTGTTAGCTTGATTATACGCTACTTGCAACTCGCGGCGGCGACGAGTCTCATTGATCGCCGCGTCCATCGAAGCCGTCACCGTGTCGGCATACATAATCACCGTGCCTTCGATATGCCGCGCCGCCCGCCCAGTCGTCTGGATCAGCGACGTAGCCGAGCGCAGGTAGCCTTCTTTGTCTGCATCTAGGATAGCAACAAGCGAGACTTCTGGCAAATCCAAGCCTTCCCGCAGGAGGTTGATCCCAACAATCACATCATACACGCCCAGCCGCAGATCGCGCAGAATCTCAACCCGCTCAATCGTATCCAGATCAGCGTGCAGGTAGTGGGTGCGTAAGCCCATCTCGCGCAGGTACTCGGCAAGGTCTTCAGCCATCCGTTTCGTCAGGGTTGTCACCAGCACCCGATGCCCCTGCTGCACCCGTTGGCGGGCTTCCAGCACAAGGTCTTCGATCTGCCCTTTCGTGGGGCGCACATGGATCAGCGGATCAACAAGACCGGTTGGGCGGATGATCTGCTCCACAATCTGTTGGCTACGCTCGCGCTCATAGGGCCCCGGCGTAGCCGAGACGTAGATCACTTGATAGACATGGTGCTCAAATTCATCGAAGCGCAAGGGGCGGTTATCCATCGCCGACGGCAAGCGGAAGCCATAATCTACGAGCGTCTCTTTGCGCTTGCGATCCCCCAAAAACATGCCCCGCACCTGTGGCAAGGTAATGTGGCTCTCATCAATAAACAGGAGGAAATCATCGGGGAAGTAGTCCAGCAGCGTCCACGGCGTTTGCCCCGCCAGTCGCCGATCCATATGGCGCGAGTAGTTCTCGATGCCGGAGCAGTAGCCTAGCTCTTCCATCATCTCCAGATCGTAGCTGGTGCGTTGCTTGAGGCGGGCCGCTTCAAGCAGTTTGCCCGCCTGCTCTAGCTCCTGCACGCGCTCGGTCAGCTCATCGTGAATATCGCGCACCGCTTGCAGCAGCTTCTCTTTGGTAGTGACAAAGTGCTTGGCGGGAAAGATTTCGACGCTGCTGCGCTCGGTGAGCAGCTCGCCCGTAAGCGGGTCCACGTCCACGATCCGCTCAATCTCATCGCCCCAGAAGATGACCCGCACGGCAATCTCGCTGTTGGCGGGCATGATGTCTAACGTATCGCCGCGCACGCGGAATGAACCGCGCTGGAAGTCAATATCTTTGCGCTCAAACTGCAAGTCAATCAGTTGGCGCAGCAGCTTCTCACGGTTCCGCACTTCGCCAGTACGGAGCTTGACCGCTACCTGCCCATAGTCCTGCGGCGAGCCGAGACCGTAGATCGCCGACACTGAGGCGACAATCAGCACATCGCGGCGGGTAAACAGAGCTTGCGTGGCGGCGTGGCGCAGCCGATCAATCTCGGCATTGATGCTCGCTTGCTTCTCAATGTAGAGATCGCGGTTGGGCACGTAGGCTTCCGGCGTATATTCATCGTAGTAGGAGATGAACATCTCGACGGCGGCATCGGGCAGGAACTCGCGGAACTCCGACCAGAGCTGCGACACGAGTGTCTTATTATGGGCCAGCACCAGCGTCGGGCGTTGCACCTGCTCGGCAATCCACGCCATCACCGCCGTTTTGCCGGTGCCCGTTGCCCCCAGCAAGGTCTGGTGCTGATAGCTCCGCTGCACCCCCTCAATGAGGCGGGCAATCGCGTTGGGCTGATCGCCGGTAGGTTTGTAGGGAGCATCCACCCGAAACGACATACGGTTCCACTTTCAACACCCGCTTGATCCACGCCAGCGTGCGTGTACGCCTGTTTCATTATAGCGAAGATTGGCGGCTTACGCTAGCGTCAAAAGGATGATGCGCGGATGATTCGTGTGTGATGGGTGGAGGCAGGCAACTACCCGCCCCCACCCTCCCATTGCCAATGCCCCTAGCGTGTGCCCGGTGTGAGCACATCATCGTCAATGATCGTGATCGAGGTACTTGTTACCGCGCCAAGCTGCATGTCGCCCTGTGCGTTGTTGAGCAGCATCAGGAAGTTGCGGTTGCCGTCGCGGATCGTATTGTTGATGATGGTGACGCTAATCGTCTGCGTCCGGGTGATGCCCGGCACAAACGTCAAGGTTCCGGCCACATCCTCATAATCGCGCCCAATCTGCGCCGATTGCGGCAGCGTGCGGTACTCGACGGTGGACGTGTAGCGCACGGCGTTGCTCAGGGAAACTTCTACCGCGAGCACCCCCGCATCTTCGCGGACCGAGATGGTGGGACGAGTGAACTCGACCTCACTCGGCGCACCTTGCATATAGGGGAGGAACAAGCGTTGATTGAGCTGGTTCCCATTGCGGATCCGCACGACTGCCTGCGTCGGCTGGGCGAGGGTCGCTTCGCTCTGCGGATCACTCAGGAGCACCTCAAACTGGCGATCTTCACGCTCAAACGGATCGCGGGTGATCGTGGTGGTGACAACTCGCGTGAGCGTGGTGGGGGTGAATACGCCGCTAAACTGCTGAAGCGCGGTCGTATCGAACGTAACCCGCCGGTCTATTGGGACGTAGTCACGGTTGGCAAGGGCGGTTCCGTCGCGGCTGCGGATCAGCACGCTGAAGTCGGTCTCTGGGCGGGCGGTCACAAAAGCCGAGACAGTGATGCGGGCGACGGTCTGACCCGCTGCAACAACAAACTCAGGCGCACTGAAGCGCACGGCGGGCGGGGCTTCATCATCAATGATTGTGACCTCGTGGCGCACTGGTTCGCCCAGCGCACCATTCACAGGATTGCTCAACACGACCTCGAAGGTGCGCGGGTCGGGATTGATCACGTAGTTGTTGAGGATCTCGACCTCAATCGTTTGGGTCAAGGTGCTGGGCGGGAAGGTGAGCGTGCCATTCACCGTGCGGTAATCTTCACCGGCGACGGCGGTCAGCGGGGCGGTGGCATAGCGCACCGTGATCTCTTGCGGCGAGGGCGCACTCAGCCGGACTTCGAGGCGTTGGAACCCCGCATTCTCGCGCACGGAGCTGCTGGCATCGGCGAAGGTAATCTCAGGGCCATCGTTGTCTTGAATGACGATAAACGCCGTCCGCCCCGACTCAGCAATGCCAACACTATCGGTTGGGCGGGCGTTGCTCAGGGTAAGGGTATACGTGCGATTGGTCTGATCTATCTCATTGTCAATCGTTTGGATCGCAATGCTCTGCGGGCGCACGTTGCCTGCTGCAAACGTGAGCGTGCCATTGAGCGGATCAACAATCGTGAAATCGTTGCCTTCGACAGCATCGCCGGTGTCAATACTATAGTCTACCTGTGTTTCGGCAATGCTCGCCGGATTGAGGCGCACCTGAAAGCTGAGCCGCCGCCCTTCAGGGCCGGTCTGGCCCGTTGCCGAGAAGAGCGCGACCCCATCATCATCTTGGATGGTAATCTGGGTCTCATTGGGTGTCCCAATGGCAACCCGTCCAGCGTTATCAGGATCAGGGATCAAACGCACGCTGAAGAACTCTGGCGGCTCTTGCACGCCGTCATCGCGGATCGTGATATTGAACGACTCTGAGATCACGCCTGAATCAAAGACCAGTGCGGTACCCGGCAAGATGAAATCCGTACCGGATTCTGCGGTGCCCCCCTCGATGAGTTCGAGGCGCAGGCGGATCTGTTCGCCGCGGGCGGGCGGGTAGTTCAGGCGCACGGGCAGCCGAAACAGGCCCACGTCTTCAAGCACCGTATAGGTCGTTTGTTCAAAGCGGGCAATCGAAAGATCGTTGTCGCGGATCGTCACGCTCACAAGGAGTTCTTCTTGATTGTTGGGGAAGCGTAGCGTTTCTGGATTGAACAGGCGCACAAACAACACCTTTTCGACTTCGGGCACATCATCATCAAGGATGTCAATCACGATGCGCTCGGAGCCACTGCCTGCAAATGTCAATGTGCGCTGGGGAAAAGCGGTGAAGTCTACGCCGGCCACCGCGCAATCTTGATTGGCGGCAAGATCGGCCGGGAGGCACGGCGCAAGCGCATACGTGAAGCGCACGGGCACCCCCGCCGCCGGGCGGATGGTGAGGTTGATGATCGCTTCATCATCAATACCCTCCGTCACGATCACGTTGCTGACCTCTAGCAGCGGGATCGGGTCATTCTCGATGATCGTGCCGGTAGCTTCGGCGCGGGCCAGCGTCACGCCAGTGACGGCTCCGTTGCCATCAGCCACAATCTGCGGGTTGGCGAGATTGACGCGGAACTGAAGATTATCGGGGCGGTACACGTCGTTGCCAAGTGTTGTGACGGTAATCAATTGTTCCGTGATGCCGGTGGTGAACGTCAGGGTGCCGGATGCGGCGAGGTAATCGAAGGGCTGGCGGGCCGACAAATCCTGCGTGGCATAGTCCACCGTGAGTACAGCATTTGCGGGCGGGGCTTGATCGAGGCGCACCGCAAAGTCAATCTGGGCCGTCTGGTTGGTATCTACCTCATCGCCTTCGGCATCATCAATCGTGAAGGCAAAGGCCGTCTGAAGCACGGGGGCGGGCAGGCTCAGGGCGGCACTACTCTGCTGCGCGGAGGGAGCAAGCACCGGCATACCGAGCAAACACACGATCAACAGAAGTTGCCAGCGGAAAGCGATCTTGAAACGTGCATTGTACATAAAGCCATCCTTATATTGCGTTGAAACACCCGAAACGAATGCGCGTAATTTAGCCGATCAACAGGTACACACTGAGAATTCCAACAACGACCATCAGAACTCCAATTGCAATAATCGTCAGCACCCACTTCCAATCCAACAACCGCCAATCGTTAGGCAATACATTCTCAAAGCCATACACGGTCACCCGATACAAATCCCGCTCATTGGGCTGCACTGCCCCTAGATCAAAGACCACATCCGTTGTTGGCATAAACTGAATCGTCACTTCACACAGCACCACCCGTGCATCATCGTTGATCGCCTGTTGGGCCTGCTCAACCATTGCCCGCACCAGCGGAATCTCAAACCACTCGCGCCGCCACGGATCCATCTGGGGATTGGGCGTATCAGCCGGACACGTCGCCTGCTCTTGATAGATCTGGCGCACGGTGCAATGCCGCAAGAGCCATGCCTCATTGATGACATCCAGATCGTCCTGCTCATCGAAATCATAAGCGGTGCGCTGCCAGCGAAACGCCTGCTGACGGATCAGCCGCCCCACCCCATCGCAGCGTTCGCAGATGATCCCACCGTGCCCGCTACAGTCGGGGCACGCCACAAGGACTCGCTCGGTGCGGGTTATGGTTGGGATCGGCGGCGGATCAGCCACAGCCGCACTCACGCCGTCACTCACCGCATTGCCAAGATTGCCGCTCACGGCCCCCCGGCGGCGCGAGCGAGGTGGCTCCGGCAACTCGGCGGGCACTTCCACCTCGCGGGTTTCATAGATCCGCCCCTTGCCTTCGCAGCGCGGGCAGATCCGCTTACCGCGCCCGCTACAGTCTTCGCAGGCGGCAACGTGCATCGAGCCGGGCAGCATTGCCAAGCCACCATCTTCATTGGCAATGCTGGTGGGTGCATCCAGCGCAACCTGCCAGCGATCCCGCACGGTATCGAGCGGCAGCGGGCGGTTGTGATAATCTGGCTCCTCCAGTTGCTCTGGTGCGCCACGCTGCTCATACAGCACCCGTAACTGGTAGAAGTACAGATTGCGATTCTGGATGCGATGCACCCGCGCCAAGCGTCCGAGTGGGCGGCGGCGGAGTAGCCCTTGCTGCGACCACTGATCTAGAATACGCGAAATCGTTTCGGGATGTTGCATCTGGTCGGCACGCTCCTGTGCCTCAATCACCAATGCCCGCGCAAGGCGGGGGCCAAGAGCTTCCTCGACAGGATCGGGTTCGCGGTCATCAGGCAACAAACCGACTGGACCTGCCGCCGGGGTGGGGCTGGCTGGGGCCTGCTCGGCGGATGTGGCAATGCGATGGCGGTGGAGGATCCGTTCAAGGTCATCGGCGGCGAGCGTCGCCTGTGGGTAACGCTGGGCGGGATCGGGCGCGAGCAGGGTTGCCAGCACACGATCTACCTCCGCCGGAATGTTGCGTGCGCCGCGTTCGCGCAGGGGCGGCGGCGCACCGGGTAGATGGTAGGGCGGGGTCAGGTTTTCTTCCCACGGCAGATCGCCGACCAGCATCACATACAGCACTGCGCCTAGTCCGAAAATATCGGACAGGGGCGTGACGGCTGTCGCTGAGCGAGTATGTTCTGGGGACCAGTAGCCGGGCGTGCCCATAATCGTAGATTGCACCGTGAGCTTGTCGGCGTGGCTTGCCAAGTCGCGGGCAATCCCAAAATCGGTGAGCAAGGCTCGCCCGCCGGCTTGTTCGAGCAGGATGTTGCCGGGCGAAATATCACGGTGGATTACATCGCGGCTGTGGGCATAATCCAGCGCGTGGGCAATCTGACGAAAGATGCTGACCGCTTCGGGCAGGGCGATTTTGCCGTGCCGTTCGAGGTAGTGTTGCAACGAGGAGCCATTGATATATTCGAGGACGGTGCAGTGAAACTGCCCCCGCCCTTGCGGAGTCGGGTAGATGCCGTAATCATACACCTGCACGATGTTGGGGTGGCGTAGCTGGCTGGCAACTTGGGCTTCGCGCCGGAAGCGTTCCATCGTCTCCGAATCGTGGGCAACCAAGATTTTGACGGCAACGCGCCGTTGCTCCAGAAAGGCGTGACGAGCAAGCCAGACCTCACTTGTGGCTCCCCGTCCGATTTTGCGGTCTAGCCGATAGTTGCCGATTTGCTGTGGTATGCTGCTCATGTGTTCCCGCCAACATCGGTGTACGTTGCTGATCTCCCATTCAGCACAAATGTCTGTGCCCTCTCTTCTCTACAGTATAACACAGCACCGCACTATGTTCATTACATTCGCGTCGGCTAAGGCTTGACGTAGAGGTGATCAGCATGTTACTATATCCCATATCTTACTAGACACTTCCTTATGAGTTGGCAGAATACGGCTTCCTGTTGTAGGCATTCTGCTCGCCCCAATGAAAGGTCAGCCGATGATACGAGTATCTGTTGACAGCATTCGTGTAAGCCTGCTTACCCAACATCGTGTTGTGGTGCTGCGTGAGGCGGATAGCCGCCACTATATCCCGATTTGGATTGGGCCCTTTGAGGCTGATGCTATCGCTATGGCAATTCAGGGGCACGAACCACAGCGGCCACTCACGCACGATCTGCTCAAGGCAACAATCCTCGATCTTGGCGGCAGCGTCAATCATATCCTCATCAGTGATATTCAGGATAACACCTTCTTCGCCCGCATCGTCGTTGAGCAGAACGGGCGCACTATCGAGATTGACTCGCGCCCCAGTGATGCGATTGCGCTTGCGGTGCGGGTGGATGTACCGATCTTTGTTGAAAACCACGTCCTCGAACAAGCTGGCGTAGTTTTCGATGAAGATGAACAGCCTTCGCTTGAATTGCCTACGGATGATCTGGCCCCGGCCAGCGAAACTACCCCCAGCGATGCCCCGATTGAAGAGAGTGACATGTCGCTGTTCCGTGACTTTATCAATACGCTCGATCTCGATACTGATAAAAGCGATCCCGAGCGCAATCAGTAATACCATACGCGGGGAGGGGGCTAGCCCCCCCGCGTACCACGCCAACGCACACAAGCCTATGTCCCCGCTTGGCATGCTTCCTGCTTAGCGGCTTTTGCCAACCTTATGCAAAAAGAACATTATGTTATCCCCAATTGTGGATAACCTTGCATTCTGTGTGGATAACTTATCCACGCTGTGAACAACGTGCAGTCCCCCCGCCCTGATCCCGGCAGTTTTCCCCATTTGGCGTGCATAGTCTGTCGAGAATGTGCGTATTGATCTGTACAAAATATGGCGATCACCATGCCCCCACGCACTTGTCCGGATCTCATCCCCGCCTATCCACAGCCGATCCCGATCAGCTCAAGCGCATCCCGATGCGCTCCAAGCGACCCAATCCACACAATCCACAGCCCTACTGTTGCGACTGATTTCTTCTTTATTTTATAAACATGAATCGAATAGTAAGCGGCTTTGGGGAAAATGGGTGTAACGCGGCGCACGCATGAGCGTATATCTCATGAACATGGATTACGTCGGCTTGTGCGCCATGATAATCCCGAATGTGCCACGCAAGGATTGTACCCGACCCTCCGCCACCTCAATCTGAAAGAAATCATGGTAGCGTGGCTCTGCCGCGAGCAACCACTGCTCTAGCTGATCGCGCTCGCTATCCGGCATGCGGATGCGGGCTGTCCATGCAGCAAAAGGGTATGACTCCCATTGATACGGCTCGGTGTGGGTCAGCTTCAAGCCTGCCGTAATGCAGAAGTGCTGCCATTCGGCGAAGCTATAGGCACGCACATGGCTTGGATCGCGCCAACGTTCAAACCGATCCATAAACGCATCGAGGTCGGGGTCATCCAAGCCGATATGGTCTGAGACGAGCAATGCCCCACCCGGCTTCAGCACCCGCGCACTCTCCTGCACGAATGCCTGAATATCGGCGAAGTGGTGGGCCGCAACCCGACACGTCACGAGGGCGAAGCTCGCCGCCGCAAACGGCAGGGCTTCGGCGGGGCAACGGCAGTAGCTCAGCTGTGGGTAGCCCTGCGCGGTGATGTGTTCGCGGGCGGCGTGCAACATGGCTAGCGTCAGGTCGCTAGCGACAACGTGCTGGGCCACACCCGCCAATGCTAGGGCCATATGCCCGCCACCAGTAGCCACATCAAGCACCCGCTCTGGGCCGAGCAGGGCGGCTAGCTCCAGCATCCGCTGGCGATCTGGGCCGTGCGCGTGGGTGGGGCTGTGGACGTATGCCTGCGCGACAGGGGCAAACTGGCTCTGGGCGAGGTGCTGGATCTGGGTGGGATCAGAGGTCATCGGTGCAGATTCCTTTCTTGGGTTACGACAGCACGATGCCCCGCTCACGGTGAGCGAGGCATCAGGATAGGTGTTGCGGCAGTTCTCAGGATTTCAATTCACGCTCGGCGCAATGCTCGCCTCAAAAGTCGGCACGGGCACTGCCTCAGTTGGGGCGGCCTCTGGGGTTGGCTCCGGCTCGGCGGGGGCGGCCTCGCTGGGCGGTGGGTCCTCAGCGGGGGCAGCCTCTAGGGTTGGCTCCGGCTCGGCGGGGGCATCCAGCGGCGTTTCGGTTGGCCCTTCGGGAAGCACGGTGGCTTCAGGGGCGGGTGTAGCCTGAGCCTGCCCATCTGCTGGATCAGCTGGATCAGCCGGATCTGCTAGCTCCACACTGGCTGGGGTTCCCGTAGCATCCGGCGTGGGGGTCTCGGTTGGCGTTTCGGTTGGCGTTTCGGTTGGCGTTTCGGTTGCCTCAGGTCCGTAGCGGATCACACCCGGCACCGGTGGGTAGCTGCTGAAGGTCTGGTCGTTGTGGCGGATTGTGCCATCCGCGCCGATAATCTGGCGTACCACCGTCACATCGTAGCCGAGGGCTGCCTCGCGCACAACTTCTTCTGTGTTCGGTTCCAGCGTCTCATCGAGGATGCGAATAATCGGCGGCTCGCTCGCGGCAGTGATGATCGGGCTAACCTGCACCGTATTGCCGCTCGTATGTCCCCATAGCTCGACGCGCACCACATCGGCGGCATAGTCAGGGTAGGCGCGGATGTGCAGCGGGTAGCCGCTGCGGTTGCGCCAGCGTAAGTCTTGCCAGCCTTCGTCAGCCGCATACACCGCCGCCTCGATGCCCGGCTGCCCCGCAAAGAAGTTCAGGAAGTAGCTATGCTGGTGGCGTTCGGTAATCTCCATGCCACTCCACAGGGCGGCATCGTACAGGGCACTGGAGACTTGGCAGATGCCGCCACCCATAATCGGGACAATCATGTCGTTGATGATGCCCAAGCCGGCCACGAAGCCGTTATCGGCACTGATTGTCCCAATCGCCGCGAGGAACGATAGCTCAGCACCGGCGGGTACAACCAAGCCGTCAATCAAGTGGGCGGCAAGGATGATGTTCGCACTCTCTGGCAGTGTGCCGCCGTACAGAGGCGTGCTAGCAGTTGCCAGTAGTGTGAAGGGGGGCACTGGCGCAAAGGCACTTGTGGGTACGTCGTTCAGGCGGGCGAGATCATAGCCGAGTAGCCCTAGCCGAATTGCGGCGGGTTGCCCATTGGTAGCGGGGTGATACTCCATGCGGGCGCGCTCGAAGTATTGCACGAAGTAACGTTCGTTCTCGATCTGCTCTACGAGGGGCACCGAGAGCGGCTGTCCAAATAATCGTTCATCACCGCGTTCGTGGTAATAGGGTGCGAATGCGTCAAAAACCTGCTGCGAGGGGCGTAGCACGCGCAACGACCCACCGCCGGGCATGCTCATCGTACCCGAAATGATCGCGGCTTGGCGGACCTGCTCAAAAGCGGGTTCGCTCCGGGTGCGGGTCAGTTCGGAGCCGATGTCAGTCAGGTGTACTTGGCCAATGCCGGTGGTCGGATCGAAGTGCCACTCCATGCGTGCGCGCTCGAAGTATTGCACAGTCATACCCGTGTGGGTGTCAGTTATCAGCTCGGTGATCGGAAAGCCAAATATCTCGGTGCTGCCGTTGTTGGTGTGGTAGCTGAGGAACGCGCCGCCGAGGTTGTGCCCCGTCTCTTGATAGTAGCGAAAGGGTCCACCTAGCCGCACCGTCTCCTCAATTGGTTGGGCCCGGGTGAAGTTCCAGCCGATCAGGAAGGTGGCAAGGATCAGGATCGGGATCGCCATGCCAGCCGCGAAACGCGCAAAATAGTGTTTGGGGAGCATTGTTCCTCTTCCCTGCAATACAGTGCAGTTCATTCTCATTTTTTGATGAGTCAAGTCTTCAGGCAGAAAACAATCGCAGTCTCGCCCATTACCTGCCCACAGCTATTATACCGCTTGTTGGGGGTAGATTTGTCATCCGCCCGGCTGATTTCCGGCATAGATCGGACTGATGGGTGGCTGAGGCAGGTGCAGCATGTGAGCGTATGGGTTATGTGGTCGGTGTACCGATAATGGATTGAGCTGCGCCCTGCGCGGGCCCATTGCCAGAAGTGGCTCCTACTGGTACAGTAGAGAGAAGAATCCGCTGCTGTGTGGTGAGGAAGGCCCCATGCGTGAACCAATCTTGATGCTGTATAACGGAACGATCCATACCCTGAATCCGGCCCAACCGCATGCCCAAGCGATGGCGATTCGTGGCGAGCGCATCGTGGCGATAGGGACGTATGGGCAGGTGCTAGCGGCGAGTGTTGGTGCGCCACGCGAGGTGCTAGATTTGCGCGGGCGCACCGTGCTGCCCGGCTTGACCGACTCCCACGCCCATATTACATGGTACGGCTTGCAACTCCAGCAGGTGCAATTGGCGGGGGTTCGCAGCCTTGCCGCCGCGCTTGATTTGGTCGCGGCGCGAGCGTCCCAGCTCCCGCCCGATGCATGGATTGAGGGCGGTGGCTGGAACCAGAGCGAGTGGCCCGACTGCCCCGAACTGCCACCGCGCGATGCTCGATCAGGTTAGCCCCCAGCATCCGGTATTCCTGATCCGCAAAGACGGGCATTCGGCGTGGGTCAATAGCCGTGCGCTAGAGCTAGCCAATATTACGGCCACCACGCCTGATCCGAGCGATGGGCAGATCGTGCGTGACGCGGACGGCGAGCCAAGCGGGATCCTGCTGGAGAACGCGCAAGCCCTCGTGCGGCGGGTGATTGGCGACCCAAGTGCAGGGGTACGTCTGCATGCGTTGCAGCAAGCCCTCACCGAAGCCCTGAGCTATGGCATCACCAGCCTGCACATTCCGGCTGGGCCGCGTGCCGCTGATGGCGCGGAGACGCTGAGTGATTTACACACCCTGCACATGCAGGGCGCGTTGCCCGTGCGCTGCTTGACCTATGCCAGTGCCAGCGAGCTAGATGCGCTGATTGGGCTGGGGCTACGCAGTGGCATCGGCGATGCGTGGCTCCGGATCGGTGGGCTGAAGATTTTTGCCGATGGCTCGCTTGGCTCCCTCACGGCGGATATGCTCAAACCCTATGCGGGCACCAAGCAGCGCGGCATTGCTATGTATCCTGCGGCCGCCTTGACCGAGATGATTACCCGCGCCAATCTTCACGGGATCAGTGTGGCGGTGCATGCGATTGGGGATGCCGCCAACCGCAAGGTGCTGAATGCGCTGGCCCATGCCGCCGCGGCCCGCGAGAGCCAATCTGCGCTGCCGCCACTGGCTCTGCCCAATCGGATTGAGCATGTGCAACTGTTGCACCCCGACGATCTGCCGCGCCTTGCCCAGCTGGCGTGCTTGCTTCAATGCAGCCCCTGCACGCCACCGCCGATATGCTGCTTGCCGATCAGCTGTGGGGCACACGGAGCCAGCTAGCCTATGCCTTGCGTTCGGTGTGGGAGAGTGGCGCGACGGTGCTGCTTGGCTCGGATGCGCCGATTGAGACGCTGAATGTGTGGCACGGCATTCACGCCGCCGTAACCCGCCAACGGATTGATGGCTCGCCGCCGGGCGGATGGTATCCCGCGCAGGGCTTGACTCTGGCCCAGACGCTACAGGGTTATTGCATCAATCCCGCCCGCGCTAGTGGCGAGACGGACCAGAAGGGCATGCTCAAAGTGGGCATGCTGGCCGACTTGGTGGTTCTCCCCGCCGATCCGTTTCGCTGTGCCGCGCGCGAACTGCACAAGCTCTCTGTCGACCTGACCCTTGTGGGTGGGCGCGTAGCGTGGCGGCGAGCTAGCACCGATTGAAGTGGCTGAAGTGATTGCGGCGATTGCGGCGTGGCACGGGCGAGTCCGGGGTCCCATGATGCACGCCCACCCGCGCTCACCCGCGCTATCCCCAAGCTGTCCACATTGCACCAGCGCCCACAATCTGCTACCATACAACAGGAACGCAGGGCGCGGCTGATCTCCCCCACTGAACAACACGGGAGCCGTGTGCCGGCCTCGTGCTAGGATCCAAGCATAGGCAAAGGATAGCGACGAATGACGCGGATTATCGCATTGGCAAACCAAAAAGGCGGCGTAGGCAAAACCACCACCACCCTCAATCTGGGGGCTGCCCTAGCAGAACGCGGGCGGCGCGTGTTGTTGGTGGATATTGACCCGCAGAGCAACCTCACCACCTGTCTCGGCGTGAATCCCGATGCACAGGAGTATACGATCTACGAAGTGCTCCTCAATCCGCAGCAGGGGGCGGGCTTTGCAGTGCAGCAGGTGCGCGAGAACCTGTATCTGATCCCCTCGACATTGGGGCTGGCTGCTGCCGAACTGGAACTGTCGGGCCAGATCGGGCGCGAGAAGCTCCTCTACAAAGCTCTCCGCCCAATCCGCGATGCGTATGATTACATCTTGATTGACCCGCCGCCGAGCTTGGGTCTCTTTACCCTGAATGCGTTCTCAGCAGCCACAGAGGTACTCGTGCCGTTGCAGGTGCAAATCCTCTCGCTCAAGGCGGTGGGGCAGCTGTATCAGACAATCCAGCGCGTGCGCGAGGATATTAACCCTGTGCTGGATATTGGCGGGGTGCTGTGTACGATGGTGGATCGGCGCACCTCGTCTCGGAATTGATCGAGACCAAAGCCCGCAAGACGTTCGGCACCCGCGTGTATCAGACGACCATCCCGCACAATGCCCAACTCGTCAAGGCGACAGCAACGGGCAAAACAATCCTTGAATATGATCGTTCCTGCTCTGGGGCGGTAGCCTACATTGCCTTAGCCAAAGAGGTGGATTGTGTCCAAGCGTCGTGATTTTGCCGATCAGATTGATGCGATTGAGCTACCACCGGCCCCCGTCATTCAGCGCGGGCAGGGCTTGGAGGGACTCATCACGCCGCAGGTTGCAGCTATCGAGGTGGGCACCGAGACCGAATTGAGCTTCGATGAGCAGGACGAACTGCGCCGCTGTGAGTTGATTATCGAGCGCGGTTTGAAGACCTTCTTCGAGGTGGGGGCGGCTCTCGCGCGGGTGCGTGAGCTGCGCCTGTATCGCACCACCCACGCCACCTTTGAAGCCTATTGCCAAGACCGCTGGGATTTCTCGAAGACGTATGCCAACAACCTGATCGCTGCGACCAGTGTGCGCGAGAATTTGACAACAATTGTTGTCAAACACCTGCCTGCCAACGAAGCCCAAGCCCGCCCCTTGACGCGCCTGCACGATCCTGAGCAGCAGCGCGAGGTGTGGCAACAAGCCCTCGCCACCGCCCCCGAAGGGCGCATCACGGCGGCGCACGTCGAGGCAGTGGTGCGGGCGTTTCTGGAGGGCATCGCCGCGACACCACCTGCGCCAAGTACGCCGGCAGCACCAGTGCGGACGCTCCGCCACTACCTGCACGAGGCCCACCGCCTGATCGGGGCGTATGCGCCGCAGCTCGCCCAACTGCGCGACACAGCCCAGCAGACGAACGACCCCTCCGCGCTAGCTGTGCTTGATCTGATTGAGCGGCTGACGCACCTGCTCGCAGAGGCCGAACAGCGCGGGGGGTAGGGCTTCAGGGCAGGGCTAGGATTTCTGACCCCTAGCCCCCGCCCCTAACCCCTGTCTCGATCACACCCTGCTCGGTCACAATCCAATCCAGCCGCCAATCATGAGCTTCGGCGGGGATCATCGCTACCGCCTGCACCGCAAAGGCAATCCCGATGGTGGGGGTGGGGTGCGCTGCCAGCATCCGGTCGTAGTAGCCCTTACCGTAGCCGAGCCGATAGCCGCGCCGACAGAAGGCCACGAGTGGCACCAGCGTCAGCTGCCATGCCCCCACTGGCGCAGGTACAAGCTGGCGCGGCTGCGGCGTGCCATACACCCCCGCCGTGAGATCGGTGGGGGTGCAGCTTGTCAGCCAGCTATGCCCCAGATGCGGTGTGCCCCGCTCAACGATGGGCACAATCACCCGCTGCCCACGGGCCAGTAGCGTTGCTAGCAGGGGCAGCGGATCCACCTCGCTGCGAAAGGGCAGATACCCATGCACCACCTGCGCCGCCTGCATAAATGCGAGTGCCGCCACCTGTTCACAGATGACGGCACTCGCCCATGCGCGGTAGGCTGGCTCAAGCTGATCGCGGCGGTACAGCGCGTGCTGGCGCAGTTCCGCCTTCAGCGTGGGCTGCATCAGGTAGGCACACCCGCCGCCCGCGTGAGCGGCAGCTGTGCGCCGAGTGCCGTGCCCTTGTGCCAACACTTCTCGACACTCACCCCAGCGCGGTAGTTGCCGAGATAGTACAAGCCCGGATAGCGGGCTTCGCTCTCCTGTAGCACCGCAAGGCGTGTGGCATGCCCCGCGACATATTGTGGGATCGCCCGCTCCCACCGCGCAATCCGCACAAAGATCGGCTCGCCGTGTGCGCCAATCAAGTCGGCGTGTTCGCGGCGCACCACATCAACAAGTGCGGCATCATCGTATTCAGCGAGATGGGCCATCCGCGCCCCGCCAACAAACGTTGTCGTCAGCACCGTGCCTGCGGGCGCACGCCCCGCAAACAGCGACGAAGGGTAGAGAATGCCCAACACGTTGCGCCGCTCACGCGCCGGACAGAGGGCCCCGAACCCATCGAGCGGATCGCTGACATCCTCGCGGCGGTAGCCGAGATGGACCACCGAGAGCGGGTAGCTGGGCATCGTGGCAAGGGCGCGGCTCGCCTCCCGATCAAACACGGCGATCAGTTCCGCGAGCACATGGGCGGGAGCCGCCAACACCACCTGCGCGGCAGTCACGGTGACTGGTTGCTGATCGCGGAGCACGGTTGCCTCCCAGCCCTGCGCGGTGGGGTAGAGGCGTTGCACGGGGGCATTGAGCCACACCTGCTCGCTACCGAGAGCCTGCGCTAGGGCGCGGGGCCATGTTGCCAAGCCCTCGCGGAAGCTGAACATCACACTCTTTTCGCGCTTGGGCTTGGGTTGGGCGGGGTCGCCATTGGTGGGCGGGGGGGCTTTGGTGGGCTTGGCGGTGAAGGCTTTGGCAAGCATCCCGCGCAGGATACTGCCGTGCTGCTGCTCAGCTTCCCACAGGGTCGGGAACGTTGCCTGCACCGAGAGTGCTTGCGGATCGCCGGAGTAGATGCCGGACACAAACGGATCAATGAGATGCTGCATTGGCTCGCGGCCAATGCGCCGCGTAAAGAATGCCGCGACACTCTCATCTGGGGTGCAGGCGGGCGGGATCAGTGGTTCCGCCAGCATCCGGAGCTTGGCGATGGGCGAGAGCAGATCGCTCTTGATCAGGGCCGGCGGTGAGGTGGGGATCAGCGTGGGCTTGCCATTCAGCACGATGTAGCGTTTGCCGCTGCTGCGATCTGCCGTGAGCCGTTCGGCTTCGATCCCAAGTGTGCTGAGCTGCTGCCAGATAGCCGGATCACGATTGACGACGGTGTTGGGGCCATTCTCCACCACGAAGCCCGCTGGCGTGACTTCACTGCGGATTGAGCCGCCTACCTCTGCGCGGGCTTCCACCACCACCACCCGCGCCCCGCGCTGATGCAGGGCATACGCCGCCGCCAAGCCACTGATGCCTGCGCCAATTACCAGTACGTCATAGTTGGTTGCCAATGAGTCGAGCTTTTGCATAGTTTTACCCTGTCACTAAAGCCCGTGCGTGGAACTCACACGGGCAATATTGCTGCCTACTTACAGGGTACTACAGATGGGGAGCTTTGATGCGTTTAATCCAGTTAACGCCGGGTGGATCTTTCTTGTCTGGATTGAAGGGGAACCAACCCAGTTCAGCACGGACTGCCTGTTCTTTCAATTCGGTTGCGCCCCAGATGAACGACCCTCCTGTGATCCCAAGCAAGGCACTCCAGCCCGCATCGGGAAGAAACAGCGTGACGATAATCATGAGGATCCCGATGGCCATTGGGTAGGGCCACCACAGATAGCCGCCGAAGCGTTCGAGGCGGATTACCCAGTAGAAGCCGAAGCCAATAATCCCAAAGCTAAAAAAGCCAAGTGCAAGACCTTCCCACATCATGCTGATTCTACCTCCGCGTATTCACGTTGGGCAACGACGCTATGCCGATCAGCGGACGCATTGTGCGGCACAGGTTGGTGTGGCGCAGGCGCATTGACTAGGTAGCCCTGTGGCTCACGAGCCAGCAAATCCTCAGTGGTGCCCATACCGGCAGCCAAATATGCCGCATGGCGCGGGTTTGCTCGGTTGGCGGGGGCATGCCCTTTCTTAATCCGATTCTGCTGGCGGTACATTTCCAGCCCATCCCACATGAGCGTAATCCCGATGATGCTCGCTACACCCGATAGCGTAAGCAGCACATCGGCACTTGCGTTGGGCAGGATGCTCGGCATCAGCAGCGCGGCAAGGTTTAGCCCAACGCCAACTACCGCCAATACAACAATGGGGATCCAGATGCTACGGCTGTGCGCTTCGAGCCAACGCACCCCAACGTGCCCCCACCAGATTCCCAGAAAGGTGGCAAGTGCCATCCAGAAACCAGCGAATTGAAGCATACTTTTTTCCTTCTAGGCAGATACAGCAGACTTAGCGTGGATATATCGCTAAAAACTGTGCTTGCGATCATTGCTTTTATTGTACGGTGCTGTATGATGTGTGTCAACCTACGCTTGATTGCAGACAGTTCTACGCTGATTTTGCATGAAAAGCAACACAACGCACTAGATTACCATGAAAAACACAAATTGCACCGCGTTCACAGCGGTGCAGGTGCATTAAGAAATGGTGAGGGTTTCCTGTTGGGCTTACATTTGGCGTACCACGAAGGGCAGATACACCCGCTGTAACGTGCTTGGGTCAAGTGGCGCAATGCTGGCGGGGATGATGATCGGCGGGGGGCTACCCGCTGCGGGCACACGCACTGGTGCATCCGCCGCGAGGGTGTAACGCGCACTAGCGAGGGCTGCTTGTTGCAGGCGGGTGCTGGGTATGGTCTGCACAATCCCCACCTCGGTCGTATACTTGCCGACGGCTGCTTGCTCGGTGGTACTCAGCACAAAGGTGGCATCACCCACCGCATCGCTCCGGATCTGCGCGGCGAGTAGCACCCCATTGATCCTGATGAAGAGGTTGGTAGCGGGGGGCAAGCCTGTGGCAGTGAAGGTGAAGGCACTGCCCGGCGCACCCTCAGAAAAGTTGCCGCTTAAGACAGGGGTTGGGATTGGGGTTGAAGTGGGGGTTGCGCCTGCCGCGTCGGTGGGGGTAGGGGTTGCGCCTGCCGCGTCGGTGG
>JAAUTZ010000037.1 GCA_012031225.1 Chloroflexaceae bacterium
CAGCAAACTCGCCTCGCGTTGCCAGCCGTCAAGGGTGTGCTCCTCAGGGTCGTACAGATAGTATTCCTCCACCCCGAAGCGTGTGTAGAACAGGTACTTGTTGGTCATCTCGCCGGCGCGGTTGCCGGGCGAGAGGATTTCAACCACCACCTGTGGGGCGCAGTTATCCTCGTCCCACTGTTTGTACGAGCCGCGTTTGCCTTTCGGTCGCCCAAACACGACCATCGCATCCGGCGCGACGCGGGTGCGGTTATCGCCCTGCACCGGATACCAGAGCAAATCCCCCGCGATGAAGACGCGCGGGTCGTCGCGGAACAGGGCTTCGAGGTTCTCTTTAATCAGCACAATCCACTGAAACTGCTCGGTATTCTCCGCCATCGGCATACCATCACTTTCTGGGTAGGTCACGACCGGAGCCGGACGCTGCGGCGACTCCGCAAGAATGCGCTCTTCGGCAAGGGGGGGAGCAAGCGTAGTCATCTTGGGTTCGTTCCTCTCTGCGGTGGGGTGTCAGAGTTACACCCGAATAACTAACACGGTAATATCATCATATGGCTCAGTCGTGCCGATAAAGTTGGTCAGCGTGGTACGGATGTGATTGAGCATAGCATCGGCACTCTGCGTTGGTGCGCTCCGAATTGCATCCTCAAAGCGTTCAAAGCCAAACATCTCGCGCTCGACACTATCCGCTTCAACAAGGCCATCACTGGCAAGGATCAACATATCACCCGGCAGTAGATCTACGATCAGCTTGTCGTAACCGTGCTGTGCGCCAAGCCCTACACCGAGCGGCATCCCGCCAATTTCGGTAAGCGTAACGCTCCCATCGGTGCGCTTGATGATCGGCGCGACACAGCCAGCATTGACTAACTGGACCGCCATTCCTGCCGCAGTGCGTTGCAGATCAGCGTAGACCATCGCACAGTTCTGGCGCGTCGAACTGGTATAGTCCATCAGCGCAGCATCCAGTTGTTGCAGCAGCAGTTCGGGGGCTTGGGGGCTGGTGTTGAGCGTGCGGAACAGGGCGACGCTCACCGTCATCAGCAGCGCCGCGGGCATCCCCTTGCCAGAGACATCGCCCACCGCAACCACATAGTGGTCGGGGTGATGCTGGTGATAGACATACAGATCGCCGCCCACCTGCCGCGCCGGAGCCGTGTAGCAGACCAGATCCAGCCCCTGCCACTGTGGGCGCGGGGCGGGCAGCAGGCTACGCTGAATCTTGCGGGCAAGGTTTAGCTCTGCTTCCAGTCGTTCGTTGAGGCTCTTAACCGTTTCGTAGGCGGCAGTGAGTTCGGCTGTACGGGCACTCACCAACTCCTCAAGGTGGGCGTACAAGGTGGCATTCTCTAGCGAGATCGCTACCTGCCCAGAGAGCAGGCTCAAGATTTCGAGCCGATCTTCGGTAAACGCACCAACGGCGTGGTTATTTTCGAGGTAGAAGACTCCGGTCAAGTTGCCTTGATAGATCAACGGGCTGCACAAGATCGAGCGTGGCTTGCGAGCGAGGATGTAGCCATCTTGGGCGAAACGTTCTTCGCTCGTAGCATCATGCAGCACGACGCTCTCGTGGGTGCGGGCGACATAGTTGATCAGGGTGTGGGGCAGGTCGCTCACCGTAAGCGGCTGGGCCTGCATCACGGTGACTTGATCACTGCCGACGGAGCTTTCCGCTTCCACCAACAGCCTACCATTCCGGTTGAGGATCAGCAAGCCCCGCTCTGCACCGGCATTCTCAATCACGGTCTGGAGCAGCTTACCAAGCAGGCTCTCCATCACAATTTCGCTTGAGATCGTCTGGTAGGCTTTGAAGACGCTGCCCAGATCAAGCCGAGCCGTGTTCGAGCCGGTACTCGTAATGCTGATGGTGTGGCGGCCTGCGCCGTTGCCATTCGTTTTGGTGAAGATGCGCGGGTAGCGTACCTCCAGATCACGCACTTTGCCGAGTGCGCCCCAGCGTTGGTAGGCGTGGTGGGCATCACGCAGGTAGAGTTGGGCAAGGCGCACGTTCTGCTTACGGAGGTAGAACCGCCCCGCCAATTCATTCGCAAGGGCTTCTTCAAGCAGGTAGCCATGTTCGCGGGTAAGTGCAACAGCCTGATCGTAATACTCGCGGGCGGCTCCATCATTGCCCAAGATGTGGTTGCGCTCGGCTTCGATCAAGTGCCAGCGATGGCGAATGTTCATCGGGGCAAGTTGGGCCCACTGCTCAAGTTGAGCTTGGCTTGCGTCAATCTGGGCAAGCACCTGTTCGCGTTGCTCCTCAGCAGCAGGCGTGAGAGCCGGGTTATCGTGCAGTCTCATCAACTCGATCAAGGCATCATAGAAGGTGAGCAGCGGGATGTAGACTGAGCCAATAAAGCCTGCTTGATAGAGGCGCAACGCATCCCGGAACATCACCGCGTGCTGCTGATTGTTGAGGATGAACGCACCGAGCATACGCGCAAAGCAGATATTGGCAAGGGCAGGCACATCACTCGCGGATTGCCACGCGGGGAGTGTTACCTCTTCTTGGAAGTAATCACCCGTCAGCCGCCATGGTTCGAGCGTGCCCTGCATCAAGTTATCCACGAGCTGCCAATAGAGTTGGTTGAATTGGCGCGAACGCTGTTGTTGCAAGCGTTCCAGTGCGAGGTCGGTAGAGGCATACAGGCGTTGCATCTCATTCAGGTTGGTGCCACACAAGAAGGCATGGCAGGTGTGCATGTACACGCCGTAGCCAGCATATTCAAAATCGCCTGTCTCAACCCCAACGCGGTAGGCTTCGAGCAGTGGTTCGAGTGTGGCGCGGGCGTGCTGCGTCCAGTGCGTTACAAAGAAGTTGATCGTAATCAGGGTGCGGGCGCGGTAGGCTTCTGCGCCGGGAATGTACTGCATGCGTTGAGCTAGATCACCGAAGCGCGAGCCAGTCGGAATATCGCCGAACAGGGCACATAGTAGTAAGCCGTAATTCGCATAAGCAAACGGCGACGATGGCGCGTGCCCGTGCCGGAGCGAGAGTAAAACCTGCTCAAAGACGACGATTGGCATCAGCGCGGGGTCGCCAATATAGGCGGCAGAGAAGGCCCCCGCGAGCAGCCGCATCGTTGCCAGTTGGTGCGGATCGGTCATCAATGGCAACGCGACGATCTGTGCGAAGTCACGCTCACTGAGCAGGGCTTGGATTGCCTGTATACGGCTGCCCATATCCTCCGGGCTAGGCTGCTCTGGCAGCTCTACGCCAAGCTGGGCAAGCACTGGGCGCACTGTGCCGATTGCCTCACGGAACTGCTGTCGGGCGGCGTAGGCTTGCAGGGTAATCTCGTAAATCTCGACGGTATCGAGTACTGATCGGGCATAGTCGAGCACGGTGTTGGTGGCATCGTGCTGGATCTCTTGATCACCCGTTAGGTAGGCGGCTTGGGCGTAGCGGGTGTAGAGATCAAGCGCGAGGTCATAGTCAGTCTCCCACGCATCGTCCGGCAGCAGGGCAATGCCCGCCGCGCAGTAGTCAAAGCTCGCATGAAAGGCAGCGGATTGTTGGGCACGGTGCGCGGCTTGGCGGTTGAGTGCGGCCACAGCGAGGGCTTGAGCTGCGCTAGCAATCTCGCTGCGCCCTTGATTCAGATGCTCAACCACCTCAAAGATCTGGTCTTCAAGACGATGTTCGGGCAGCGTCAGCCAGAGTACCTGTCCGATCTGCCAGTGCAGTAATCTCCGCTGTTCTGGGGCGATCAGGTCGTATACCGCCTGCTGAATACGATCATGGGCAAATGCATACTCCGCCGACATCTGCTCGGCGAGTCCGGGCACATCGCTGGTCATCAGGAGGTAGGCATCATTACGCGGCAGGATCAAGCCGGCTTGCAGGGCTGGCTCGAGCTGGCGGGCAGCTTCCGTGGGGGGCAGTTCGGCGATGCGAGCCAGCGTTTCGAGGCTGAACTGATGCCCGATACACGCAGCCCGCTGGAGAATCTGCTGGCTCTGGGGCACAAGTTGTTGGATTTTGTCCGTCAGCAGATAGGCAACGTTATCGGTCATTTGTTGGGCGTGAATACCCGCCACATCCCAGACCCATTGCTTATGCTTGGCATCGAAGGTGATCAGTTCTTTGACATACAAGGCCCGCAGAAACTCGCTGATGAAAAACGGATTGCCGCCTGTCTTTTGGGTAATCAGTTCAGCAAGCTCAACGAGTTCGGCAGGGGCGCGGTGCAGCACATCGGCAAGCAGCTGCATCACGCTGTCGCGGTGGAGCGGGGTCAAAACGAATGACTGCACCGGTTGTCCGGCTTGCTCCACATGCTGGATCATCTGGCGCAGCGGGTGAAACTCGTCTACCTCATTGTCGCGGTAGGTTCCAATAATCAGCAGGGCTTGGTCTGGTTCGGGCGGAGCCGAGAGGATGCGTTGCAGCAGGGCGAGGGAGGCATTATCTGCCCACTGCATATCATCGAGGAACATCACCATCGGATGCTCAGTCTTGAGGAATACCCGCACGAAGTTCTGGACACTGTTGATGAAGCGGTTCTGCGCTTCGGCGGGAGGCAGGGCCGGTACTGGGGCAGGCGGGCCAATGATCAATTCCAGTTCGGGCAGCACTTCGCAAATCACACTGGCATTTGCGCCGAGTGCATGTTGAAGTTGGGTGCGCCAGTGGGCAAGATTGGTATCGCTCTCGGTAAGGAGGTAGCGCAACAAGCCCGCAAAGGCTTCGAGCAGGGCAGCATAGGGAGTACTGCGCTGCATCTGATCGTGTTTGCCCGAAATGAAGAACCCGCGCTTCTCGGTGACGGGCTTGTACAGCTCTTGCACCAGCACCGATTTGCCCATGCCGGGTACGCCAGCAATCACCATTAGCCCGCGCCCACCGCCGCTGATCTGCCCAAATGCGGCATGCAGGTCGTCAATCTCTGCGGTGCGCCCATAGAGAATCTGGGGGATCACCAGTTGCTCAGATATATCCTCACTGCCGATGGCAAACGGATTGATCTGCCCATGCGTCTGCCATTCGTGCAGACACCGCCGCAGGTCGGCTTGGACACCGGATGCAGATTGGTAGCGGTCTTCGGCATTCTTGGCCATCAAGGTGAGGATGATCTGCGAAACCATCGGCGGGATGTCGGGCTTGTGCATATGCGGTGCAACCGGCTGGCGGGCAATGTGGCTATGCACCAACTCGAGCGGATCGCTGCCGATGAATGGCGGCTGCCCAGTGAGCAGTTCGTACAGCGTCGCGCCGAGTGAGTACAGATCGGTGCGGTAATCGAGGGCCCGGTTCATACGTCCGGTCTGCTCCGGCGACATGTACAGGAGCGTGCCCTCGATCACATCTGGGTTGCGAAAGGTGGGGGTCTCCCGCGAGAGGCGCGTTGAGATGCCGAAGTCAATCAGCTTGACGACTCCCGTCTCACGATTGTAGACCACGTTGGCGGGGTTAATGTCTTTGTGGATCAGGTTATCGCGGTGCAGATTACTCAGTACGCCCGTCACCGCAATCCCGATTCGCAGGCTCTCTTCAAATGAAAACGGCTGCGTCTGCATCAGGAGGGCGAGCGAGTCTCCCCCAAAATCTTCCAACTCCAGCATCCAGTGCCCCTGCACCGTGCTGATGCTGTAGGCTTTGACCACGCCAGCCAGATCAAGGCTACGGGTGATCTCATACTCACGCCGAAACCACGCCACGCGCTCTAGCGGGGGGTAGCTCTCGCGGAGTAGCTTCAGGACGACAGGCAACCCGTCTGAGTTGCGGCGGGCACGGTAGACGTGTGAGTTTTCACTCTCGTGCAGTTGCGCGAGGATTTGATAATCAGTTGGTAGATACATACTCTCTGCTGCTTATTTGGCTTAGCTATGCCGGGTCAAGTGCGTGGATGGTGGGAAGGCACTCGCAATTGCATAGGTAGGTATTTTCTGCTGCCCGTTCTATTATAGGAACATTTGCCCCGTGCGACAAGCCTGACCTGTCAAGTTAAACGCTGACCTTTATCATTTTAACCGGAAAAACATATCTTGAGCACAGTCTGTGCCGCCCGCCTGCCGCTCTCGATAGCCCCGTGTACGGTGGCGACGTGCCCATTGGTAACAGTTGCCTCGCCTGCCAGAAAGAGCGTATTGGCAATCGGTGTAGCTAGCTGATCCCGCGCCGCACCCGCCCCGATGGGCGTGTAGGAGTATGCGCCGCGACTCCATTGATCGTGCGACCACGCCGCAAGCCGTCCGTGCAGAAAGGCTTGCCGCAGGCGTGTGCCGAAGAGTTGGGTCAGTTCATCAAGGGCGTGGGCAAGCGCGGCAGCTTCCCCAATCTCGGCAAGGTGCAAGCCCGCCAAGCCACCCGTGTAGCCCATCAAGGCGGGCGGCTTGGCGGCTGGCTCTTGCCACCACGTACTGATAATGCCATCGGTGCTGCTGAAGCCGGGCAGATCCCAACACACCCGCTCAAACCACAGCACCAGCTTGGAGACATGGCCCATATCGAGGGCGTGCAGAGCCTCTGTCGTGGCAGGCGGAAGGTCAGGTGTGAAGGTCAAGTCGCCTGCTTGCAATACGCCGAGCGGCACGGTAATAATCACGGCGCGGGCCGTGAGCGTGGTTTGGGCTGGATCGTCCAGCCGCAATGTGGCGTTACCGGGCTGCCACGTAATCTGGCGCACGGGGCTATTCAGGCGGATGTCTAGCCCCGTCGCCAGCGCAGCCATCACGCGGCTGTAGCCATTGAGGACGTGAAAGTTGCCTGTGCCGGCCTGCCACCCTGCCCGCTCATGGGCAACTGCCGCCGCACTGAGCCGCTCGACATCGGCGGCTTCGATGTTGGCGGCGAGGCGCAACGCAAGCTCGCCTGCCGGATCATCAGGGGCGATGCGGCGCATCCACGCGGCCGCACTGTATTCGGGTGCGTGGGCGTGCTCGGCAGGATCGCACAGGCGATCATACAGCTGCTCCACCCGCAGCGTCAGCGGGTCATCGGCGGGGTAGCGCGTGCCGCCCAGCGCGATCTCCCGTGCTTCCGGCGCACGCTGCGTTGCTAGCCCTGCCGCCTGTACGATTGCCCACGTTGTCGCCTGATCGCCATGAATAAACTCTGCGCCCAGCTCGACTACGCCACGTTGGGTATCCGTCCAGACGCGCCCACCGATGCGGTTGCGGGCTTCGAGCAGGAGTGGCGTATAGCCGGCATCACGCAGGGCGGCAGCCGCAGCAAGCCCGGCGGCTCCCGCTCCAATCACAATGAGGGGATAATCACTTGATGTTGACATAAACAACCTACACTAACGTAAATCAAACCGGGCAGAAACCCTGCCCGGCATGCGTATCCATTGTGCACTATACCACGATATTTGATCAGCACCGCAGAGCCGTGCCGCTGGATGCGTTAAATCGGTTCGGTTGGGCAAGCCTAATGATGCTTGTCCTGATCGCGCAGGCTCACGATGATGTCTTGGCGAATCCAGCCGCCAATACCGAGCGCAAGGGTCAGGATACCACCGAGCGCAACGGGCAAGCCAAGCACAATCCCATTGATGAGCAGGGCAATGCCAAACGCAATTACGATGGGCCAGATGCTCGGATCGGGCAGGTGAACGTGGAATGGGGTGCTATCTTCATCGGCAATATGTGCGGCAGGTTGGTTCAGCGTAAGTGGCTGCGCTTCCTGCTCCGACGATGTGTGGGCCATAGGTGCGTTACTCCTTCGTTGGGATAGCCTTAGACTGGCAGGGTCATGTACTGATATGCCCAGACCAGCATCAGCACAAACATAAACACGGCAACTGCGGCGAGGAACAACCCTAGCCGACGGTTCCGCTTGTGGAGATCATTCTGCATCACAATCCTCCTTACGCGCCCAAGAGTAGCCGATCCAGCACCATTGCCCCAAACAGCAGGGCCAGATAGAGCAGCGAGTATTTGTACAAGCCCCAGATCGCGGCTTGGTCGCCTACCTTCCATGTGCGCCAAGCGTAGTACAGGAAGATTGCACCGAGTAGCGCAGCAAGGATCAGGTAGATGCCACCCATTGCGCCAACCGGAGTGAGGACGAAGCTAAACCAGACGAGCAGGATTGAGTAGAGCCAAATCTGCCAGCGGGTTTCGCCCTCGCCCGCCACAACCGGCAACATGGGGATGCCAGCGCGGGCGTAGTCCTTTTGCTTGACGAGGGCCAGTGCCCAGAAGTGCGGCGGTGTCCAGTAGAAGATGATCAGGAAGAGGATCACCGGGGTGAGGGAAACATCGCCCGTCATTGCCGCCCAGCCAACCATCGGCGGAATTGCGCCTGCGCCACCACCGATCACGATGTTCTGCCACGTATTGCGCTTGAGCCAGACGGTGTAGGCGACGGCGTAGTAGAATGCGCCAATCAGGGCAAGGATTGCGGCGGCAAGCGTGGCGAATGTTGCTAGCACCACAAACGACAGCACAACCAGCGTAATGCCGAAGATCATCGCGTGGGCGGGGGCGATCCGTCCGCTCGGCACGGGGCGGCGGCTCGTGCGGCCCATGTTGATGTCTACATCTTTCTCAAAGGCGCAGTTGATCGCGCCGGCCCCACCTGAGGCAAGGTAGCCACCGAGCATCGTCCAGAAGACGAGCGCCAACGTGGGCAACCCTTGATCCGTGATGTACATTGCAGCGAGGGTTGTCACCAAGAGCAGCGAGATCACTTTGGGCTTCGTCAGGCTGATATAATCCGCTAGCAGCGAAGGCTTGCGCTCGGTGGCGGGGATGCCTGCGGCAGGCACGGCAGGCGCGGCGAGCGTGGGGGCGGGGCGGCGGTAGGCAAGCGTGGTCAGTCCGACTAATACCATCCACAACGCAATCAGCACCGTACTCGTGACGATGTGCAGCGTGGAGAGTGGGCCTATGCCCTGCCACCACGTCAGATTGACAAGCAGCAGCAGTCCAAAGGCGGCACTGCCAGCCCCCAGCAAAAACGGATCGGTGCGGCGCGTGCGCCACGTCTGCCAGCTTAGGTACAGCACGGTGCTGCTAAGGACAAGCATGCCAGCAGTGTAGATCGGCATCCTGAGCAAGCCGTCGCGCAGGAGGCTGCCGCCCGCCACAAGGGCCCATGCGGTGATCGTCGCCAGTAATGCCACATACTGGTAGAGCAGCTGCTGCTTGCGGGCCCGCCCCCCGATACGCTGCGTATGGCTGGTATTGGGTACACTCAGCACAATCATCGGGATGAGGAGCGCAGCAACCGGCAATGCACAGATAGCAGGATGCACCATACTGCTCAGGAACGGAACGTGTTGCTGCACTGGGGTGAGGCTTAGCCCTACTTGGGCAAGGATGATCGGCGGGATACTCAGCAGCGGCATACGCACCCACCACTCGGCATCGCGCTGATGCCACGCAACCGCACTACTCGCTAAGCTAAAGCCCGCCGCGAGCAGCACCAGTGTGGTGTGCTGCCCTGCCAGCAGCAGGGCCATTGTCGCTAATGCACCCGCAGTCAGCAACCAGCCTACAATATGCAGGTTGCTCGCCTTCTGAAAATAGGCTTTCATCGTACCGCTCCCCTTCTAGCCGCAGCATAGACCAACTGGAACCACAACAGTACAATAGTCTACGCTGCTTACATCTCACTTCTACGCTTCACATGACATGGCAATGACGCAATGACCGACCCCTAATGCACATCTTTCGTCTGGATACCCAGCTTACGGATCCGCAAGTCCCACAGGGGGCGATCACTCGTAATTGGTGGCAGGCGGTCAAAGTTGTGTTCGGGCGGGGGCGAGGAGGTGGCCCACTCCAGCGTATTGCCTTCCCACGGATTGTCGTTGGCCCGTTCACCTTTGTTGAAGCCATGCACATAGATTACGTTGACGATAAACAGCAAAGTTGAGAATGCCACGAGGAATGCCCCGAAGGTGGCAATCTGGTTCATAAATGTCCAGCCGTATTCCTCTGCATAATCGGCGTAGCGGCGCGGCATGCCAAGCATACCGAGTACGTGCATCGGGAAGAAGGTGATGTTCATGCCGATGAACATGGTCCAGAATTGCCACATCCCGATGCGCTCATTCAGCATGCGCCCGGTCATCTTGGGCCACCAGTAGTAGTAGGCGGCAAAGATGCCAAAGACACTCCCCCCGAACAGCACGTAATGGATGTGTCCTACCACCCAATACGTATCGTGCAGTTGCTTGGCAAGCGGCACGGCGGCTTGGAAGATGCCGCTGATCCCGCCAATCAAGAACATGGACAGGAAGCCGATCACGAACACGAGCGGTGTTTTCAGATTGAGCGAGCCGCCCCACATCGTTGCGATCCAATTGAAAATCTTCAGCCCAGTGGGAACCGCAATGATGATCGTGGTTGCCATAAACAACGTCTCTACCACCGGATTCGAGCCAATCGTGAACATGTGGTGCAGCCACGAGGTGAAGCCCAACACACCGATCAGCACGGTGGAAACAAAGATCGCAAAGTAGCCAAAGATCGGCTTGCGCGAGAAGACCGGCAGAATCTCGCTGACGATGCCCATTGCGGGCAGGATCATAATGTAGACAGCGGGGTGCGAGTAGAACCAGAACATATGCTGCCACAGGCGCGGGTCGCCTTGGGCGGCATCGAAGAAGCGCGTTCCGAATTGGCGATCCGTGAGCAGCATCGTCAGTGCGCCCGTGAGCATCGGCGTGGCGGCCAGCACCATGCCCTGCGCAGTGACAACCGACCACGTAAAGAGCGGGATTTTGCGCCACGTCATGCCCGGCGCACGCATGTTGGCAACGGTAACGAGAAAGTTGACCGCACCGAGAATGCTAGAGATGCCAATCAGTTGCAGCCCCAGAATCCAGAAATCTTGGCCAATACTCGGCGAGTAGGTGGCATTCGAGAGCGGCGGGTAGCTCGTCCAGCCAGCCGCCGCCGCCCCGCCCTCAAAGAAGAAGCCGCCGAACATGGTCAAGCCGCCAAACACTGCCAGCCACAAGGCGAGCGCATTGATGCGCGGGAATGCCATGTCCGCTGCGCCAATCTGAAGCGGCACGATGAAGTTGCCAATGCCAGCGAAGAACGGGATGATGAACAGGAAGATCATGCCCGTGGCGTGCATGGTGAACAGTTGGTTGTAAAAGCCCGTTGAGACAAATTGCATGCCGGGTGCAGATAACTCGGCGCGGATCAGCAAGGCCAGCAAGCCGGAGATGATGAAAAACAAGAATGACACGGCAATATACATCCAGCCAATCTTCTTGTGATCCACCGTCGTGATCCACGACATAATGCCCCGACTTGTCCACGGGATCGTCTGCTTCGGCTGTGGAACAGATATTGTTGCCATAGAATCTTCTTCCCTCTAGGATAGTAAAATCGGAGCCGAACTACTCTAAGGTGTCCAGATAGGCAATCAGTGCATCCATCTCGTCTGGTGCAATCGGGATGGCAGGCATACGTGCGCCCGGCTTCTGCGACGGATTGACGATCCAGCTCCGGAGGTTATCTTCGGTGTTGGGCATAATTCCAGCGATCTGCCTGCGGCTCGCAAAGTTCGAGAGGTTCGGACCCGCTTGGGCATTGATCCCAAGCCCACCGACGGCATGGCAGCCGACACAGCCCTTTTGCACAAACACCTGCTCACCCTGCTGCACCTGTGGGCTTGGGTTGGTAATGGCGATAGCGTTGACCTGATTCTTGGCGACCTGCGCCTGCGCCCACGCATCGAACTCATCCGGCGGCAACGCAACCACGCGCATCGGCATGTAGGCGTGTGAGGCTCCGCACAGTTCGGTGCAGTTGCCCTCAAATACCCCCGGCCGGCTGACTTGGAACCAGCTAAACGTTACCGCTCCGGGATACAAATCCTGCTTGCCGCCGAGTTGCGGAATCCACCACGCATGGGCTACATCGCGGCTGGTGATCTGCAACACAACAACATCGCCGACAGGCACGTACAGATCGGCGGCGGTGGTGAAGTTGTAGTCGAGGTAGTTGTACTGCCACCACCACTGCTGCCCGACAATCTCAATCGTGAGGGTGGAGGCGGCGAGGAACGCCGCTGCTTCCTCAGGGGTAACATCATTGTTGAAGCAGACACTCGCCACCGATACCGGCGACAATCCCGCTGCCGTCGGGGGGCGATCCGCCAGCATCACTTGCCACGCCAGCACAAACACGGCAATGGCAATCAAGGCTGGCCCAATCGTCCACGCAATTTCCATGCGGTTGTTGCCATGCACCTGCACGGGCAGTTCGTCGTCGCTGCGCCGCCGGAAGCGGATCGCCGAATAGATCAGCAAGCCTTCGACCAAAATGAACACCGCAACCGACATCCAGAACACGATCCAGTACAGGTTGGCAATCAGGGCGGCATTGGGCGAGGCGGGGTCAAGTGGCGAGGGCGACTGCGCGGCTACCGCATTCGGGAGCAGCATTCCCACCAGCATGATCACGCCCCCCAACCAGAGTAGTTGCCTACGCACGATACGTCGTAGTGACATGTACTCCCTCTTCTCTTCTAGGTTCTCAGGGTGCATCCGTTCTAAACCATTCTACCTATGACCTAACTTAGGCTAGGTCGTTTCTCCCGCTCCAAATGCAGCCACATAAACGTCGGCGCGTGCGAATCGGGTACCACGCCGCGCAGGATCAACGTTGCGCTGCACGAGAACACACACTCAATTCAATACCAATGTCTCCGTGTGTTGTGTACGATATATCAAACCACATTGCTAAACTCTTGATTTAAATACTTCGTGTATTGATCTTTAGTCTATCGTAGTGAAATCTTTTCTATTCAAGAATCATTATAACATACTCTGTCTGCATGGAATGCAAGCTATATCATACGAATGCCCCAGAAACCTACCTGTTGGATCTGAGTGTGATATGTACACGTAATACAAAATTTTCGACTTGCAAATAGGGCAATTACGCCCCACCTTTGCTGAGAGGCTTTGCAATCAGACAATGTGAAGGTCTTCACAGAGTCGAAATATCAAGACAAGCTGTGCAAGCTATTGACAAATGGAGCAACATCATGGTATAGTTAATTTAGCATAAATTTTATGCTTTCTCGTTATCAAAATATTTTGGCAGAGCAAGAGGTAAGCACAATGTTAACTCGTGAACGTTTGACAACAGTTGAGCAGTCCCAGTCGCAGCGTGGCCTTGGTGGCAATATGGTGGTCGGAGCTGTTGCTGGTGCTGGGGTTGGTCTAGCTGGCGGCATTGCCGCGCTGATGAGTTCGCCCGTCGTTGAGGCTTCGGTGCAGATGGCATCGGCTGGCTCGTTCGGCATGACGTTGCCAATTATGTTGGCAAGTTTCCTTGCTGGGGTCGGCACGATTGCTGGCGCATTTCTCGACCTGACGAAAGACACAGATCGTTCAGCAAGCTAACACCCATATGTGTTCTGCCGGAAAATGGATAGACTGAGTTTGCGCCTCTTGCATCTCCGCAAGAGGCGCGTTTTGTAATCCAGACCAGTGCGCCCTGCACTAGCCCGCCCACCCCGCTAGCCCCGCTTGGACGCTTGCCAGAAACGCATCCGCCCCCGCCCCATCCAGCACACGATGATCGAAGCTGAGACTCAGGTACGCCATTGGGCGGATTGCCAGCATCCCCCCGATCACCTTGACCCGCTCCTCAATCACGCCCACGCCAAGAATCGCACTCTGTGGTTGGTGGATAATCGGGGTTGACCAGAGCGAGCCGCTTGTGCCGTGATTGGTAATCGTGAAAGTTCCGCCGCCTACGTCCTCTGGCGTGAGTGTCCCAGCGCGGGCACGTTGCGCCAAGTCTTCAATCTGGCGGGCTAGCCCCGCGAGCGATAGCTCATCGGCGTGGCGGATCACTGGTACAATCAAACCCGTCGTATCCAGTGCGGTTGCTACGCCGATATGCACCGCCGCATTGAGGACAATCTCCGTCTCGGCCCAGCGTGCATTGGCCAACGGGTGCTGCTGCAAAGCCTGTGCCACCACCGCCACAACATACGCCGTGTAAGTGAGCCGTAGCCCGCGAGCTGCGAAGGCCGCGCGCTGCGCCCGCCGATGGGCGGCAACTGCGCTGAAATCCACCTCCATCACGGTGGTGACGTGCGGGCTGGTAGCAACACTCTGCACCATATGCACAGCGATAGCACGGCGCATGCCCGTCACGGGAATGCTGCCTGCTGCGAGGCGCACGGCGGGCGGAGGTGCGGCAGACGGTACAGCGACGGGAGCAGGTGGAGCAGGTGGAGTAAGTGCAACTGCCGCAAGCACATCGGCGCGGGTGATCCGCCCACCGCGCCCTGTCCCCCGCAGGAGGCGCAGATCGAGATTGTGCTGGGCGGCGAGGCGTGACACAGCCGGCGTGATGATCGTCGCTGGATCGAATGTGTCCGGGGGATCGGATATTGGCGCGAGACCAACGGACGGTGGCGCGGGCTGCTGCACAGACTGCTGGGCGTGGGCATAATCAAGCACATCTTGGCGCGTGATGCGCCCGCCCGGAGCCGTGCCGCGTACCTGCGTCAGGTCTACGCCTAGCTCTGCGGCAACTTTGGCGGCAACTGGGGAGACGTGCGGCAAGCTCGGTTGGGCGGCGATTGGCGCAGGGACCGGCGGTGCATCGGCAGGCGTGGGTGCGGCGGGCGGTGGGCTTGCGGCTTCGGCGGGCGGGCCGATCAGCACCAGCAATGTACCGACTTTGACCGTTGTCCCTTCCGGCACAAGGATCTTGAGGATCGTACCGCTTGCGGGCGCGGAAATATCGGTAGTGACTTTATCGGTCTCAACTTCGAGCAGCGGATCGAAGGCAGCAACATACTCACCCTCGCGCCGATACCAACGACTGATGGTGCCCTCTTGCAGCGATTCGCTCAGTTGCGGTAGTTTGAGTTCAGTTGGCATAGCTCACTCTCTCCCGATCAATATGCCGCCAGTTCCCGCAGGGCGTGGGCGATCTTATCGGCATTCAGCATAAAGTGCGCTTCGAGAGCCTCATTAAATGCAGTAGCAGGGACATCCGGCGAAGCGAGGCGGCGCACGGGGGCATCCAAGTATTCAAAGGCGTGTTCGCTAATCAAGGCACTGATCTCGCCGCCAATCCCGCCCGTTAGGTTATCCTCATGCACGATCAGGGCTTTACTGGTGTTCCGCACCGACGCAAGGATCGTCTCGCGGTCAAGCGGGTAGAGCGTGCGGAGATCTACGACTTCCACGTCTATGCCCTCGTCTGCCACCTGCTCGGCGGCCGTGAGGCTGTGGTGCAGCATCAACCCGTAGGTAAAGAGGCTGATCTGCCGCCCCGTGCGGCGCACCGCCGCCGTGCCAAGCGGCACAGTGTAGCAGCCGTCGGGAACCTCGCCCCGCATGGTGCGGTAGAGTTGCTTATGCTCGAAGAAGACCACCGGATCAGGATCGCGGATGGCGGCAATCAGCAAGCCTTTGGCATCGTAGGGCGTAGCCGGAATCACAACCTTCAAGCCGGGCGTGCTAGTAAACAGGGCTTCGGTGCTTTGCGAGTGGTACAGTGCGCCGTGAATGCCGGAGCCAAACGGCGCACGCACCACAATCGGGCACGTCCAATCACCCGCCGAACGGTAGCGCAGCTTCGCCGCCTCATTGATGATCTGGTCTACGGCAGGCTGAATATAATCGGCGAACTGAATCTCGGCCACCGGACGCAAGCCGTGCAATGCCGCACCAATCGCCGCCCCAACAATGCCCGCCTCAGCGATGGGCATATCTATGACGCGGCATGCCCCGAACTGCTGATACAGCCCATCGGTTACAAGAAACACGCCACCTTTGACCCCCACATCCTGCCCCAGCACAAATACGCGCTGGTCCGTCGTCATCTCATCTATCAACGCACTGCGGATTGCTTCAAGAAAAGTTCGCTCTGGCATAGCTGATTACTCTTGGTTTAGCTTGGGCTGTTTCACTAGGCTTCCGCCGCTGAGCCATACAGATGATCGTAGAGCGACTCTAGCGGCGGATTGGGAACCTGATCGGCGGCCAGCGTTGCGGCATCCACTTCCGCCTTGAGCTGCTGCTGCATCGCCTGCCACCGTTCCACGTTGAGTAAGCCGTGTTGCATGGCATAGTCGCGCAGCTTATCAATCGGGTCATGCTGGGCAAGGGCGGTAAGCTCTGCTGCCGGGCGGTATTTGCTGTGGTCATCAGCGTTGGAGTGTGGGCGCAGGCGGTGCAGCTTGCACTCGATCAAGGTCGGTCCTTCACCGCTCCGGGCCCGCTGCATAGCGGTGCGGGCAGCAGCATACACCGCGAAAATATCAGTGCCATCTACGATTACGCCGGGCATGCCGTAGCCCGCCGCTTTGGTGGCAACATCACGCACCGGAACTTCGCGGTGGGCGGGCACGGAGATCGCATAGCCGTTGTTCTCGCACACAAATACGACGGGCAACTGCTGCACGCCCGCAATCGTCATGCCTTCGTGCCACGCGCCCTCTGAGGTTGCGCCCTCGCCAAAGAACGTGATCGCGGCGATGTCCTGCTCGCCCGTGATCCGAAAGGCAAGAGCCAAGCCGACGGCATGCACAATATGGCTGCCCACCGAGCTAGAGCCGCTGACGATCCGTAGCGCACGGCTGCTGAAGTGCCCGAACATCTGCCGCCCGCCGCTCGCCGGATCAGTGGGCTTGCCCATGCCGTGCAGCAGCAGATCGAGCGAGGTTTGCCCTAGTGCCAGCGCAAGGGCCATATCGCGGTAGTAGGGCACGCTGTAATCGTGACCAGCGCGGATGGCCCACGCACAGCCAAACTGGGCGGCTTCATGGCCGGCGGAGGTAATCACAAAATGGGCTTTGCCCTGCCGACTCAGCTGCCACAGGCGATCATCTACGTTGCGGACGCGCTGCATGCCCGCCAGTGCCGCAAGCACCTGCTCATCGCTCAGCCCAAGTTGGCGGTGACGCGGCAGGGCAGGATCATTGGCGGGGGGCGGGGCTAGGCTGGCATCTGTCTGCATTGACATAAACACATCCTTGTTCAGGGCTTAGGCACGGGCGGGCTACTTGCCGCGCCGTGCAAGTTCCTCCTCAACCAGCATGCGCCGCAGCACCTTGCCCACGGCGGTGCGGGGCAATTCGGTGCGGAACTCAACTTCACGCGGGATTTTGTAGGGCGCAAGGTGCAGCTTGAGAAACTCGCGGATCGACTCGGCTGTCGGAGCCGTGCCGGTCTGCGGCACAATGAAGGCTTTCACCGTATCGTCGCCGCGTTCGGGGTGGGGGATGCCCGCCACAACAGCCTCTTGCACCTGTGGATGGGTGTACAGGATCTCCTCAACTTCACGCGGCAATACCTTAAAGCCACTTACGATCATCACGTCTTTCTTGCGATCCACCACATAGAAGTAGCCATCAGGATCGGCGCGGCAAATATCACCCGTGTGCAGCCACCCGTCGCTAGCCACTGTTTTCGCGCTCTCTTCGGGGCGGTTCCAGTAGCCCTGCATCACTTGCGGCCCACGCACCAGCAACTCACCGGTATGCTCATTGTCGAAGGGCAGGTCATCGCCTGCCTCCAGATCAATTAGGCGGGCTTCCACATCCGGCAGGGGGATGCCGATACTGCCGCTACGCCGCTCACCGAGTACAGGATTGCAGTGCGTCACAGGCGAGGCTTCGCTCAGTCCGTAGCCCTCGACGAGCCGCCCACCCGTGATTGCATCGAAGCGTTCTTGGATCTCGATAGGCAGCGGAGCCGAGCCACTGATACACGCCCGAATGCTGGTCAGATCGTAGTGGCTGACGTTGGGGTGATTGACCACGCCGATGTACATCGCAGGCACGCCCGGAAAGATGGTGCAGCGTTCTTTGGCGATGATCTTCATCACATTCTCGATGGGGCGCGGATTGGGCACGGTCACTAGCTCGGCACCCATGTGGATCCCATACAGCAGGCAGGTAGTCATGCCATAGACATGGAAGAACGGGATCGCCGCCATAAACTTCTCGCCGCCGGGCCTGCACGCCGGATACCAACCCTTGATCTGCATCGTATTCGCCACCAGATTATTGTGGGTGAGCATGGCGGCGCGGGGTGTGCCGGTCGTGCCGCCCGTGTATTGCAGCAAGGCGGTGCTCGCCGGATCGCGCTCAACTCTGGGCGGCACGGTGCGGTAACGTTCGAGCAGGTGGCGCATAAAGAAGATGTCGTGTTCGGGGCGCACTGTGACCCACTCAGGATCGCGCTTCTGGCTTGAACGCACGAGCAGATTGAACGGAAACGGCAACACATCATCAATGTAGGTGACAATCACGCGCCGCAACGAGGTATTTGCCTGCACTTCGCGCAGCCGCCGCCAGAACAAGTTGAGGATAATCAGCGTCTCTGCGCCGCTATCGTCGAGCTGGATCTTCAATTCGCGGCTGGTGTAGGTCGGGTTGACATTGACGATCAAGGCTCCGATCCGCACGGCGGCGAAAAAGGCGATGGCAAATTGCGGCGAATTGGGCAGCATAATCGCCACGCGGTCGCCTTTGCGAACGCCTAGCTGGTATAGCGCGGCGGCGAAGTGGTTGACCTGCTGATCGAGTTCGGCGTAGCTCAGGCGGCAGCCGACGATGATCCGCCCGCCTGCCAGATAGCGTAGCACAAAGTTGATTGCCGTGCGATTGGCGTAGGTGCGGGCAGCATCGCTCAGCAGCTGATCTATCGGGACGTGGGGGTAGGTGAGGCTTGGGTGGACACCCGGCTCATATGATGCCAACCATGGCTTTTCCATTGGCACAGTTCCCTTATGCTTCAAGCCAAAACAAAACCAGCCAGCACGTATGGCTGACTGGTCCCGTCCCAATCCGGTCAGGCATCATCACGCAGCCACCCCCGCTCACGGGCGATGAACTTGATCGTGGCATCATCAGGCGGATATAGTCCAGCAGCTTGGTAGGCATAGGCCAGCAGAGCCGCGCCGCCTACCACACCGATCAACAAGCCGATCAGAAACGAAAACACTCCCAATACCTGCTTCATAGGTCTATTCTCCTGTAAAGCTGCACAACAGTAGCCAACTGGCTGTTTTTCTCACGCCCCCGTATGATACCGCACACCGCCATGCTGGTCAACCGCCGCGTGTTGTGGGGAGTGTGTCCTAGCGCAGCTTATGCTGCACCACCTCGCCGCGCGGCCCGCCGCACGCCCCGCCGCCCGTGCCTCGTGCCCGCCCGATACCCGCAACCGCCCGCCCCACCGCCGCCCACCTACAATGCTTGTCAGTCTGAACCCAATCCAGATGCTGCGCCCAATTTCCCGATCCAAATTGTTGGGATTGACAAGAAAGCAGAAGTGGTTGAACTGACTAATCGTGGCGACCAGCCGATCAACCTCGATGGCTGGCGCATGTGTAGTTTACGCGGCGCACAGCAACATCCAATCAGTGGAGTGCTGCAAGCAGGTGAGACGCGCATTTTTGTGAACTCTGATGGAAATATCTGGAACAATTCGGAGCGCGATGATGGCGCACTCTATGATCCAGAGGGCCGCCTGATCAGCTATTGGCGTGATAACTAACAGCCCGTTCATCGTTCACTGCCCGCGCTCGCGCAGGCGGCGCGTGATGCGGTGGGCAATGGCTCGCAGCATCGCCACCTCGCGCCGATCCGCTTGGGCGCGGTGGAGCAGGCGGCGCAGGCGGCGTAATGGAATCGCTGGGTTGCGCGTCTCAAAGAAGTCTAGCTCGGTGAGGGCCGTGACCCACGCCTGCTCCAGATCGGCCAGCTCCGCCGCAGTCGGGGCGGGCGCGGCAGGCACGGCAGGCGCAGGCATTCCCACTGCGGCCATGCGTAGTTCATACAGCACGAGCAGCACCGCTTGGGCAAGGTTCAGCGAGGCGTAAGCCGGATCGGTTGGGATGTGCAGCACCTGCTGGCACAGATCAAGCTCGGCGCGTTGCAAGCCGTTGTCCTCTGTGCCAAACACGAGGGCCACCGTGCCGCGTTGGGTTGCCTGTAGCAGCGTGTGCGCGGCGCGGCGCAGATCGGGCTGCACCGGGTAGTCGCGGTGCTGGCGAGCGGATGTGCCCACTACATACACGGCATCGCCAATTGCGCTGGCGAGGTCGGGGTAGTGGTGCGTGCCATGCAGAAGATCTGCGCTACGGTGAGCCAGTGCGCTGATCTGATCCGGTGTGTATGCGACGGGCTGCACCAGCCGCAACTGGCCCACGCCCATATTCTTCATGGCCCGCACCGTTGCGCCAATGTTGACTACCGCTTGGGGCCGGTGAAGTACCACGACGATTTGGGCGAGCGGATCAGGCCGGTTGCTGTCCGTACTGTCAATTGGGATAGCGCAATCCATGCAGCTATTGTACCGCACCTTGCGCTACAGATCGCGCCGCCCAAACACCCGCAACGCCAGCAGCAGCGCAAGCAGAGCATAGCCGATTGCATAGATCACCATCGCGGTGCTTGGCAGCGAGGCGGAGGTAAACGGGGTCGGCACGGCATTCGCTAGCGGCAGCTGCATCAGGTAGGCCGCCCTGCGCCACAATGATTCGACCGGCATCAGCAGGCTGCTGATGACACCAATGCGGATGGCAGCACTCGATTGCAGGAATGCGCCGATCTGCTCGACCCACGCTCCCACGAAGGCCAAGCCGTAGAGCATAAACAGCACCACGCCATTGGTGAGGGTGGAGAACTGCGTGCCGAGTAGCAGCGAGAGCGACAGCAGCACAATCGCTTCGAGGATCAGCAAGCCAACGGCGGCGATAGGGTTGGGCGGCAGGTAGCCCGCCGCGAGCCAACTCACGGCGAAGATGCCACCACACAGCAGCGCAAGGTACAGCGTGACCATGAGGACATAGCCGAGCCATTTGCCAAGCACGATCTGCCACCGCCGGATCGGGCGGGTGGCGATGGTGTGGATGGTGTGCGTGGCAATCTCGCCGGAGATCGCATCCACAGAGGCGAAGATCGAGAGCATTACCGTCAGGAAGTGGACAACGTACAGAGCCGCAACAACCAGAAAGTTGTAGGCTCCCTGCCGCACCAGAAACGGTACGTCACCATTGTTCATCTCGTTCACGATAGCCTGCAAGCCAAGCCAGTACAGCCCGACAAACAGCCCGCCCAACAGCAGCGCAGCCACCACCATGCGCCGCCGCCGCGCCTCGTGAAAGGTGAGCCAAGTTAGCGTAGCGACAATTTGCATATCTGCTCCTCCAGCTTCCTTTAGGGCTATTGCCCACTATCGCTCGTACCAATGATTTCAAGGAAGCGTTCTTCGAGCGAGGTGCGACGCGGCGTAAGCGCATACAGGTGCGCCCCGTGTGCGATCACATGCTGCGCCAGTGCCGGCAGTTGGGTGGGATCAGCAAGCAAGAGGGCCAACGTTGTTGTGCCGTTGGTAGGAATGGTGGCCGTATCCGGCGGCTGGATCTGGACGGCATTGCCCGTGAACTGCTCTAGCATCGCAAGTAGGGCAGGCGGTGCAGCACCTACCCGTAGCTCCACAACCAGCTGTGTCGTAGTGCTGGAATCAAGCGGCATGGTGTGCAGCACGCGCCCTTGCTTGATGAATGCAACCCGATCACAGGTGGCTTCAACTTCGCCCAGTAGGTGCGAATTGAGAAACACGGTGGTGCCCTGCTGCTTCAGCTCCCGAATGATGCCCCGTACCAGCATGCGCCCAAACGGATCGAGGGCAGAGGTTGGTTCATCCAGAAACACCAGCGCAGGCATGGCGATTAGGGCTTGGGCCAAGCCGATGCGTTGCAGCATACCCTTCGAGAAGCCGGAGAGCGGGCGCGTGCGTTGCTCACTCAGCCCCACCAATTCGAGGACCTCTGCGCTACGGCGGCGGCGCGTTGCGCTATCCAAGCCCGCCAGCCGCCCGTGTAGATCGAGCAGTTCGCCCGCTTGCAGCCATTCGGGGAAGCGGAAATGCTCCGGCAGAAACCCGATCTGGCGCATGGTGGCGGGTGTGCCGGGGCGGGTGCCCAACACCTGCGCCTGCCCACTGCTTGCCTGCACCAGCCCCAGTAGCATCTTGACGGAGGTGCTTTTGCCCGCGCCATTGGGGCCGAGAAAGCCGAAGATTTCGCCTCGCGGCACATCCAGCGTCAGGTCGGCTACGGCAACATTGCTGCCATATTCTTTGCGTAACGCTTCAGTCGAGATTGCGCTAGTGTTGGTCATATTGCCTCAGGTCCTCAGCCTTAAGGAGCCGTGTCACCCGTCCGGTCGGGGCTGAATGGGGTGCAGCCGGACGAGTGGCACGCCTTCGCGTGGGTGCTATTGCTAGCGCACCGATGCGGCTAGCTCCAGTACCGCGTCGCGCCCAATGCGCCCTTCGGTGTGCAGCGTGTAGAAGCTGTCGCCATCCTGCCAGTACAAGTGATAGGCGCGCCGATTCGTCTCGCCATCGGCAGTCACCAGCAAGCCCGGCTGGCCATTGACTGTCACCTGCTGCAAGTTCTGGATGTCGGCGGGGAAGGGGAACAGCAGCGTGCTGCTCCAATCAATGGTTGCGGCGAGGGCTTGGGCTTGGTTGGGTTCCATCCCTAGCACGCGCAGCATTACCACGCCCATCTGCTGCAAATCTACGCCATCGGGCAGGCTCAGTTCGGGGCTGCGCCCCTGTGCCAGCGTCACGCTGAACTCGTCGCTCGTGTAGGTTGCCAGCACGGTTGGCTGCATACTGCCCGTAATTGGGCTTGCACCGAGCGTCTCCGGTACGGTTACATCGGTAATGTTTAGCACCGTGAGCAACTCGCGCACGCCGTCGGCATCCACCTGAAAGGCAAACTCGGTGCGGTCTGTCACGGCTATCTCGGTCGCAGACACATCGCCGGGGAAGCTAGCCGGCTCACGCACCGGATAGCCCGCAAGCGCGGCGGCGGCGGCGGCATCGGCTACGGGGGCTGGCTCGGCGGGGTTGTTGGTTACTTCGGGCGGGCTGACAAACAACGCATCCTTTTCAAATTCGAGGTTCTTCAGTTCGGCGATGCGCTCATCGCTGATCGGCACAAACAGCACCTGCTGCACGCGGAAGATCTGCAAGAGCTGATCGGCGAGGGCTTGCACGGGCGGCAACAGCAGCAATCCGGTGAGCATGAGCACGGCAACGGCAGCGGCGGCAATGCGCCGCATTGGGGTGAAAGATCGGTTCATTGGTGAGGTTCTCCTTGTTGGTGTTCTTACTTGGTCAGGTTCGAGATCATGGGCAATGGTTGCCTGCATCTGGCGCAGAGCTACGTCAGGTGGCGGAACAGGTGCGGCAGGCAGCAGGGCCGCGATCTGCACCGCTTGAGCGGCAAGTGCAGTAGCGGCAGCGCGGCAAGTGGCGCACTGCTCCAGATGGGCGGCAACCGCCTGCTGCGTGGCGGGATCACACGCGTGATCAAGGTAGGCTCGCAGCGGGCCAGTGTCCATACAGGGCTTCATACCAAACTCCTTCGCGGCGTGGGGTCATTTGCTGCTGGCTCTGCGCTCGGTTCAAGCCCAGCTTCAGCAAGCGGGCGATACTGCGCCAGAAAAGCCCGCTCAGCACGGGCGAGCAGCGTGCCCACTGAGCTTGGCGCAAGCTCCAATGCGGCGGCAATCTCGGCGTAGTGTAGCCCGCCATACCGCAGCAGCAAAATCCGGCTCTGGCGTTCGGGCAAGCGCAGCAGCGCACGCCGCACCTGCTCGCGTTCCTCGTGGCGGAGCACCACCGTTGCCGGATCCGGCAGGGTTGCCGTGTAGCTTGTTGGATCGGCATAACTCTGGGCCTCGCGCTGTTGGCGGCGACGCTGTCCCCGCACGCTGTTGTAGCCGCGATTCAGGGCGACGCGGCACAGCCAGCCCACCAGTGCATGCTCGTGGTTCAGGTGCGGTGGGTGCTGATACAGCGCGAGAAACGTCTCCTGTAACAGGTCTTCGGCTTCATCTGGGCTAGCGCACATATGATACAACACACGCCATACCGCCGCATAGTGGCGCGTAAAGAGTACCTCAAAGGCGGCACCGCGTTGATCGGGCTGGTGCAGCAGGGACAGCAATGCCGCATCGTTCAGGTGCGTCAGGGGGGCAGGTTGTTCGTTCGCTGTCTGGTCAGCGTGCATCAGGTGCTTCACTCCATGCGCTGCATACGCTCTGTGCGCTCTGTGCGCTCTGTGCGCGATCTCCTCAGATGCACGCCAGTTGGCGGCATCGGCTACTATCATGATAACACCGCCACCTGCAATTCTGTGACAGGCAACTGCCAGCGATACAAACCACCCCACACCGGCGCGGGCGTGGTATAATTGCCCCTGCACCAAATCCGGTGCCTGTGGAGCTGCTGGAGCAAACCCGGATGACCCGATTAGCTGACGTGCCTAATCTGATCCGACCAGATATTGCCGATCTCGAAGCCTACACGCCGATCCTGCCACTGGATGTATTGGCAGAACGGTTGCACCTTCCGGTTGAGTCACTGGTCAAACTGGATGCCAACGAGAACCCCTATGGCCCCGCCCCAGCGGCATTGGCGGCACTGGCACACGAAGCGCACTATGCAATCTACCCCGACCCAGAGCATACCGCTCTGCGGCGGGCTTTGAGCGACTTCATCGGGCAGCCTATTGAACGAATCCTGTGCGGCGCGGGCGCAGATGAGGTGATTGACTTGCTGCTGCGGGTGATACTCCAGCCCGGCGATTGTGTGCTGGATTGCCCGCCAACGTTTGGCATGTACGCCTTCGATACGGCGATCAATGCGGGCAACCGCATCGTTGTGCCGCGCCGTGCCGATTTCAGCCTTGATCTGCCCGCGATTGGGCAAGCCGTCGCAACCCACCACCCGAAGGTGCTGTTTATCGCCTCGCCCAACAACCCCTCCGGCAATGCCACCCCACTGGCTGAGATCATCCAGCTCCTACAGCTGCCCGTGCTGGTGGTGGTGGATCAGGCGTATATCGAGTTCACCGATCCGATGTATGATGCACTTGACCTGCTAGGGCAGCACGAGAACCTTGTGGTGCTGCGGACTTTCAGCAAGTGGGCTGGCTTGGCCGGCTTGCGGATCGGCTACGGCGTGATGCACGCGCAGCTTGCCACGCACTTGTGGAAGATCAAGCAGCCCTACAATGTCAATCAGGCGGCATTGGTGGCTGCGCTCGCCGCGCTGCACGATAGCGAGCACCTGCCGCAGAGCATCGCTGCTATCGTTGCCGAACGCGAACGGCTGATCGCTGCCGTGCAGTCGCTCGGTTGGTTGCAGCCCTACCCCACCCAAGCCAACTTTGTGCTGTGCCGTGTGACCGATGCGGCGGGCCAGCCCGCGCCGGCCCGCGCCGCGCAGACCTATCAGCACTTGCAGCAGCAGGGCATTCTCGTGCGTTACTACCGCAAGCCCGACTTAAACGATTGCATCCGCATCAGTGTGGGCACGCCCGCCCAGCACGAACGCCTGCTCGCGGCATTGCGGGCGATGGGCTAGGCTACTGCGATAAATTGACATAAAACGAGATGCCGTAGCAAGGTGCGGCGGGCGGGTAATTCTCGCCCCTACAATAACCATAGGTATCGTGTGAACCTGAGCGAGAGAGGATTGAACCGAGGCATGCGCGACACATTGCAAGAACTGTTGGTATTCGCCCACCGCATCGCGTGGGAAGCGGGCAAGATTACCCTGCGCTACTTCCAGACGGGCGTGCAAGTGGATCAGAAGGCAGACGACTCGCCCGTAACGATTGCGGATCGGGAAGCGGAGGCATTCATTCGGCAGATGCTTACGGCGCACTACCCCGCGCATGGCATTCTCGGCGAGGAAGAGGGCGCAAGCGCAAATGTAGATGCCGCTTGGCGATGGATTGTAGACCCGATAGATGGCACGCGGGCGTTTGTGCGCGGTGTGCCACTCTACGGCGTGATGCTGGGGCTAGAGTATAACAACGAGCCAGTGCTGGGCGTAATCAACATGCCGGCCCTGAATGAGATGACCTATGCCGCGCAGGGCTTGGGCTGCTATTGGAATGGTCGCCCGTGCCGCGTCTCCAGTGTGCCGCGCCTTGCCGAGGGGGTTCTGGCTGCTACCACCGCCGATGATCGCTACCCGCGCACGGGCAAGCAGGCTGCCTTTGAGCGACTGGTGGGAGCGGCGGGCATGTTCCGCACATGGGGCGATTGCTACGGCTATGTGCTGGTAGCAACAGGCCGCGCCGAAGCCACGCTCGATCCGATTGTGAGTGTGTGGGATGTCGCGGCGGCGGCTCCGATTGTGCGCGAGGCGGGCGGTACGTTCACCGATTGGCAGGGCACCCCGACGATCCACCACAAAGAGGGCATCGCCACGAATGGCTTGGTGTATGATGAAGTGATGGCACTGGTGCGCGGCGCATGAGCAACATTCCCCCCCGCACCGCTGAGATGACCCGCACGACGGGCGAAACCCAGATTCGCCTCGCGCTCAATGTGGACGGGAGCGGGCAAGCTCAGATCGAGACGGGCATCGGCTTTCTCGATCATATGCTGACGTTATGGTCCAAGCATGGGCTGTTTGACCTGACGGTGGCGGCACAGGGCGATCTGCACATTGATGAACACCACACCGCCGAAGATACCTGCATCTGCTTAGGGCGGGCCCTCGATCAAGCGTTGGGCGAGCGGCGCGGGATTGTGCGTACCGCGCACAGCTACGTCCCAATGGATGAGGCCCTTGCACGGGTGGCAGTAGATCTAGGCGGGCGGGCGTATTGTGTGGTCCACGCCGAGTTCCGTACCCCGCGGGTGGGCCAGCTGGGGACAGACCTCGTAGCGCACCTATTCGAGAGCATTGCCACGCCCGCCCGTATGAACATCCACGCGCACGTCCTTTATGGGCACAACGATCACCACAAGATCGAAGCCCTGTTCAAAGCCTTTGGGCGAGCACTGGACATCGCCACACGCTACGATCCGCGCCTCGCCAATGCTGTGCCGAGTACCAAAGGCGTGCTGTAAAGCCTTGTGCGGCGCGTGCTAGTCGTCCGTACTAGCAACAAGTACATCCTGCTGCAACTGCCCTAACTCAGCGCGGGCAGGCTGCGCCAGAAGCGGATCGAGCAGGGTACTCGTGTTGTTCAGGGCATGCTGGTAGGCTTCTTCCACCACGCGCTGGCAGAGCACCGCCTCGCGCCACTCCTGCCGATACTCCTGCGCCACCCGAATCGCGTGGTCAAGGCGCACACACACATCGTCGAGGGCGATAACCACATGTTGTTCTACCGGGCACGGGCTACTCAGGCGCAGCGCAGCACGGGTACGTTGCAGCGTGTGCAGCACATCCGCCGAGCTACCCGCGCAGGGGCGCGGCACAATCGCCTGCACCTGCGCCGAGTCGTCTCCGTATTGGGCGATTAGCATGTGCTGGATCTGATTGTAGAGCCGTTGTCCAGCAACTTCCCACTGCCAACGCACCGTCGTCGCACGGTGCCACATCTGCATAGCGGCTTCGCAGGTCTGCTGATACTCTTCGAGCGAGGTGTGGATTTCGTAGTGCTGATGAAGCGCACGCGAAATCGCGGGCCCACCGCGCTGGTTCTCCAGCATCGCAATGATGCGCTGTGAGTTGCCGAGTAAGCCTGCATCTTGCATCGGGACACTGAATGTCTGGGTCAAGGTAGTGCTCCCTTAACTATATGAGGTTTCATAGATGGGTTGCTGCTAGAGCTTCCCAAGGGTATTTCTACGATTACTATATCCTTTATAAGGAGAAACTGTCTATAGTACCTTGCGGTCACTTTTTACATGGGTATAGTGGGGCGTGCCGATAGGACACTTGCCGGTGGCGTTCGGCATACAGAAGCCGTGTCGCTGACACGGCTCGGTACAACGGCGATGCTGGGATCGCGGGGTGCTACCACGCCCAGTGGGGGGTGAAGTCGCCCGCTGGATTACTTAGATCGGTGAGGCGGGTAAGGTCACTGCCATCGCGGTTGATCCGGTAAATCTTGGTGCTGCGATCTGGATCACGCTGGCTGTAGAAAACAAGCTGCTGTCCATCCGGCGACCACGCTGGCTCAAACACGGAGGCGGTGCCATCGCTGATGCGCTGCAAGCCGGAGCCATCGGCCCGCACAATCGCTAGATCGCGGCCCCCCTGCTGCTCAATTGTCAAAGCGAACTCAGTCCCATCGGGCGACCACGCCGGAGCCGCGAGGCTGAAATCATCGCCACCCAACACCCGCACCGGCGCGGCAGCATCTGCGACTTGGACCGCCAGCGCATCGAGCGCGATACGCACCGTGTACAGGGCGGGCAAACCCTCCCGCTCCGAGATGAAGGCGATCTGCGTGCCATCCGGCGACCATGTGGGGGCGGTATCGTTGGCGGGGTGTTCGGTGAGGGGTAGCACCAGATCGCCATCGGCTTGGAGCACGTAGAGATCAAGATTGCCGCCCCGATCTGAGACAAAGGCGATCCAGTTGCCATCTGGCGACCATGCCGGGTAGGTGTCTTCGCTCAGGCTCTGGGTCACGTTGGTTTGGTTGGAGCCATCCGCCTGCATCACCCAAATATCATTTGTGCCAGCGCGGTTGGAGATGAACGCGATCCGCGTGCGGTCTGGCGACCAGACGGGGTAGCTATCATCGTCCGCGTGCTGGGTGAGGCGTTCCTGCACCGTGCCGTCAGGGTTCATCCGGTAAATATCGTTGTTGAAGTTGCGCCCACTAGCGAAGGTGATCTTGCCGCCGGTGGGGATCGGCGCGGGGGGCGGCACAAGCATGCCGCACGCCCCTACGAGCACCCCCAGCCCCACGAGCATCGCAACGAGCAACATCCGTGTATGTGTCATCAGGGAACCATCCGATACTCAAGCAGCGGCGTTTGCGGTTGGGTCAATTGGTGCAAGCCGAGTGGATCGGGCGGCTGCTGCATCTGGATCAGGCTGCCCTGTAGCAGCGAGAGCAGCGAGGGCGTGCTGCTATAGCGCACTACCAGCGCATCATCCGGCAATCCGGCGCGGGTTTTGGCTTCGGCAATGGCATCATCACGGTTGCCCAATTCATCCACCAAGCCGAGCTGCTGCGCTTGCATGCCCGTGTAGATGCGCCCATCAGCAAGCTCTATCACGCGGTCACGGGGCAGGTTGCGCCCCGCCACAATCACATCCACAAAACCAGCATAGGCTTGGTCTACGATGGCTTGGAGGACATCCCGTTCCTCATCCGAGAGCGGGCGGGCCGGGGAGCCAATATCTTTCAGCTCGCCGCTCTTGAAGACGAGCTGCTGCAAACCGATCTTTTCAAGCGTTTCTTCGTAGTTGAGCAGCGAGATGATCACGCCCAAGCTACCCGTGAAGGTATCCGGGTTGGCGTAGATCTGCTCAGCGGCAGTGGCAATGTAGTAGCCCCCACTCGCGGCAACCGTGCCCATCGAGGCAATCAAGGGCTTGCCCGTCTCACGGAACTGCATCAGCGCAGCGTGGATCTCATTGCTTGCCACCACCCCGCCGCCCGGACTGTTGATGCGGAGCACTACCGCCCGCACCCGTGCATCGGTGGCGGCTTGCTGGATCTGCTGAATGTACTGTTCGGTGGTGAGTTGCTGCCCGCTGAAATCGGGGGTTTCTACGCCGATTGCACCACTCACCTCAATTACCACAATGCGCTCGCTGCCACTGCCAGCGATGACTTGTTCTTCCCAACGCGGCGCAGCTGAGGCAAGCCCGCTGCCGGAGCCACCCGCCGCCAGTGCCACAAAGAAGAAGCCGAGCGGTAGCAGCGCACACAGCAGCAACGCACCAGCCAACCCAAACAGGGCAAACAGCCCGCGATTGTTCTTTTTGGGGGCCGGCGGCGCAGGTGGCGGCGATCCGTAGGGCGGCATTGGTGGCGGATTGCGCGGGGGTTGTTGTTCGTGTTGTTCCATATCTATTCCTCGTGTTCTAGGTAATTCAATTCTGCCGTAGCGGCAACGCTTGTATATATGATAGCACGGTTAGCCTACTTATCCTGCCGCCCTGCCACCTTACCCCCTGCTTGCTAGAAATGGGTCACGCTGGTGCGAGCATGTACCAGTTCGGCGGCTTTGCCAATGTAGCCCGCCGGAGTCAGGGCGAGCAGTTCAGCTTGCACGGCTGGCTCTAGCGCAAGGCTCACGATGAAGGCGTGAATGTCAGCGAGCGTCAGGCTACGCCCGCGTGTCAACACTTTCAGGGCCTCGTAGGGCTGCGGGTAGCCCACCCGCCGCAGGATCGTCTGGATCGCTTCGGCAAGCACTTCGGGATGCGCGGCAAGCTCGGCTTCGAGGCGATCATGGTTGATGGCAACCTTGCGGATGCCCCGCAGCACCCGCTGGTAGGCGAGCAGGCTGTGCCCAAAGCTCACGCCGATGTTGCGAAGGACGGTGCTATCGGACAGATCGCGCTGCAAACGGGAGACCGGTAGCTTGCGGCTAAAGAATTCGAGCAGCGCATTGGCTAGCCCTAGATTGCCTTCTGCATTCTCGAAATCAATTGGGTTGACTTTGTGCGGCATCGTGGATGACCCAACCTCGCCCGCCTGTGCCGCCTGCACGAGATAGCCATCGCTGATGTATCGCCAGTAGTCTTGGCACAGATCAATCAGAATCGTATTCAGCCGCTTGAGTGTATCGCACATCTCGGCTAGGGTATCGTGCGGCTCAATCTGGGTGGTGAGCAGGACAGGCTCCAGATCAAGCGCACGGATGAAGGCTCGGCTGAAGCTAAACCAATCCACATCGGGATAGGCGGCAACGTGGGCACTGTAGGTTCCGGTTGCGCCATTCAGCTTGCCCGTCAGCCGCAGGGCGGTCAAATCATCGAGGCTGCGCTTGAGGCGGGCGGCAAAGACGGCAAGCTCTTTGCCAAAGGTGGTGGGTGTGGCGGCTTGGCCATGCGTGCGGGCAAGCATGGCGGTAGCGGCTTCACGCTCGGCGATCTCGCGCAGGGTGTTGTGCAACTCGCTGAGGATCGGCAGGATCACCTGATCGCGGGCTTCGCGCAGCAGCAGCGCATAGGCGAGGTTGTTCACATCTTCAGAGGTGAGCGCAAAATGGACTGCTTCTTGCCACGCCGCTAGCCCCTGTGCTGCAAGCTGTTCCCGCAGCCAATACTCCACCGCCTTAACATCGTGGTTGACGCGCCGATCCCACGCGGCTATTGCAGTTGCATCGGCATCGCTGAATTGGCGATAGCGTTGGCGTAGCTCGCCCTGCTGCTGGGTGGTCAGGCTTGCCACAAATGGTATACTAGGAGTACGGGCGAGAAAGATCAGATACTCAATTTCTACCCACGCACGGTAGCGAAACAGAGCCGCTTCGCTGAAGAAGCTGGCAAGGCTGGCAATGTCTTTGCGATAGCGGCCATCGAGCGGCGATAGCGCGGCAAGGGTCGGGTCAAATGCGGTCATCACAGTAGCAACCTCGTGTTGTGTATAGTCCAGCTTGGCTTGGGCTGGCGCGGATCGCCTGTGCCTGCACGGATTATACGTGATTTTGCGCGGCGGCGGGTGCAGCTCCTGCCGAATCAGGGGTGCGGCGGGCTGATCTTTGTGCAATTTGTCACCTAAGATGGTGGCTGGAAGGCTTGTTTATCGCCTTGTTGTATGTTAAGATGCGAAGAATTGGATAAGTAATCTAAGTTTAAGTGGGCTGATCTGGGTGAAGCCTACAATGCGCCTGCCACAGATCGGCTAAGCGGGGCGTTACCGCTGCAAGGAGTACACATGCCAACTGATCGTGTTTCGAGTCGTGTTCGCAACATGCCGCCTTCCGGCATTCGTCGGTTTTTTGACATTGCTGCGACGATGGAGGATGTCATTTCGCTGAGCGTGGGTGAGCCGGATTTTATGACTCCGCAGCACATTCGGGATGCTGCCCACCACGCTATCGAGATTTCAAACGCCTACACCTCGAACTCTGGGCTGATCGAACTGCGCGAAGCGATTGCCGAGCATCTCTACCGCCGGTATGGGGTGGCCTACAACGCTGATACCGAGCTGATGATTACGGCAGGCGTGAGCGAGGGCTTGCAATCGGCTGCACTGGCGCTATTCGATCCGGGCGATGAAGTGATTATGACTGATCCGGGCTATGTTGCCTATTCGGGCAGCATCATGATCGCCAACGCCACGCCGATCTGTGTACCTACCTACGCCGCGAATGCCTTCCAAGTTACCGCTGCTGACATTGAGGCCCATATCACCCCGCGCACACGGGCGATTCTGCTGGGCTATCCGAGCAACCCGACGGGGGCGGTGATGAGCCGCGAAGGGTTGCTGGAGATTGCTGCGGTGGTTGAGCGACACAATCTGGTGGTGATTTCAGATGAAATCTATGATCGGCTGGTGTATGGCGCAGAACACGTCTGCTTCTCGAGCATGCCGGGTATGCGCGAGCGCACCGTGCTCATGGGCGGCTTCTCCAAAGCCTATGCGATGACGGGCTGGCGGCTGGGCTGGACCGCCGCCCCGCGTGACCTGACCGAAGCCGCAGGCAAGATCCACCAATACGGCATGCTCTCCGCCCCAACGATGAGCCAGCACGCCGCGCTGCAAGCGATCCGGCACGGCGAGGACGATGTGCAGCAGATGGTGGCTGAGTATGATCGCCGCCGCCGCTACATCGTTGATCGCTTCAATCACATGGGGTTGCCAACCGTTGAGCCACAGGGCGCGTTTTTTGCCTTCCCCTACATTGGGCATCTCAGTATGAGCAGCGATATGTTTGCCGAACGTGTGCTGCAAGAAGCCCACGTCGCAATCATTCCGGGTAGTGCGTTTGGGGCGTATGGCGAGGGCTTTGTGCGGGTGTGTTACGCCACGTCATTGGATCGCATTGAAGCCGCCCTTGATCGGATTGAGAGCTTCTTGGAGCGCAATGATCTGTTGCGCCACACTGAACCCGCCCTTGCAGGAGCAGAACTGAATGGCTGGAACGCCGGACAATACGCCGCTTGATCCTGCGGCAGAAGCCTCTGCGGCAGCTGCGGCAACGTCGCCTACAGCCGCCGGCCCATTGACGACCTCTGCGGCAACGTCGCCGGAGATGGTGCGGTGTGCGCTCACGGGTGAATTGATCGCGGCTGATGAAGCCTATTGGGGCCCACCCCTGATTACCTTTGAGATGCTGATTGGCACGTTCTTTAAGACCCTGTTTACCGCCCCCTCCAATCTTAAGGCGATCCTCTTTAGCGTAGACGATGATGTGCCCTACGCGCCGCACGTCCGCCCGCAGCTTTCCCAACGGCGCACCCGTGAGCAACTCAAGCTGCTCGCCCTGTTGCTCGTAATCCTTGCGGTGATGGTCGGTATCCTGATCCTCGTGAGCGGCAGCGTCACGCTCTAACCGTGCTCGCCGCGCTGCATTTGGCGTAGGGCATGCACCGCGCCGGCTAGGTTGCGGCGAGGGCATATGCCGCGTATAATGAAGCTACGATCTATCGCACATCAGGGTTACTTATGGCGGCACAATCACTCTATCGCAAATGGCGTTCACAGACTTTCGATGAACTGGTTGGACAGGAACATGTCATCCAGACGTTACGCAATGCGGTTGTCGAAGATCGCATTGGGCACGCCTACCTGTTCACTGGACCACGCGGCGTAGGCAAAACGAGCATGGCCCGCCTGCTCGCTAAAGCCGTCAACTGTGAAGCCGAGCCTGCCCATCGCCCGTGCGGGGTGTGCCCGATGTGCATCGCCGTCAGTGAGGGGCGGGCGGTAGATGTGATTGAGATGGATGCCGCATCGCACACGAGTGTAGACGATGCCCGCGATCTTATTGATCGGGTGCAGTTCCGTCCGGCGCAAGGACGCTACAAAGTCTACGTCATTGACGAAGTACATATGCTCTCGACGGCGGCGTTTAATGCGCTGCTAAAGACGCTCGAAGAGCCGCCTGCCCACGCCATCTTTATTCTAGCGACAACCGAACTGCACAAAGTCCCCGCGACAATTGTCTCGCGCTGTCAACGGTTTGTGTTTGCCCGCCATACGATAGCCGACATTGCCCGCCACCTGCTACGGGTGGCTGAGGTGGAGCAGATCCAGCTTGAAGTTGCCGCCGCCCACGCAATAGCCCGCTCGGCTACAGGCAGTATGCGTGACGCGCTCGGTGTGTTGGAGCAGCTCGCTTCCTTCACAAGTGGCGTGGTTAAGTTAGAACACGTCACCAGCCTGCTAGGGATGACGAGTGCGGGCGAGGTAGATGCCTTGATCGCGGCGTTGCTTGCGGCTGATGTAGCGGGGGCATTGCGAGCGGTGAACAGTGTTGCCGATCAAGGCGCGGACATTCGCCAGTTCACCCGCGATCTGGTGGAACGCTTGCGGCTGCTGCTGCTGCGTGTGGCAACGGGGGCCGGTGCGCTTGATGATGTTCACCCTGATGACCGCGAGGTGCTAGAAGGGTGGGCGACGCAGGCCCAAGCGGGCGCGTTGGTGCATTGGATCAAGCTGCTCAGCAACCTCGATTTCCAGCTTCGCACTAGCCCATATGGGAACTTGCCGCTTGAATTGGCCGTGGTTGAGGCACTCGTTGCGCCGCCGCCTGCCGCTACCCCCTGCCGCACCCCGCCCGCCCCTGCGCGTGCCCCCAACCCCACCAGCTAGCCCAGCGCGGCGGGCATCATTCAGCAAGCCCGCTGAGCCTGCGC
>JAAUTZ010000126.1 GCA_012031225.1 Chloroflexaceae bacterium
GGGGGCGCGGCGGCGGTGGGGCGGGTCGAGTGGCTTTGGCTAAGCAAGGGAGTGCGACAGCATGGGCAGTAGCAAACGGCAGGCATGGTCTTGATTGGGGTTGGGGGGCTGATCTTCATCGCGGCGGGTGGATTTATGCTGGCTTCCAGCAGCGGGGGCGGCTTGACGTTGCCGGGTGCGGTGCTGGGGATTGTCCTGTTTGGCTTGCTACCCCTGTTGGTGCTAGGCGGTGTCGGCACGCTGCTGCTGGTGCGCGGCAGAGCTGAAGAAGCTGACATGGCCACCGTGCGTCAGCAAGAACAGCTGCTCGGCATGATCCAAGCGCAGGGGCAGGTTTCGCTGTCTGAGGTGATGCTTCGCCTGAAGCTGAACCGCGAAGAGCTGGAGCAGATGATTTACCAACTTGTGAATATGGGCATCTTTTCGGGTTATATCGATTGGAGCAAACAGATGCTCTACTCGGCTGAAGCGGGCAAGCTCGATTCGCCGATCTGCCCCAACTGTGGTGGCGAACGGCAAGTGGTGGGCAAGGGCCTTGTCAAGTGCCCCTATTGTGGTGCGTCGCTCTTCATTCGAGAGGCGGGCGCAGCGTGAGCCTGTGTTCGGGGCACGGGCGGCATGCAACTCTGCTGCCGTGTGGCACGTATCCATACCATACGGCAACTCGCAGCAAAAGGCAATGCTACCGTGTCCGTGCTCAAAACGTAAACCATGCCTAAAGACGTAAGACCAAAACGGCGATAACAGGAGGTATACAGCGATGGAACAATGGATTCGCAATCTGCAACGGATGTTACCGGGCTACACGGGCTACGAAGCCCGCGAGACGCGCCGCGATGCAGACAAGATGCTGCGGGTACAGGTTGCCAAGCAGTTCCGCGACCAGCAGGGCGACCTGAATCGTCTGATCCAAGATATGACCAAAGGCGGCGGCTTGCGCTACCTCGATGATCTGGATCGCATTAGCACCGGCATTGATCGCTTTGTTGTCAAGCTCGAAACAGCCCCACGCGGCTACGCAGGCTGGTTTGAGGTGATTACGATTGATGAGACTGATCTAGATCTGCTCTACCAATTCGATCTGCGCTTGGCAGATAGTGGCGGCTTGCTTGCCGAGCGGATCAGCTTTGTGCAAAGTCAACTCAATGAGGCGGGCGATGTGGGCGCAGCGATTGCCGATTTGCAGAGCTTTATGGATCAGCTGAACCGCCAACTGGATGCACGCACGGCTTTTACCGCCGAAGGCAAACGCCCCGATAACCCACCGATGGCGGAGTTTGGGATTGGTGCGGGCGCAGCAGGCACGGGAATTACCCCGCCCGTGACCCCGCCCGCCGCCGAGCCACCGTTGCCTGCATCGGCGGATTTGGATCTGGCCCCTGCCGAAGGGAGTACCGTCAGGCTGGGGCAGAGTGCAATTCCCGGCGAAACCTATGATGTGCCCGACGATCCGCCAAGTAGCTTTGAAACACCGGAAGCCTCCACTGATAAGCCGTAGAAAGTCTTTTCCGTTTACCCGACACAAGAAAGGAACATGCAAGCATGGCTCGGATTATTGACGTAGTTGAAGCCCCCGATATGGCTGGCAATGAGATTATGCGGCGCCTGCCAGAAACCGGCCCCGGCGACTTCCGGCTTGGCTCGCAGGTGATTGTGCGCGAGAGCCAGACGGCGGTCTTTTTCCGCGACGGCAAAGCCCTCGACATTCTGTATCCCGGACGGCACACGCTCAGCACCGCAAACCTGCCAATGATTAGCGGCATGATTGGGTGGGTGACGGGGGGGCGCAATCCGTTTCCGGCGGAGGTCGTCTTTCTGAATATGCGCCAATTCGTGGATCAGAAGTGGGGCACATCGCAGCCGATCACCTTCCGCGACTCCGAATTGGGCATGGCTCGGCTCCGCGCACGCGGCACGTATGCGTTCCAGATCGCCGAGCCAACGATGGTGGTGAATAGCGTGGTGGGTCAGCAGGGGGCGTATGGCACCGATCAGGTGAGTGACTACCTGCGGAGCATGATTGTCCAGCGTTTTGTTGACATCATGGGCGAGCAGAAGATTTCGATCCTCGACATGGCCGGCTTCTACAACGAACTCAGTGCGGGCGCACGGGCTTCGCTGCAAGATGATTTCGCGGCGATTGGCTTTCGCTTGACGGCATTTTTCGTCGAGGCGATCACCCCGACGGAAGAGACCGAGCGGGCGATTGACGAGCGGGCTTCGATGGGTGCGATTGGCAACATGGATGCCTACATGAAGTTTAAGGCGGCGCGGGCGATTGGCGATGCGGCGGTCAATCCCGGCGGCGGGGGCACCGGCGAAGGGATGGGCATGGGCGCAGGCATGGGCATGGGCATGGGCATGGCGGGGATGATGGCCCAAGCCTTCCAGCAGCAACAGCCCGCGGCACCCGCCCCTGCACCGGCGGCGGCAGCCCCAGCGGCACCCACCACCGCCGCAGAGGTGCAGGCCGTGATTGATAATCTGGATATGCGTTTCTCGATGGGTGAGATCAGCGAGGACAACTACAACCGCTTGATGCAGAAGTGGCAGCAGCGGCTCAAGGAGCTGGGCGGGTAGCGTTCTCCGCAACTCCGCCCGCACCCGACATATGCCTCTGCAAGCGTAGGCTTGCGGGGGCGTGCTGTTTCTTGGAGGCTACCCGCAGTGGGTATGCACATGGACGGCGCGGAGTGTAACGAATCTCACGGATGCACACCATACCACGTACTACACTTGCACCAATCGGAGATCGGAGCCGCAACGATGAAACATCATCGTTCCTAACACCCGATACCCGACACCTGTCACCTGTTCCCTAACACCTGTTCCCTAACATTGCAAAGGACACCTCATGACCCACCACTCATCTGTACCGCCCAAGCCGCTTGCCCCACCGCGCCCCGCCGAACCGCTCATCTTTGGGCGCATCCCGCGCACCAAAGCGATCACCGCAACCATCGGCTTACCCCTGTTTGGGTTGGTGCTGCTGTGGCTGCCCGCGTGGGGCTTCAGCCTGCTTGCCCTCGTGATTGCCCCGCTTGCCGCGCACGAATTTGGGCGGCTGTTCCTACCGTTCCGTGTGCTAGATCGCTGGCTGCTGGTGGGGGCGGCTGGGCTAGGTGTGCTGGCTGCCAGCCGATTGCCTGCGCCACAGGTGTTAGCCCTGCTCCCGCTTGGGCTAGTGCTGATCCTCGCCACCGAGTTATTCCGTGCGCCGCTTGCGTTCCAGCACCGCCATGCCCCGCTGACGCTGCTGGCGGGCTTTGCCTACACCGGCATCCTTGCCAGTATTGTCGTGCTGGTGCGCCAGCTGCCACAGGGCAACGAAGCGGTGCTGTGGCTGTTTCTGGCAACGTGGGGCGGCGATTTCGGGGCGGGCAGCGCGGGTATGCTGCTAGGTCGCCATCATCTGCCAGCCCGGATCAATGCCCGCAAAACATGGGAAGGGGTGCTCGGCGGTACGCTTGCGGCCACGCTGCTCACGCTGTGGCTGCTGCCGGAAGGAACCGCGAGCGGGCTAGCGGCGGTGCTGATCGGGCTAGCGGTGGGCTTGCTGGGGCAGGCCGGGGATCTGTCTGAGTCGTTGCTGAAGCGCACCATCGGCATCACCGACTCGGGCAGCTTTATGCCGGGCCAAGGCGGCGTATTGGATCGGGTAGATAGCGTGCTATTCGTTGCGCCATTGGTCTATGTGGTGCTAGCTGGGGGGTAGGTGCAACACACCGTACAGGCATGCAAACAGCCCTACTAGGCTCAGCGAGTAGGGCTTTATCTAAGAGTAAGCTCAGTGTCGTAAGGAATTAGTATCGTCCTCGACCGCCGCCGCCCCCTCCGCCTCCGTAGCTGTCACGACGCGGGGCTCGCGCTTTCTCTTCAGCGCGGTTGACGCGCAACGGGCGGCCATTGATTTCACGCCCGTTCACTGCGTTGATAACTGCATTCGCATCGTTAGTTTCAATCTCGACGAACCCGAACCCGCGTGAGCGACCCGTCTCCCGATCTGTAATCACACGCGCACTTTGCACAGTGCCCTGATCCGCAAACAGATCTTCTAGCTCGGTATCGCCAACGCTCCACGGCAAATTCCCTACGAACAACTTGACTTGCATCGGGTCTTTCTCCTTTGCCTGCTTTTGCCACAGGCAGTCATCAAACACGCTCAAAATGCTTACCCGAAAACACCCCGCACAAGGCCCCACCATTGGAGTCTTATTGCCTCGCTGAGGTATTGGACAACGTACCCTTCACAGCGACTGAAGCCGAGTAAGTAAGTGCAGGACTGGGGTTCGTTGTGTCCATAGCATCCATCTCACTTTATGATACGTTGGTGATACAGTGTCATTATAGCACATTCTAAGGGGTTGCACACGGGAAGAATTTCCCGTTGGGAAACTCCACTTTTCCCCATTCGAGAGGGTTATTACGGTTACTGAAGGTATTGTGATAAGGTAGCGAGTGACAGGGCTGAGGGGGTATGCTTGCGGGTCAAAGGTGCAAATAGCAAAACTCTTTCTTGGTCAAAGCCATCACGTGTTGGCGGCGACACAGATCATGAAAAAGCCCGCACCCCATTGGGGTACGGGCTGGGCGTTGCTATCCGCAACACAGACGAGCTTTAGTAGCGGTTGCGCCCGCCGCCGCCACCACCGCCGTAGCTATCACGGCGACCACCACCACCGCCGCCGCCACCACCGCCGAAGCGGTTGTCGCTACGGGGCTTGTCTTCGGCGCGATTGACGCGGATCTCACGGCCATCGAATTCACGCCCATTGACGGCGTTGATAACGGCATTGGCATCGTTGGTTTCGATTTCAACAAAGCCGAACCCGCGTGAGCGACCCGTCTCCCGATCTGTAATCACACGCGCACTTTGCACGGTGCCCTGATCGGCAAACATATCCTCAAGCTGGGCATCCCCAATACTCCACGGCAGATTCCCCACAAACAACTTGACTTGCATCGAGACTTTCTCCTGAGCCTGCTGTTGACAGGCAGTATATTCTATCATCATCATCAAACCTACCCGAACCCACCCATAACAGCGCATCAGCTCAATCTATCAAGCGACACGGTTTCGCTCAGGGGTGTCATCAAACGTATTCTTCACAAGCGAATGAAGCCGAAAGAGGGTGCAAAATGTGGGGGATTGTTTTGCCACGGGCACACAGCTCACTTCCTTATACGTTGCCATACACTGTAACTATAACACACGCGCGAGCATTTGTACAGAGGGAATTTCAGTGCGTGGGCCCACCGCGAAATGGAGCGGGATGTGGGGGATATTGGGCGGTGGTGGGCACACGGTTGGCAGGGCACGGCGGGCTTGGGGAGGGGGCCATTCGGGGCAACCTGTACAGGCACGCGGGCGATGTGCTGGGCCACGCTGAAGCTGCCTAGCTCCATACTCGGAAAGATGAGGTACAATAGGAATGAGGTTTATGCCGCTCACCTTCCGAACGGCGCAAGCACTATCAGAGAGGATACGCAACAGTGAAAGCCCGCGAAATTATGACATCGAATGTCATCAGCGTGCGCGACGACAATACCGTTGAGGATGCCGCTCGGCTCCTCTCACGCTATCGCATCAGTGGGATGCCGGTCGTGACTAAAGACGGGGTACTCGTCGGCTTAGTGACGGAGTATGACCTGATCGCCAAATCTGGCGACATTGTGCGCGACATTATGACCAGCAACGTGATTAGTATTAGTGCCGATGTAGAGGTAGAGGAAGTCGCCCATCTGCTCACCAACCAGCGCATCCGGCGCGTGCCTGTGCTGGATAATGGGCAGTTGGTGGGCATCCTCAGCCGGGCTGATCTGGTGCGTCAGATTGCCATGCGCTGGGTGTGTAGCGTGTGCGGCGAGATGGTGCGTAGCCCCGCTGTGCCTGATACCTGCCCGCGCTGTGGCGCACGCGAGAGCTTCTTTCATGAAGTTGAGCCGCCCGGCATGTAACACCTGCACCCTTTAGCATCCCGACGCAGGGCGGCCATCTACCACGCCCCACCCACGCTGCTGCGCCTAGCCGATGACAACACCTATAGTTGCTACCCAGAACGCAGATCACGGGTAGCTACCCGTTTCGTATTCCTATGAGCAAGGAGGTACCTAATGACCAAGACGGCAAACGTCGAACCTGCAACGCTATCGCTTGCAGTGAGTAATGATCCTGTTGAGAATACCGCATACATCACCGACTTTAGCAATGATGATCCCGCCGAGCTGCGCTCCATCTATCGGATGATGCTGCTCACCCGTCGCTTTGAGGAGCGCACCGGTGAGATGTATACCAAAGCCAAGATCGGCGGCTACTGCCACCTCAATCTTGGCGAGGAGGCCACCGTCGTCGGCTTGATGTCGGCCCTCAAGCCTGAAGACTACATCTTTACCAACTACCGCGAGCATGGCTATATCCTCGCTCGCGGCGTAGAACCCGGACGCATTATGGCCGAGCTGTTCGGCAAAGATACGGGCGTATCACGCGGGCGCGGCGGTTCGATGCACCTGTTTGATATTGAGCGCCACTTCATGGGCGGCTATGCGATTGTTGGGGGGCAAATCCCTCTCGCAACAGGCGTGGCCTTTGCCCTGCGCTACCACGAGCAGCCGGGCGTGGTTATTTGTCAGATGGGCGACGGCACCACCAACATTGGCGCGTGGCACGAGTCGCTGAACATGGCCAAGCTCTACAAGCTACCGATCATCTTCTACGTTGTCAACAATGGCTACGGCATGGGCTTGAAAGTCGAAAACGGTTCCGCCGAGCCGGAACTCTACCGCAAGGGCTGTGCCTTCCGTATGCACGGCGAGCGCGTGAATGGCAAAGACCCTATCGCCGTGCGGAATGCGGTGCAACGCCTGCGCCTGATGGCACAGGATGACGGCGAACCGGCAATCCTCGAAGCGGTGAGCTATCGCTTTCGGGGCCACTCTGTCGTTGATCCGGCCCGCTACCGCGATGAGGAGGAGGTGCGCCGTGGGCGTGAGGATGATCCCGTGCTGCGCTTTGCCCAAAACCTGCTCGATGCGGGGATCCTTACCGACGAGATCATGAAGACGATGGCCGAAGCGATTGAGCAAGAAGTTGCCGCCGCGATTGACTTTGCCAATAGCAGCCCCGATCCGCAGATTGAGGATCTCTTTACCTACATGTACGCCAGCCCGGTTGCCAACATGCCCGGCCCCGAAGATGCGCTGGAAGCCGCCCGTATTGCACGAGGGGAGTTTTAACCATGCCTGTGATTACCTATCGTCAAGCGCTGAATGAGACCCTGCGCCAAGAGATGCACCGCGATCCGAATGTGATGCTGATGGGCGAGGAGATCGGCGTGTTTGAAGGCTCCTACAAAGTCACCGCTGGCTTGCTGCAAGAATTTGGAGCCAAGCGGGTGCTGGATACGCCGATTGCCGAAGAAGGCTTTGTCGGCATGGCTGCGGGTGCGGCAATGATTGGCTTGCGCCCCGTCGTCGAGATTATGACGATCAACTTCTCGCTGCTGGCGATTGACCAGATGGTCAACCACGCAGCCAAAATCCACTACATGTTCGGTGGGCAAGCCAAAGTGCCGATGGTCCTCCGCACGCCCGGCGGTGGTGGCGTGCAGCTTGCGGCTACCCACTCGCAGAACTTCGAGGTCTGGTATGCCTACGTTCCCGGCTTGAAGGTGGTTGCCCCTTCCACGCCGCACGATGCGCGTGGCTTGCTGCGAAGTGCGATCCGCGATGATGATCCAGTGGTGTTTCTGGAGAACCTCGCCCTGTATAACACCAAAGGTGATGTGCCCGATGAAGCCGATGATGGCGACTATACCATCCCGATTGGCAAAGCGACGATTGCCCGCGCAGGCAGCGACCTGACGCTGATTGCCTATTCGCGGATGGCCGTGCTAGCAATGGATATTGCCCGCCGCCTTGAAGCGGAGGAGGGGCTGAGTATCGAAGTGATAGACCTGCGTTCGCTGCGCCCACTGGATCGCCCGACGATTATCGAGTCGGTCAAGAAGACGGGGCGGGCGGTGGTGATCGAAGAGGGTTGGCTGACGTATGGCATTGGGGCGGAGATTGCCGCCACTATTCAGGAACATGCCTTTGACTATCTGGATGCCCCCGTGAAGCGTGTGGCTGGCGTGGAAGTGCCGTTGCCATATGCCAAAGTGTTGGAGCGGGCGGCCTTGCCCAACGATAAGCACCTCATCAAGGCAATTCGTGAAGCGTTGTATGGAACCCGAAGCTAAGCTCGTGAGCACAGGTTGAGCACAGAAGGAGTGTGTATATATGGCTGAAGTAAACATGCCCCGCCTCAGCGATACGATGGAAGAAGGCACGATTGGACGCTGGCTGAAGCAGCCCGGCGATCAAGTGACGAAGGGCGAGATACTGGTTGAGATTGAAACTGACAAAGCCACGATGGAGTTGGAGTCGTATGAGAGTGGCACGCTGCAACGGCAGCTCGTTGCCGAAGGCGAAACGGTGCCGATTGGCACACCGATAGCGATGATTGGCGATGGCGCAGGAGCGGATGCCCCCGCGCCCGCTGCGCCCCCCGCGCCGGCTCGCCGC
>JAAUTZ010000127.1 GCA_012031225.1 Chloroflexaceae bacterium
GTCGCTAGGGGGCAGGTGTCAGGTGTCAGGGGGCGGGTGTCAGGTGTCAGGGGGGAACGCATACCACGAAGAACACGAAGAACACGAAGAACACGAAGGGATCAAGGGTGGGTGGCGGGGGCGAGGGCGAGGTGGTAGCCCGCTACGCCGGTGGATCAATCCACCGGCTACGGCTGGAAGCCGGATAAATCCGGCTCGTGCCTGAAACCTATCACCTATCACCCGCCCCCTGAAACCCCCTTCGTGTTCTTCGTGCCCTTCGCGTTCTTCGTGGTATGCGTTCCCCGACACCCGACCCCTGACACCTAGCACCTGACCCCTGACCCCTTGCCCCACCCCCGCCCCCACACGCGGCTACCGTCTGTGCTACAATACGCGCAGTGAGCCGCCCACCCGCAATGAGGAGCAAACGATGGCTGATACCCCCGATGATTTGCAGCGCAAGATGGCTGAATTGGAAGCCCTCCGCCCATCACTTGGCAATGCAGAGGAGATCGCCGACAGCCTGATCGCGTGGATCACCACGCCGACGTGGGATGAGAGCCGCGCCTACCTTGAGACGCACCCCGCCCTGCTGGACACCCAGCACGACGAGGTGGTGGATGATTTGCTGAGCGCGGGGTGAGGGGTGTGTTCGTAGACACACTGGGACAGTGTCCCGGTCTCGTTGGCTACCGAGCCTCTGTTAGAATTGTGGGTAAGGAGCTTGATCCATCTATATATAGGGAGCAATCGTATGAGCAAACGACAAGGCAGACGTACAATCAGCAGGCAATAGAATCGCTGAATCAGGAGCTTACCACTGCGCGTGGGCACGGCGACCGACAGAGCGAAGCCAACATCCTTCGTGCTCTGGGGCTTGTCCACTACAACTGCGGCGATATACGGCGTGCGGTGGGCTACCACGAGCAAGCGCTTGCCATCAGCCGTGAGCAAGGGGAGCGACATATGGAATGTCTTTCCCTCGACGATCTGGGGGATGTGTATGCGCTGCTCGGCGAGGTACGGCGTGCAATAAGTTTCTATGAACAGACCCTTGCGCTCGCGCACGACATTGGCGACCGGCACTGCGAAAGTTCAGCTCTTAATGGTCTGGGGTATGCCTACAGTAGATGGGGTGAATTGCCAGAGGCAATCGAGTACCACAAGCAGGCACTGGCGATTGCCCGTGAGCAGCGTGACCAAATCGGTGAGAACAATGCCCTGTATGGGTTGGGATATTGCTATGCTGACCTCGCCAATACCCACGCCGCGATAGACTGCTTGAGGCAAGCCCTTGACCTTGCTCGTGAACTTGACAATCGGTATGCTGAGAGCAATGCCCGGTATGGTCTAGGTCGGGTTTGCTATCTTCAAGGCGAGTTCTCACAGGCGATGACCTATCTTGAGCGCGCACGCAAGATTGACAAAGAGCTTGGGAGGCGACATCACGAAGGCGTTGTACTCAATGAACTTGGGCTTGTAGAACAAGATCTTGGTGACGTACATACAGCGTTGAGCAATTTCAAGGAGGCATTGACCATTGCGCGTGAAGTCGGTGATCGGTACGGGGAAGGAACTATTCTCGGCAACATGGGTACTGCTTACGTCGCGCTCAATAATGCACGCATGGCAATGTACTATCACAAGCAAGCATTAACTATTGCCCGTGAAATTGGAGACCGTCATGGCGAGGCCACCAGTAGCTGGTTCCTCGGTATGCTTGCTGAGCGATATAATGGCGACCTTGTGAAGGCAGTTCAATTCTACGAAGTGAGCGTGACATGGAAACGCCACGTTGGTCACCCAGAAGCTGAGAAAGAGGCACGCCAACTAGCGCGGTTGAAGCAGCGGCTCCAGAAGAAGCGGTAGTTGCCACGACCTCGGTACTCTTCGAGTTGGTGCAGTGATCGCCGATGCTGGCAGGTCAGGCAACCACTGCACCGTTCTGTTGACTACCGCACCCAGCGCAACTCCTTCAGTGCTTGCGCGAGATTATCGTGCATAATCCACAGCCACTCACCGGTTTCGTCTTGATAGAAGCTGGCAATGATATGTGACTCCTGCCCCGGACCAGACCAGTTCATCACCTCACGCAGTTTTTTGCCGAAGGTGCCATACTGGAGATTGACCGCAGTAAACCGTTTGTAGCCGACTTCCTGCGCCAATGCAGTCGCTGTGATCGTATGATTGGGTGCATTATAGTGAGCAATCAGCATATTTCGGTGATTCTCCGCAATACGCTTCTCCCGATCAAGCTTCTGCAATCCTCGCTTATAGTCGGCAACTGATGGCAAGTAGTCACGCATAGTAGTTCTCCTATAGGTTCCCGAATAGGGCTAGCCGTACAACGCTCTTGAATATTCGCTACTGTGCGACCACTCCACTACGTCTGGATGAAATGCCATGCTGTTTTGTAGGGTGCATACACAGGAGCGAACAGAAATGCAACGAGCAGTTGTATTATATTACCATGAACCCAATTATAGCACTCGAAGGGTGCGAATGTCTATACTCTTTCTTATAGGTTTGGATAGTCTTGGTAAAGAAATATTGACCGTTATAGAACTCTGTGCGTTCCCTACCCAATCCCCAACCTTGCCATCCCATTCTGTGAGTAACGTTTCTGGTGTCAGCCGCTGCCCGTAGATCGCTGATGGTAGTCAGAGCCAGTGTGTCGTGGGGCGGGCACTGCCCCCACGACGATGGTGCACGGGCGTGTGCGCTCCCCGCTAGCAGGGGTGGGTGCGCTACCTGCGCCCTACGCGCCCCGTCCGCCCCTCCCAACCATTGGGGGAGTGTCACACCAACGCGGGTGCGTTTCCTGTGCATTGGAGCAGGCGCACCCGCCGTGTACCCTTCCTCATCAGGAATCGCAGCTGGGGCGGGCGGCTCCGCTGGTGGATTTTGCGGCCACGTCGCGGGGATTTTACGGCCACGTCCCTTGCGCGTGTCGGCCGCCGTAGGCGCAGCGGCGGGTGGGGGTGGGTCTGCCATCGTTGTCGGCGCGGTGGTGGCGGCTGGAACGACGGCGTAGGCATAGAGCTGCACCATGCGGTACTGCCGATGTGGAGCAACCCGCACGGTGATCTTCCCCGCTGCAATCAGCACCTGCTCCAGCTGCTGCACCGTCGTGCGGCTGATGCCGAGGTCCATCGCCGTCTCACGCTGACTGTGCAGACTCGTCCCGCCAACCGCGTGACGCAGGTGATAGGCATACACCGCGTCGGCACTCACGGTGCTGCGCGGGCGACCGCGGGGATGTGCTGGGCGCGGAGCGGCGGGCGCGGTGGGGGGCTGCGCCACCGCCCGCGGATGGCGTGACCGTTGTGGCGGGCTGCGCGGCGCGACACTTGGCGATACAGCGCAGAATATCGCGCTGCAACCACGCCAGCCCCTTGTCGGCCCGATCATCCGCAAAGCAGTGCAGGGCCAGCGCGGCAATCTCTTCATCGGGGTAGCCATGCCCAACCAGTGCCGCAATCCCGTGATAGCGCACCCCACTGCGGCTGGCATCGCCGTGCTGCACCCGCTTGGTGCGAAAGAGTGCGGCGAGGGTTGGACAGGTCGGGTTGCACCGGCGCGGTAGCCCATTGTGGAGCAGGCGATGCACCGGTACAGCCGCCACTCGCGCCCAAAAATCCGCATCAGGTGGCGCAGGGTCGCTGGGGCTGGCGGGCACTGAGGCAGCAGTTGGGTCCAGCTGCGCGAGCAGCTCAGCCACCTCCCAGACCGACCCGCCACTACTCACGGTACGCACGGCAAAGGGCCCTGTCGGACGAGGTTTGGTGTTGGTGGTGGCTGGGACACGCACAAGCTGGGCCCGATCTACGCCCGATGGATCGCCGCCCAGTGCGGCACACAGACGACGCGCAAGGTCGCACAGGTCGGCGGGGGAGAGGGCGTGGGTGAACTGATAGAACAGCTGATGATTGCCGGGCGAGGTCTCAACCGCCCGTGTGGGGCAGAGGGTGGCGGGCCACGTCGGCACATCATCCACAACGACGACGGTGCTGGGCAAGGGGGCGCGGCGATGGTAGCCATCGTGCCGGGATGCATACTGGCTGAGGGAGACATACACATTGCCCCACTGCTTGGTCAGCTGGGTAATGATCGTATCGAGGCGACGTAGCGTGGTAGGGTCAGCCGGATTGACCCACAGCGTGTGGCGCGTGGTCGCAAGGCCGGTGCTGGCTGTCACCAGCATAATCCGCTGCGGGTCCGCGGTGGGCGACGCGCTGTGCTGCCCACCGCGTGCGTGCAGGGTGGCGAGGTCGGCTCCCGCAACCACCTCGACAAACCCGGCCCGTGCGAAGAGGCTGGTGTAGAACGGTGCCCGTTCAGGATGGATGGCTGTGGGGCCAGTTGTCACGAGTGGTGCTCCTGATCGTGCCGTCGGTTGAGCGCATCATGTGACGGCAGCAGAGCGGCTCCTCGATATGCCTACAACCGCTCGTTCACACCGAACACGATGACCTTAGACAAATTGTCCTACGCTGGTGAGCGGATCATCCCGTGCTGGTGCGGAAGGGATCGCACGTGGTGGTACTGGTGCGGCTAGTGGGGGCAGTGGTGGTGGATCAGCCTGCGTAAGGTTTGAGATACACCCGCAAGATTGCTGCCGCCACCGGCTCTCGCAGTGGCTCACTGAGCAACGCACGCACCTCCGCCTGATAGGGCGCGAGATCAAAGCCGAGCTGCATGGCACTCAGAATAATCGCGGCCCGCACACCACAGCCTTGGGGCCCGAAATGCTGCACCAACTGATGCAATTCTTCCGACACCCGTGCGCTCACACGATGCGTTTTCATCGCCCATCCTCCTGCTGGCGCACCAGCCGCCGTGCTAGGCGAGCATAGCCGCGAGCTACTGCTAGTTGCGGATCGGGCACGACCTGCGCGTGCGGGAACCGCTGCTGGATCGCGTCGGTGAGCGGTGCGAGGGCGGCACCGCCGCCGCCAAGCAGGATCGCATCGAGTTGCTGTCCTGTGCCCCACGTCTCGTGGAGCCGGGTGGCAAGCGTTACACCATAGTTGTACAGGGGTTGATCCCATTCATCAGGAAGCGGGCAGGGATGTCCGGCAATTACCAAGCTACCTGTGCGGACAGCTTGGTCAGTGTCGTGCAGTGAGAGGTCACGCTCAAACACGGTGCTCAAGCGAGTGCGGATCAAATCCAACACATGCGCCGTTCCAAGTGTGATCGTGGTGAGTTGGTCGGCGTGCGGGCGCAGGGCGGTGATGATAGACAGGTCAAGGGTATGATGACCAAGGTCAATCACGCCGACCGAGCCGTGAACGAGCGCGTCATCACCGCACACCTGTCCGTTCTCATCAAGCAGAAGCGCATACAATACACCGAGTGGTTCAGGGATGACGAGAATGTCGCTGAACAAGTTCGTCGCCGCACGAATACGTGCGCCCAGCATGTGGGCGTGGGTGGCATCACGGGTCCATGTAGCCGGAAGCCCGGTGACGCATACACCTGCACCAACACGATGCGCTTGAAGGTGATGCAAGGCGTGGCGCACCAAAGCAGGGATGAAGTGGGGATCGCGTAGACGTTGCTGTCCAAGACTGCTCAGCGGGTGCGGGCTGAGCAATGCAGTCTCACCAACCCAATAAGCAGTCTCACCGACCATTACTGTCGGTGTAGCCTGCAACGTACCCATAACGTGAGCAGATGCGGGAGCAAGCAGGGCTGGGAACACCAGTGGCGTGAGTGATTGACCCACCGGATCAATGATGCTATACTTTACAAAGCCGTGTCCGAAGTTGGCACCGTGTGCATAGGACATATTGCGCTCTCCTGTGGTATAGACACGTTACAAAGTTGCGTGTCTCACATAATGTTGGAATTACACTGCACTGGAGAGAAGTGTTCGATAGTCAGACCAGAGTGGGGGCAAGGTTGATTTCGTGGGTTCGATCCCCACCCGGCTCACCACGATATGATTACAAGGCGTAGTTGCATGACCCATTCCGCCGACCAACCCGCGTCACCCCATACGCCCGAAGCTCACCAAGATACATGGCTAGAGCAACCTGAAGCTGAATCGCCTGCGCCCGATCCAACTCCCCCCCGCCGCCGCGCCAACGACCTCGATGGCAAGGCATGGACACGCTACTCAATCTCGATCTGGAGCGATATTGAGAAAACGGCGGAAGAACGCGCCCTGAAGCATCCGGCGATGTTTCCCGCTGCGCTCGCCGAACGCCTGATTACCATCTTCACCAATCGGTCTCAGGTAGTTGTGTTTGACCCATTCGCTGGGGTTGGCAGCACCATCGTTGCCGCGCAACGGCTCGGCAAGCACGGGATTGGGATTGAACTCAACCCCGCCTTTGCCGAGCTAGCCCGCACGCGCTGTACGCAACCCACCCTCTTTACCGACCAGCAGGGCACGGCTACGATCCACACGGCCAATGCACTCCACACCGCCACGATCCTCGCTGCACAGAGCGTAGACCTCGTGGTCACATCACCGCCCTATTGGAATATCCTCAATCAGAAACGTACCGCCGATTACAAAGCGATCCGCACGTACAGCGATACCGATACCGATCTCGGCAACATTGCCGACTATGATGAGTTTCTCCAGCAACTCCAGCGGGTCTTTGCGGGTGTCTATGATGTATTACAACGCGGGGGGTATTGCTGTGTCGTCGTGATGGATATTCGCCGCAAGCATCGCTTCTACCCCTTTCATAGCGACGTTGCTGATGTTATGCAAGCGTTGGGCTTCATATATGATGACCTTATCATTTGGGATCGTCGCCACGAATACAACAACATGCGTCCGTTGGGCTACCCCAGTGTCTTTCGCGTCAATAAAGCCCACGAATTCATCTTGATCTTCCAGAAGCCGCACGCTGAGGACTCGCATGGATCTGCTACTGACTGACTACATGGATGCTGATGTGGCCTACTTGATGGGCTTGATCATTGCGCGTGGAACGCTGCACGAAGCACACGGCATACGTCAGGTCACTATTGCGTTTCCTTTTTCGACACTGCACGTCAAGGGCTTGTCCGACAGCTACGACCAAGAAGTCTCCATCCGGCTTGGCTTAGGTGATATTCGTGAACGCCTGCTTGAGCTGCTGCAAACGGATATTCAGATCATCCGCCACACCACCCAGATTGATTTAGTCATTCGCTTTACCCGTAATACCATAGCGTGGCGTGATATTTTGCTGCTGACCCACCCAGCGACGAACTTTACCACCTTTCGCATTCCCACGATTTTCTTTGAGCCGACTATTCCCTACCAATGGAAAGCCGAGTTTCTGCGGGGCTATGCTGATGTAGCCGGCAATGTCCGCATTGCAAACCGCTACGTAGATGGACGGCATCGGGTACGGCTCGATGTGCTGAATTATCCCACCAATTGGGATATGCCCGTACAGCTCTGTATGCTGCTTCAGGAACACCTTGCCGTGCCGGTACAGTTGATTACGTGGGGGCATCCGAACATGGGGCGCGGCTTCCGCGAACATCAAATCAATATCTTTGCCGATGCGTTTGTACCAATCGGCTTTTCGTTGGAACACAAACAGCAGCTGCTAACGGAACTTGCCACCTTTAATACTCTCCACTATCCCAAAGCAATTGCCGAGCCGTGCCCCGGCGAACGGCGCATTGGCCGGCATAAATCACCCGATGCCCGTGAACACGATGCCCATCTTGCACCATCCTTGCACGGCAACCACTACGATGCGTACTGGCAGATTTGTCGAGCACTGGGCTGTCCCCGCCGTCCAGATCGCGCAACCCAACTGCTGATGCCGATAGATGAAGGTGATCCCGACGAAATGAGCAGCTAATGCCATACCTACGTGAGCGAGATATGTATGGTGCTGTACAGGCGTGGCTCAGAGTTCGTTTGCAGCATCACTATCCCCGTGCTATGATCCGCGTGCTGGATACCTCGCAGGAACAATTGACCCGCGTTATTCGGCGCGAGCATGTCGCTCAAGGCTTGCCCGCTGATTGGGTATCGTGGGACATACACGTAGATATTACCGGCTTCATCATGGCTCCGCAACAAACCAAGATAGCGTTTATTGAGTGCAAAAACAAGCCCCTTACACTGGACCATCTTTCACAATTGCTTGGTTATAGTCGGGTGGCCCGCCCAGAACACGCGCTCCTTATTGCGCCGCAAGGCATTGGTACGGCACTGCGGTCACTCATCCTAACCTATCAACGGCGTGACGTATTGACGTATGAGCAACAGCCCGGACAACTCGAACACGCGCTAACACTTGCCCGCTGGGATGAGCAACGAAACGACCTTGAGCGAAGTACCATCATCACGGGGAGGCGTGCGTTTCCGTTATAACAACCTCGTGCCGCGCACCGCTTCTCGCCCCCCCTACCACTGCCAGTATAGTGCCCACACGCCCCCGCATCACGCGACTCGACGGCTAGCGATGCATGTGCTATACTCTCCATATATGTTTCCCAGCTGTGCCCCATTTGGTGAGCAGCCTTTGGATCTGACCATATCCTGATGGCAACCTTTCGCACCGTGCATATCCACCACCCCCCCGCCCCCCCCCCCACGCCTAC
>JAAUTZ010000128.1 GCA_012031225.1 Chloroflexaceae bacterium
GTGGGGGGTGGAGGTGGGGGGCGGGGGGTAGGTTTCAGGGAAGGCAGCCAGTAGGGGGTGATGGGGCGGGTGCAGGCGTTGCAGGATGGTGCAACCAACAAGATGCATGTTTGCGGTTGACACCCCAAGAGACGGATTATCCTACGTTCTCACGCTGCACCTGTTCTTTGCTTATCCTCTAGTGTGGTATACTTGCACGCAAGAATATATCGGGCATCAGCGCATCACGCAGAAGCCATTGCGTCGTGTGCTGTGTGCTGTAACCGAGCCACCATATTCCCGGACTTGCTGTCTCCGCCGCTTCACACCGGAAGCGCACGGCAAGCGCGGGGCTAGACGAGCTACCATGCCAGATCAGAACCGACCCCCACGGTCATCCACTGCTGCCGCTGCGCCCACCCCCGCGCTCCGTTCCGGTATTCACGATAACCGTAGCCGTGGGTGCGTCGGCGACTTCCTCCGCGATCACATCCAGCCCGGTGCCGCCCTTTCCATCGTGTCAGCCTACTTCACCATTTATGCGTTTCACGCCCTGAAAGACCGTCTGCTGCCTATCGCGGAGCTACGCTTCCTCTATGGTGAGCCACACGGTCTGGCTGCCCTCGATCCTGAGCGCAACGAAACGAAAGCGTTTGACATCGTTGATAGCGGCCTCACCTTGAGCAACCGGCTCCAGCAACGCGAGATCGCCCGTGCGTGTGCCGATTGGATTCGGGAGAAAGTGACGATCCGCTCGATCACCCGCGCTGGGCTGTTGCACGGCAAGCTCTACCACATCGCCTACGCAAGCCACGATGAAGCCCTCGTGGGGAGTTCCAACTTTACACTGGCGGGGCTGGGGCTGGCACCTGTTGGCAACAACATCGAACTCAATCTGGAAGTGGACAGCACCCGTGATCGCCACGATTTGCGGGCATGGTTTGATGAACTCTGGCAGGATCAAGAATTGGTGGAGGATGTCACTGCGCAGGTGCTTGCCGACCTTGCCCGCCTCTATGCCGACAATGCCCCCCAGTTCATCTATTACAAAACACTGTTCCACCTCTTTGGGGCGTACCTCGCGCAGCAGCAACAGTACGACCTGCTGACCGCCCAGCCACAGCTTGCCGACACCGCCATCTGGCAGGCCCTCTTCGAGTTCCAGCGCGATGGTGTGCGCGGGGCGATCAACAAGATCCTTGCCCACAACGGCTGCATCATCGCGGATAGCGTCGGGCTGGGCAAGACGTATGAGGCACTCGCCATCATCAAATACTTTGAACTCCGCAATGCCCGCGTGCTGGTGCTGTGCCCCAAGAAGCTGCGCGAAAACTGGACCGTCTATCAGGCGCAAAACAACAGCCCGCTCAACCCGTTTCTCAAAGATCGCTTCAGCTACACCGTGCTCTCCCATACCGACCTGAGCCGTGAGCGGGGCACCGTGGGGGATATTGATCTTTCGCTCATCAACTGGGGCAACTATGATCTCGTGGTCATTGATGAATCGCACAACTTCCGCAACAACACCGCCGGCAAGCGCGATGCCACCGGCAACGTCATCCGGCGCAGCCGCTATCAACGGCTGATGGAAGACATCATCCGCAGTGGGATCAAAACGAACGTGCTGCTCCTCTCGGCCACGCCCGTCAACAATGATCTGAGCGACCTCCGCAATCAGCTTGCTTTTCTGGCGGCGGGGGATGAGGCGGCCTTCCAGAAGTCGCTCGGCATTAGCAGCTTGAGCGATACGCTTGCCACCGCACAGCGCACCTTCAACGAATGGGCAAAACAATCCGCGCACCGTGATCCGCATGCCTTGCTCAATCGGCTTGGCTCCGGCTTGTTTACGCTGCTCGATGGGCTGACCATCGCCCGCTCGCGCAAGCACATCAAAACCTACTACAGTGCGACGCTCCACCAGCTTGGCGGCTTTCCGCAGCGGCAGAAGCCACTCGCGGTGGTAGCGGATACAATTGATCAGCGCGGCCGCTTTATGCCCTATGATCGCCTGTACGACGAGATCTCCGCCTATCGGCTGGCCCTGTTCAACCCTTCGGCGTATGTGCTGCCGCAATACCAAGCCCGGTATGAACACACCCGCGTGCGCAACTTTCGGCAGAGCACCCGCGAACACTTCCTGATCGGCATGATGCGGGTGAACTTCCTCAAGCGGCTGGAAAGCTCGATCCACGCCTTTACCCTGACACTGGAGCGCACGATCAGCAAGATCGAGGTTCTGGAGCAGCGCATCGCACGCTTCCAGCAACAGCGCCACGACAACCCCGATCTCGACTTCGACAGTCTGCTGATCGAGGATGTGGATGACGACGAGCTACAGGCGGCCCTGCAAGTGGGCACCGTGGGCTTCAAGATGGCCCATCTGGATACCGACCGCTGGCGCACCGATTTGCAGAGCGACAAGCAGCAACTGAGCCTTGTGTATACCGCTGCCAAAGATGTGACCCCAGAGCGCGATACCAAACTCGCCCAACTCCGCGCATTGATCGCCCGCAAGGTGCAGCAGCCGACCACCACCCGCGATGGCATGCCCAACCGCAAGGTGCTCGTCTTTACGGCCTTTGCCGATACCGCCCGCTACCTCTACGAGCAATTGCAGCACTGGGCGCACACCGAGCTGGGCATCCACTGTGCCCTCGTGACGGGCGATGGCAACAACCGCACCACCCTCGGCATGACTGACTTTACCCACATCCTCGCCAACTTTGCGCCGCGTGCGAAGCAGCGGGCCCAGCTTCCCAGCTTGCCACAGGATGCCGAGCTTGACCTGCTGATTGCCACCGATTGTATCTCGGAAGGGCAAAATTTGCAGGACTGCGACTACCTCGTGAACTACGACATCCACTGGAATCCGGTGCGGATTATCCAACGCTTCGGGCGGATTGATCGCATCGGCAGCCCCAACACCAGCATCCAACTGGTCAACTTCTGGCCGACCCACGATCTGAACAAGTATATCAATCTGAAGAACCGCGTCGAAGCCCGCATGGCACTCGTTGACATCACCGCGACGGGGCACGACAATCTGCTGGCCGATGCTGAGGAGCTGGCCACACAGGAGCTATCCTACCGCGATCAGCAGCTCTTGCGGCTGAAGGATGAGGTGCTCGATCTGGAAGACCTCAACGAGAGCCTCACGCTGAACGAATTTACGCTGGATGATTTCCGCATGGATCTTGTCCGGTACATCGAGAGCAATCGAAAACGGCTTGAAGATGCGCCCTTGGGGCTGTATGCGGTGGTGCCCCCCCACCCAGATTATCCGATCTGTGCGCCGGGGATCATCTATTGCTTGCGGCATAAGGAGGCTGGCCAAGCCACGACGATCAATCCGCTGCAACCCTTCTACCTCGTCTATGTGCGCGACACCGGCGAGGTGCGGCTGAACTTTGCCCAGCCCAAGCAGATCCTCGAACTCTATCGCCTGCTCTGCGCCGACCAGCCCGCCCCCTACGATGCGCTGTGCCGTCTGTTTGATCGGCGCACCGCTGATGGTACGGAGATGCAGGTTGCGAATGACTTGCTCCAGCACGCCGTGCAGTCCATCACCACCACCTTCCAGCGGCGCGTGGCAGCGCATATGCTCTCTGGGCGTGGCGCACTGCTGCCCGATGTGCAAGAGCAGGTGCATACCACCACCGACTTTGAACTCGTTACATGGCTTGTGATACAGGCCGAGGAGTAGCCCCGTATGGATGAGACCCCCATCAAAGCCGCGATCCTGCATGCCTTGCAGGCCTGCGCGAATAGCTCTCCGCTACGCACGTCTGCGCTCCAGTTGGTGCAGGAACTGGGCTACCATAGCACCCGAACACTGGAGCTGGCTCCGAATACGGCGCACGGCTTGCAGCAGACCTTCGGCATCGCACTGGAGCCGCACCGCGCCCTCACGGATGCGTGGCAGACGGTGGATGTGCTGTTGCAATTGACCGATGAGGAGATGCGCGGTGCTGGCGTTCAGTCGCTGCTGCCCTTTGATTCGAGCCGGCAGGTGGACAATGCCCGCATCGAGTCGTATCTGTTTTTGCGATCCGGCTGCGGGGCGAGAGCTACACCCGCACCCAGCTTGCCACGATTACCCGCGAGGTGAACAAGCACTTCCCGATGCCGATCTTGATCCTCTTCCAGCATGGGGCGTTGCTGACGATCTCGATCATCAATCGCCGCCTGCACAAACGTGATGCGCGCCGCGATGTGCTGGAGAAGGTCACCCTGATTAAGGACATCCGCGCTGCCGAGCCGCACCGCGCCCACCTTGAAATTCTGTATGATCTGTCGCTGCCGGTGCTGGCTGCGGCGCATCCGGTAGGCAGCTTTGGGGAGTTGCAGCGGGCGTGGGCCACTGTGCTGAGTAGCGCGGAGCTAAACAAACGCTTCTACCGCGAGATTGCAAGCTGGTATTTCTGGGCAACCCAGCAGGTGACGTTTCCGGCGGGGGTTGAGCCGGATGCCGCCAAGCGCAATGATGTGGCGATCATCCGCTTGATTACGCGCATGATCTTTGTCTGGTTTTTGAAGGAGAAGGGGCTGGTGCCCGCTGCGCTGTTCAACCCGCACAAGCTGGAGCAGATGCTCACGGATCTGGCCCATCCAGCGAGTAGCTACTACAAGGCGATTCTGCAAAACCTGTTTTTTGCCACGCTGAATCAGGAGATGGACAAGCGCGGCTTTCGTAGCAAAGCCAGCCCCGGCGGGCGCGATGGCAACCGCCTTGTCACGAATCGCTATCGCTATCAGGATTACTTCCGGCCCGGCGGCGATCAGCAGCTGCTCGAGCTGCTGAGCACGGTGCCGTTCCTCAATGGGGGCTTGTTCGAGTGCCTCGATACGGAGGATGAGCAACGCCAGCCGATCCGCATTGATGGCTTTTCGGATGAGTCAAAGAACCCGCTGGTGGTGCCCAACCAGCTCTTCTTTGGCGCTTGGCTGGAGGTGCATCTGCCGCGGCTCGATGGCACCGGCGGCGGCATGCGCCGCGTGCGCGGGCTGATCCACATCCTCAGCCACTACAAGTTTACGGTGGTTGAGAATACGCCGATTGAAGAGGAGATCGCGCTTGACCCGGAACTGCTGGGGCAGGTGTTTGAAAATCTGCTTGCCGCCTACAACCCCGAAACGGGCGAGACGGCCCGCAAGGAGACTGGCTCGTTCTATACCCCGCGGGAGGTGGTGAGCTATATGGTGGATGAGTCGCTGCTGGCCTACCTTGAGACGGCCCTGCTGGCGCAGGGCCCGCCTACCAGTGCAGACCTGACGGACCGCCTGCGCCACCTGCTCGCCTATAATGCTGAGGAGCCGCTGTTTGATTCGGCGCAGCGGCAGCAGTTGATTGCCGCGATAGACCGGGCCAAGATCCTCGACCCGGCCTGTGGGTCGGGCGCGTTTCCTATCGGGGTGCTGCAAAAGCTGGTGTTCTTGCTGGGCAAGCTCGATCCGCACAATACGGGCTGGAAGCAACGCCAGCTTGCCAACATCGCGCAGGATCAAGCCACCGCACGGCAGCTACAGGATGAGCATGCACAGGAACTGGCACTTGGTGCGCTGGAACAGAAACACGCCGACCTTGAGCGGGCCTTTGCCTATGATGAACTCGACTACGCCCGCAAGCTCTATCTGATCCAGAGCTGCATCTATGGGGTAGATATTCAGCCGATTGCGGTGCAGATTGCCAAGCTGCGCTGCTTTATTGCCTTGATTGTCGAGCAGCAGACGGATGAGTCATTGCCCAATCGGGGCGTGCTGGCCCTGCCGAATCTGGAGACGCGCTTTGTGGCGGCCAATGCCCTGCTGGGGGCGGGCGTGCAGCAGAATGCGCTGCGTAGCCAGCAGGTGATCCGGCTGGAAGAGGAGCTAGCAGTGGTGCGCCAACGCCACTTTGAAGCCCGCACGCCTACCACCAAGCGCAAGTACCGCGCCGAGGATCAGCGCATCCGCCGGCAGATCGGGGGCGAACTCAAGCGCGATGGCATCCCCGGTGCTACCGCAGATCGGCTGGCGCAGTGGGATCCTTACGACCAGAATGCAACCGCCGATTTCTTCGATCCGGTGTGGATGTTTGGGGTTCACGCGAGCTTCGACATTGTGATTGCCAACCCGCCCTATGTGCGGCAGGAGCGGATCAAGGAGCAGAAGCCCGCCCTGCAAGAGGCATACCCAGAGGTGGCAACCGGCACGGCCGATCTGTATGTCTACTTCTATGCCCGCTCGTTGCAGCTGCTCAGAACGGGCGGCGTGTTGACCTTCATCTCCAGCAACAAATACTTCCGCGCAGGCTATGGCAAGAAGCTGCGCCAGCACCTCGCGGCACACACCCGCATCCACAGCATCATAGACTTTGGCGATGCACCGGTGTTCACGGCGATTGCCTACCCCAGCATCATCATCACGCGCAAAGCCGCGCCCGACGGTGCCACAGTGCGTGCCCTGACGTGGGAGCCGGGGCCGCCCGTGTCCGAGTTTGCCCGCATCTTCCTCCAGAGCAGCATCGCACTTGACCAAAAGGAACTGCGGGCGGATGGCTGGCGGCTCGAATCGCCTGCCGTGCTGCGCCTGCTCGACAAGCTGCGGGCAGCAGGCACACCGCTGGGCGAGTATGTGCAGGGGCGATTCTACTACGGTATCAAGACCGGCTTAAACGAGGCGTTTGTGGTGGATCACGCGACCCACGATGCGCTGATTGCCGCGCACCCCTCATCGGCCGAGCTGCTCAAGCCCTTCCTGCGCGGGCGCGATGTGAAGCGGTGGGCCGTGCATGATCCCAAGCTGTGGCTGATCCTCAGTCGGCGGGGTATCAACATAACGCAATATCCGGCAATCTATGAGCACTTGAAGCAGTTCAAGCAGCGACTTGAACTAAAGGCGGGAAACAATGCATGGTATGAGTTACAGGCAAGTCCGGGGGATGTTGAGCGGTTCGAGCAGCCGAAGATTATCTACCCAGATATATACGAGCATCAGAGTTTCGCTTTTGATGACCAGAGTTTTTACTGTGTAAACACCTGTTACTTTATTCCCACAACAGAGCCATGGCTTTGTGGATTGCTCAACTCACAGATTATCGAGTGGTACTATTCACAAGTATCAAACAGGATACGAGGAGGTTATCTACGTTCCTTTAATACATACATGGAACTCATCCCCATCCCCGATGCGCCCGCCGCCGAGCGGGAAGCCATCGCCACGCTGGCGCAGCAGTGCATCAAGGCGGGCGGGCAGGGGGCGCAGGTGGCGGCGTGGGAGGCAGAGATAGACGAACGGGTGGCGCGGCTGTACGGGCTGACGGCGGCAGAGCTAGCGGCAGTGCGCGGTGGGGGGTAGTGGGGGGCGGGGGGTAGGTGCTACCCCACCGCCGGATCAATCCGGCGGCTACCCGCCCAAGCCCGCTCAAGCGGGCTACCCTCTGCCACCTGCGCCAGCGAATCACTCCCCCGCGTCCGTCGCATCCGGCGCGCTGGCGGGCGGGTTCTCCGCGAGCCACGCGGTCAGGTCAGCGAAGGTGGTGAAGTCGAGCAGGCTCTCGGCCAGCTCTAGCATCTGCTCGCTATCGAGCGCACGGATCTGCGCCGTCACATCCTCCGGCAACACCCCGAATTTGCGCGTCAGGAGGCGCAGGGTGAGGTTCCCTTGCCCCTGCTGCAAGCCCTGCTGCAAGCCCTGCTGCAAGCCCTGTTCCAGCCCATAACGTTCAAAACTGTTCATGATGTCCACTGCTTGCGCTCCTAACTCGGTTGCTATCGTTGCCCGAAACTCCGCGTACTCCGCCCGTGGCAGGTTCAGAAACCGCTCGGCAATGCTGAACAATCGCCGCAACTCGTCGCCCGTGTAGCCCAACCGCAACACATCGCGGAACAGGGCCAGCTTCGCCGCCTTGCGCCGCACCAGATCGTGGCGCGTGTCCAGCGTTGCCAGATGGGCCCGTACCAGCTCCGCCATCGGGTTGCGGCTCTGGCGCAACTCCCCACCGGCGCACCCCTGCCCCCTGCTACCTAGCACCTGAACCCTAGCACCTGAACCCTAGCACCTGCGCCAGCGAATCACTCCCCCGCGCTCGCCGCGTCCGGCGCGCTGACGGGCGGGTTCTCCGCGAGCCACGCCGTCAGGTCAGCGAAGGTGGTGAAGTCAAGCAGGCTCTCGGCCAGCTCTAGCATCTGCTCGCTATCGAGCGCACGGATCTGCGCCGTCACCGCCTCCGGCAACACCCCGAATTTGCGCGTTAGCTGGCGCAGGGTCACGGCGATACGTTCTTCACTACGCCCCTGCTGCAAGCCCTGCTGCACGCCCTGCTCCAGCCCGTAACGTTCAAAACTGTTCATGATTTCCACTGCTTGCGCTCCTAACTCCGTTGCTATCGTTGCCCGAAACTCCGCGTACTCCGCCCGTGGCAGGGTCATAAATCGCTCAGCAATGCTGAACAACTGCCGCAACTCGTCGCCCGTATAGCCCGACCGCAACACATCGCGGAACAGGGCCAGCTTCGCCGCCTTGCGCCGCTCCAGAT